>CAZFVV010000003.1:0-76023 GCA_964522165.1 uncultured Calditrichaceae bacterium
TTTCATCATCGAGGCGCAGCACCGGCAGGCGCTGCTGGATTTTGGAAGGCAGTTTTCTCATCAGTTTTATTCCATCGGGAGAGTGAAGAAGTCAAACTGAAGTTTGACACTCCAATTTCAAAAAAGGCATTCGATGCTAAAAGGCTACCTGGAAAATCTGCAATCTACCCTGAACAAAGGCGACGCGAGGGAAGAGAGCTTCTATAAGCACCTGGAAGCTCTATTGCTGCAATTTACAGAAGCAAAGCGGATCAAAAATCCCATTATCACCATTCTCCCCAAGCCAACCGAAGCCGGGAACCCCGATTTTCGCATTTGGGACGGGAAATACCACGTTACCGGCTACATCGAAGCCAAGGCCCCCGCGGTAAGCAACCTGGATGGCGTGGAGGAATCCGAACAGTTGCAGCGCTACCTTTCCACCTTCCCCAACCTGATCCTGACCAATTTTTACGAATTCCGGCTGTACCGCGAGGGCAGCCGGGTTGAAAAAGTAACCATCGGCCGCCCGCTCATTGCCCGGAAATTGAAAACCGCGCCGCCGCTTGAAAACGAAGCGGCTTTTTTCAAGCTGCTGGAAACGTTCTTTTCTTTCTCCCTCCCCGCCGTGCGCAGCGCAAAGCAGTTGGCGGTAGAGCTGGCAAAGCGAACCCGCTTTCTGCGCGATGAAGTTATCAGCATCGAGCTTGCGGAAGAGGAAAAAGAGGGCAAAAAAACGCTCCTGGGATTTTATGAAGCGTTCAAAAAGTACTTGATCGCCACTTTGAGGAAAGAGCAGTTTGCCGATTTGTACGCCCAGACCCTCGCCTACGGATTGTTTGCCGCGCGAACCCGCGCCAATGCCGAATTTAATCGCGAGCTGGCCTTCAAATATATTCCCCACACCATCGGCATCCTGCGCGACGTATTCCGGTTTATCTCCCTGGAGGACCCGCCCAAATCGCTGCAAATCATCGTTGACGACCTCGCGGAAGTGCTCAAAGTAACCGAGGTGAAGAAAATTCTGCACCAATATTTCCGGGAGGGCAGGGGCAGCGACCCGATCATCCATTTTTACGAGACCTTTCTTTCCGCCTACGACCCGGAAATCCGCGAAAAACGGGGCGTCTATTACACCCCGGAACCGGTAGTCGGCTATATCGTTCGCTCGGTTCACTCCCTTCTGAAATCCCATTTCGATTTGCCCGACGGCCTGGCCAGCCCCGCCGTCACCCTGTTGGACCCGGCCGGCGGCACGCTCACCTTTCCCGCGGAAGCCATCAAGACCGCAATCCAGGAATACACCCAAAAGTACGGCGCGGGAGGGGTGCATAACCTTTTCAAAAAGCAGATTCTGCCGAATTTCTATGCCTTTGAATTGATGATGGCCCCTTACGCTATCGGCCACCTCAAAATGAGCTTTCTGTTAGAAGAATTAGGCTATCGCCTGGGCGATGAGGAACGGTTTAAGCTCTACCTGACCAACGCCCTGGAGATGGAAGAGCTTCAACAGATCGAAATTCCCGGGCTTAGCTCCTTGAGCGAGGAGAGCCATCTCGCCGGAAGGGTGAAGAAAGAACAGCCGATCCTGGTGATTTTAGGCAACCCGCCCTATAGCGGCATGTCCGCCAACGTTAATGAATGGACTGAGCGGCTGTTAAAAGAGGACCTCGACGGCGCGCAGAGCTACTACAAGCTGGACGGCAAACCGTTGGGCGAGAAGAACCCGAAATGGCTGCAAGACGATTACGTCAAATTTCTGCGTTTTGCGCAGTGGAAAATCCACCAGGCCGGGCAGGGCATTGTGGGCATGATTACCAACCACAGCTACCTGGACAACCCCACCTTTCGCGGAATGCGCCGGAGCTTGATGAATACTTTTAACGAAATCTACCTTCTCGATTTGCACGGCAACAGTTTGAAAAAAGAGACCGCTCCCGATGGCAGTAAAGACGAGAACATGTTCGACATTCGCCAGGGCGTGGCCATTGCGCTGTTCGTCAAAGCGAGGGGAAAGAAAGGCTGTGCGGTGCATCATCAGGAGTTGTATGGGCTGCGGGAAGCAAAATACGACTGGCTGAATAGCCATCTATTCAAGAAAAAGAATTATTCTCCCCTCCGGCCGGAAAAACCTTACTACTTCTTTATCAAACGGGATACTGCACGAATCGCACACTATCTCGAATGGAAAAAAATCAATGAGATTTTTCCGGTGAATAGTGTGGGAATCGTAACGGCCAGGGATGATTTGACCATTAGATGGAGCGAGCAGGAAATTTACACCACGGTTCTGAATTTTGCGAAACTTGACCCTGAAGTGGCGAGAAATGCTTATGGCCTGGGAAAAGACGCCAGGGACTGGAAAGTAACTTTTGCCCAAAAGGATTTACAAGATAGTGGATTGGACAGAAAGAACATTCGACCAATCCTGTACCGGCCCTTTGATATTCGCTTTACCTACTACACCGGTCGAAGCCGCGGCTTTCATTGTATGCCGCGCCCGGAAGTGATGCGCCACATGTTGCAAGAAAATATTGGATTGGGATTAAGTAAAAGAGTCGAAGGAAATAAGGACTGGGAACATGCTTTTATTAGTGAAACGATGATTACTCACCATAGCGTTTCGCTCAAAGAAGTGAATTACCTGTTCCCCCTCTACCTCTACCCCGAAAAAGAAGCCAACCCCCAAAAGGTTGGAATCACCATGAGCCTTTTTGAGCCGAAAGTTCTCTATGGCAAAAAAAGCCGAACGTCCAATATTGCCCCGCAAATTTTTCAAAGGCTCAAAGAGGTGCAGGGGAAAGATCTTGCCCCGGAAGATGTTTTGTATTACGTCTATGCCGTATTATACAGCAATAGCTATCGCGAAAAATACGCCGAATTTCTGAGAATTGATTTTCCGCGAGCGCCCTTCACCGCCGATCAAGAAATTTTCCAAACCTTTGCCGAATACGGCCGGCAGTTGGCGGAGCTGCACCTGCTCAAAAGCGAGTCATTGAATCCTCCCACCGCCAAATACCAGGGCAGCGGTGACAATGACCGGGTCGAAAAAATTCAATACCGCGAAGCGGAACAGCAGGTACATATCAACAACGAGAAATATTTCGAGGGTATTGCCCCGGAAGTCTGGCAATACCACATCGGCGGGTACCAGGCGCTCCACAAATTTTTGAAAGACCGCAAGGGCCGAATCATGGAGGACCCCCGGCAGTATTGCCGGATCGTTACCGCCCTGGCGAAGACTATCGAGATACAAGAAAAAATTGATAAAATCTATGACACAGTTGAAAGAGACGTAATCAAATTCGAGACATGAAATAGGGAATTTCTATGATCTATCTTTTAGGAATGATTGTTTTAAGCTACCTCATCGGCTCCATTCCTACCAGCATCATTGCCGGAAAAATATTGCGGGGAAAGGATTATGACATCCGCAAAGATGCGAAGGGCAGCGGCAATGCCGGGGCTACCAACGTGTTCCGGCTGTTAGGATGGAAAACCGGGGTGGTTGTCTTGCTGATCGACATGCTGAAAGGGCTGATTCCCACGGTTTGGTTCGCCCAGTTAGGCGCGCAAACCGGCCTGGGCTGGGACACGGTCAATTTTCAGATTCTCGCCGGGTTGAGCGCGGTGTTCGGGCACATCTGGACCATTTTTGCCGGGTTCAAAGGCGGCAAAGGGGTGGGAACCGGCGCGGGCATGGTGATCGGCCTGGCGCCGCTGGCGGTGCTCATCTGCCTGGGCGTTTTCGTGATCGTGGCAGCGGCCACGCGCTACGTCTCGCTCGGCTCCATCCTGGCCTCGCTAACCTTACCGGTAGTGTTGTTTGTGCAACGATTTGCGATGGGCGGGAGCGTTCCCGGGCAATTGCTGCTCTTCAGCCTGTTCATCCCGGCATTGATTATTTACACTCACCGCTCCAACATCAAGCGATTGCTCAACGGAACGGAGAACAAAATTCAACGCCGCAAGCGCTTGTAACCTTCCCGCGGCAGTGGGCATCTATACCTACGCCCGGCGGAAAAAATTTCACGCGCCCGGGAATAAAAACCCTAAGTACAGGAGAAGATAATAAAGATGAGAAAATTTCTGGCCTGCCGTTATGCCTGTTTCGTATTTGCTCTCGCTGCCTTCGGAGGGTGGGGGTGCAGCGAAGCCCAACACTCCCCCGACAGCCTCGCCCAAAACGCTCCCGCGGTTCAACACTTATCGGTTGAGGAAGTTTATCAAATCCTTCAAAACCAGCCGGACGCGATTGTTATCGACGTTCGCACGCAAGAAGAATTCACCGGCCCGCTGGGACATATTGCCGGCGCACAGTTGAAACCGGTGCAGGAAATCCAGACCTGGGCTTCCCAAATCGATTCCTTGAAAAATCAACCGGTTATCTTGATATGCCGCACCGTGAATCGCAGCGGCAAAGCCGCGGAATATTTGCGCTCCCGGGGGTTCACGAATCTGGCGGCCGTCAAGGGCGGGATGGTGGAATGGAATAATAAAGGATACCCGGTAGAGAAGTGATCGAGGATGAGTATGGCGATGGCGAAAATTACCCCCGAAACCTCCATTGAAGAGATCGTTGAGGAATTTCCGGAATTGGTGCGCCCGCTCAGCGAGTTCGGCATCAAGTGTATCGCCTGCGGAGAGCCGGTGTGGGGAACCATTGCGGAAAATGCGAAGATCAAGGGAATCGAGAATGTCGCGGAGATTGTCGCGGAATTGAATAAACGGATCGGCAAATCATCGTAATCTCAGATTGACGAAGCCCGTGGTGAGCCGGGCTGAGAACAGGAGTATGGCAACAATGAACCTGAAGCAAAACTGGAAAAAAATCCTCTTCAAACCCGCCCTTTTTGGCCTTGCCGGAGCGCTGTTGGGATTCGCATATTACTACTTCATCGGCTGCCGCACCGGAACCTGCCCGATTACCAGCAGCCCCTACGTCAGCACCGCCTACGGTATGATGATGGGAGTTCTGTTAGGCGCGGGGGGAAAATCCGGCGCTGAACAGAAACCGGAGTGAAGTTTCCGACCCTGCCCTTGTTTGACGCATGACAGATTGCGGCCCCTTCCGTCTGGCCTTTCCTGCCGCTATTACCCAACTTCTTTTCAACCTGGCGCAGATTCAAAAATAAACCGCGAATTACGCGGATATATACTGGAAACGGCCATTAATTGCGCTTTTTTATCTCTCGCAAAGACGCTAAGACCGCAAATTATCTATTGGATGGAGCATTTCTTTGCGGGCTTTGCGAAAAACATTAAGTTTTTGACTGTTCGCAGTATAAAAACCTCAATTTATGCCCGCGTGCAGTATAATTCGTGTAAATTTGTAAAATTCGTGGTTCAAAGATCAATCTGCCCGGATTCGGTTTTTCCCGCTTTCCCCCTTGTTTCAAAGTGCATCTTTTTGTATTATTGAAGCCATTTAAAGCAGGATGGTTGATCGATTACGTCGAACATTTGTTCACAGCGATCAAGCGGCATGGCATCCGGTCGATAATGGCATTGAATTATTTGGGAGAGATGAGCAAAACATAGGAACGCGGTTATGATGAAAACGGAAGAGATCAAGAAAGAAAAATCCACCGGCACAGGGACCGGGAAAAAAGAACCGGCGAATTCCTCTGCCCCGACCAATTTCATCCGGGCCATTATTGATAAAGACCTGGAAACCAACAAATACGGCGGGCGGGTGCATACCCGCTTCCCGCCGGAGCCGAACGGGTATTTGCACATCGGCCACGCCAAATCCATCTGCCTGAATTTCGGGCTGGCGCAGGAATATGGCGGGCTGTGCAACCTGCGCTTCGATGATACCAATCCTATCAAAGAAGAGCAGGAATACATCGACGCCATCATCGAAAACGTGCGCTGGCTGGGCTTCGACTGGCAGGATCGCCTTTACTACGCTTCGGATTATTTTCAGCAGCTCTACGAGTGGGCGATTCAACTGATCGAGGCCGGCAAAGCCTACGTGGATGACCTGGGCGCGGATGAAATCCGCGAATACCGCGGCACCCTCACCCGTCCCGGCAAGGAAAGCCCCTATCGCAACCGTTCCGTGGAAGAAAATCTGGACCTGTTCCGGCGCATGAAGGCCGGGAAGTTTCCCGACGGTTCCCGGGTTTTGCGGGCGAAGATCGACATGGCTTCCCCGAATCTAAATATGCGCGACCCGGTGATGTACCGCATCCTCCACGCCGCCCATCACCGCACCGGCGACGAGTGGTGCATCTACCCGATGTACGACTGGGCGCACGGGCAATCCGACTCGATTGAAAAAATTACTCATTCCATTTGCACCTTAGAATTCGAAGACCATCGCCCCCTGTACAACTGGTTTGTGGAGCAATTAGGAATTTACGCGCCGCAGCAAATCGAATTTGCCCGCCTGAACCTGACTTACACGGTGATGAGCAAGCGCAAGCTGCTGCAATTGGTGCAGGAAGGCCGGGTGCGCGGCTGGGACGATCCCCGCATGCCCACCATCGCCGGGCTGCGCCGGCGCGGTTACACTCCGGAAGCGATCCGCGACTTTGCCGAACGAATCGGGGTGGCCAAGGCGGACAGCACCGTGGACATCTCTTTTTTAGAGCACTGCTTAAGAGATGACCTGAACAAACGCGCCCCCCGGGTGATGGCGGTGTTGCGCCCTCTCAAGGTAGTGCTGGTGAACTACCCGGAGGGCCAGGTAGAGGAAATGGAGGCGGTGAACAACCCGGAAGACGAATCCATGGGAACCCGAAAACTGCCTTTCTCGCGAGTGCTCTACATCGAGCGGGATGATTTCCGGGAAGACGCCCCGAAAAAATACCATCGTTTAGCGCCCGGTAAAGAAGTGCGCTTGAAGCACGGCTACTACATCACCTGCGTGGATGTGGTGAAAGATCAAAGCACTGGCGAGATATTGGAATTGCATTGCACCTACGATCCCAAAACCCGTGGGGGGTGGTCCAACGACGGGCGCATCGTCAAGGGAACCCTGCACTGGGTCTCTGCCGCCCATGCCATCCCGGCGGAAGCGCGCCTCTATGACCATTTATTTACCAAACCGGACCCGGAAGCAGTTGAAGAAGGCAAAACCTTTCTGGATAATATCAACCCCAATTCCCTGGAAATCCTCGCCGATTGCATGGTCGAGCCTTCCCTGGCCGATGCCGCGCCGGGCAGCCGCTGCCAGTTTTTGCGCCACGGGTATTTCTGCGTTGACCCGGATTCTTCGAAAGGAAAACGGGTATTCAATCGTACGGTTTCGCTGAAAGACTCCTGGGCGAAAATCGAGAAATCGGATCGGTAAGCTGCGCGTCATTTGGCTTCGCCGTCATTTGCTTCGTGTCATTCACTGCGTTGTCATTGATAGTCATTGGAGAAGCACTAAATGACGCCGAAGGCAAATGACAATGAATGGCAGCGAAGCGAATGACGGCGAAGCCAATGACGCGCAGCAAATGACGGCGAAGCCATCGGTATTCATACACTATGTGGAATGAGCTCTTCGACCAGTTTACGCGCATCCCCCAGGAAAATCCCTTGCTGGCGTATGGATTGCTCTTCCTGAGCGCGATAGGGGAGAACCTGCTGCCCCCGGTTCCCGGCGATACGGTAACGCTGATCGGCGCATATTTTGTGGGGAGAGGCCATCTGAATTATTGGGGAGTTCTTATTAGCACCACCCTGGGAAGCGTGGCCGGGTTCCTGACCCTGTTCCTGATCGCCTACTGGTTAGGGTGGGGCTTTTTTGAGAAACGTAATATTCGCTGGCTGAAAAAATCCCGCCTGGGAAAAGCCGATCGCTGGCTGCAAAAATATGGTTACTCCCTTATTCTGGCTAACCGCTTCCTGAGCGGGGTTCGTTCGGTCATTTCGATTTCAGCGGGATTGGCAAAGCTGAACATCCTCAAGGTGGCGCTGTTGTCAACGCTAAGCTCGTTGCTATGGAATGCGGCGATTATCTACGCGGGCGCCTTCATCGGAAAGAGCTGGGAGGAGATTTTGAAATATATCAACGCTTATAATAAGTTTGTTCTTTCCGGGTTGGCGATATTGCTGGTTGGCTATGGGGTGTATTACTTCTTTTTTAGAAGGGACCGGCTGGCGCGGTAAGGATTTGAAAGACCGGGGTGGAGCTTCGCGCCCGCTCAATTACCGGAATCCGTAGAGTGAGACACAATCTACTTCATCTTCAAACCGGAGCAAAAAAGAGATGTCTGATACCGTGCGCACCCGCTTCGCGCCCAGTCCCACCGGTTTTTTGCACGTGGGGGGGCTGCGAACCGCCCTGTTCAATTACCTGTTTGCCCGGCGCCAGGGCGGCAAATTCATCTTGCGGATCGAAGACACCGACCAAACCCGCTACGTGGAAGGCGCGACGGAGCAATTGCTGGCCAGCCTTAAATGGGCGGGATTGCACTATGATGAAGGCCCCGACGTCGGCGGCGGCCATGGTCCTTACATCCAATCGCAGCGCGTGCAAATTTACCGGGAACACGCGCAAAAACTGCTGCAATCCGGCCACGCCTACTACTGTTTCTGCACCCCCGAAGAGTTAGAAGCCATGCGGGAACGCCAGGCCGCCCGGGGATTGACCCCCAAATACGACGGAACCTGTCGCCGTTTAAGCCCGGAAGAGGTGAATCAAAAGTTGTCCGCCAATATCTCCCGGGTGGTGCGGATGAAAATGCCCCCGGACGGGGAAACCGTGGTAGAAGACCTCATCCGCGGAACGGTCTCCTTCCAAAATGAATTGATTGACGATCAAATCCTGCTCAAATCCGACGGTTTTCCGACCTATCACCTCGCCAACGTGGTGGACGACCACCTGATGGGAATTACCCACATCATTCGCGGGGAAGAGTGGCTGCTAAGTGTGCCCAAGCATATCCAGCTTTACAAATCCTTTGGATGGGAGCCTCCGAAAATGGCGCATTTATCGCTGCTGCTGAACCCGGATCGCAGCAAGCTGAGCAAGCGCCAGGGCGACGTGGCCGTGGAAGATTACCGCGACAAGGGCTATTTGCCGCAGGCGTTGATCAATTTTGTGGCGCTGTTAGGGTGGAATCCCGGCACGGACCGGGAAATTTTTACCCTTGAGGAACTGGTACAAGAATTTTCCCTGGAGCGGGTGAATAAGGCCGGGGCGGTTTTCGACCTTGCCAAACTCAACTGGATGAACGGGCACTATCTCCGCCAGCTTTCCGAAGACGAAGCGGCGGCGTTTTTAACTCCCTTTCTGCAAAAAGCCGGGGCAGACGTTTCCGACGCCGGGAAAACCCGCAAAATTATCCGGGCGGTGTACCAGAAGATCAATCGCGGCGACGAGGTGTATGCCGCCGCCGCGATTTTCTATCAAGACCTCCTGGAAATCAGCGAGCCGGAAGCCCTGGCGCACCTGAAAACCCCCGGCGTTAAAACGGTTTTGGAAGCATTTTTGAAGAAAGCGCAGGCGCTGGAGCGGTTAGATATGGATACTTTTCGCCAGGCCATGAAAGAGGTGCAGAAGGAAACCGGCATCAAGGGGCAGGAGCTTTGGAAACCGGTGCGGGTGGCCCTCACCGGGATGATCTCCGGCCCGGAGTTGCCCGCGGTAATCGAGGTGTTCGGGAAAGACAAAGCATGCAATTTCATCCGCCAGGCGCTGGAAAAGTATGTTTGATTTGTTAGTTGATACGTGGTCATAATTCCGATTCTTTAAAAAACAAAGGGTTGGCTTTTAGCGGGAGACTCCTGCATTCGCAGGAGTGACAAGGTCGGCGACTGTCATTCCGGCGAATGCCGGAATCTCCTTGATTTCGCTACCGGATAATTATGACCACCCCTCAACTAACGACATTGATCAACCACTAACCACCAATAACCAAACAAAAATCTATGAATATCGCAGTCCTATTAGGCGGCACCTCCGCGGAGCGCGACGTCTCCCTTTCCACAGGGATTGCCATTGCAAAGGCGCTGAAGGAAAATGGCCATGACGTGCAGGCGATTGATTGCGCCTATGGCGCTAAGCCGGTGGATTTCATAGGAGCCGATACCGGGCAGATTATCCGGGTAACCCCGTCGGAAATCGAAAAAGAGAAGCCGGCGTTAGATCGCAATATTTTTAGCACCGTGGAGTATCTGGTGCGGGAAAAAATCGAGGTGGTTTTCAACGCCCTGCACGGGGGCTACGGGGAGAACGGCCAACTCGCCGCCTTGCTCGACCTCGGTGGAATTCCCTACACCGGCAGCGGAGCCCTGGCCAGCGGCCTGGGAATGAATAAGCATCTCTCCAAAGTGATTTTTCAAGCGAACGGCGTGCCCACCGCCCCCTGGGAGAAATATTCCAGGCGCGAAGGCGTCGATTCCGCCAGACTTGCCGCAAGGGAAATGCCCCTGGTAGTGAAGCCGAACGAGCAGGGTTCCACGGTGGGCCTTTCCATCGTGCGCCAGCCGGGAGAATTGAGCGCCGCGCTGGAGCGGGCTTTTCAATTTGGCGACGCCGTTCTGGTCGAAAAATACATTCCCGGCAGGGAATTAACCGTTTCGGTGCTGGGCGGAGAGGCCCTGCCCATCATCGAAATCATTCCCGAAAGCGGGTTCTACGATTACGAAGCCAAATACCAGGGCGGTAAAACCCGCTACGTGGTTCCCGCGGAATTGCCGGAAGAGCTGGCGGCGAAAATCCGGGAAGCGGGCGCGGGAGCGTATCACGCCCTGGGCTGCCGCGGCTACGCCCGGGTGGATTTCCGGCTGCAAGATGACGGGCAGTTCTTCTGCTTGGAAGTGAACACCCTGCCGGGCATGACCCCCACCAGCCTGGTACCCAAGGCCGCCAAAGCGGTGGGAATCGGATTCAATGAGCTGATGGAGCGGATTATAAGGCTGGCGATGGAGATATAGTGAGAAATGAATATTTCCATCGGCCTGGATATTGGCGGAACCAAAATTATGGCCGCAGCCGCCAACGAGAGCGGTGAGATCCTGCGGCGTTTGCGGGCAGACACCCCCCACGATCTGCAGGAGGGTTTAAGCCTGCTCAAAACATTGGCGGCGCAGCTCCGGGAAAATAACCGCATCATTGCCATGGGGGCGGCGATTGGCGGGCCGTTGGAGCATAAAAGCGGGGTGGTTTCTCCCCTCCACCAGCCCCAATGGCGCAGCGTGCCCCTGAAAAACATTATGGAAACCCAATTCCGCTGCCCTTTTTTCGTGGACGTGGATACCAACGTTGCAGCGTTAGGCGAATACAAATTCGGCAAGGAAACCGCCTCGCGATTGTTGTATCTCACCCTCAGCACCGGCATGGGCGGGGGATTTTTGATCGACGGGAAAATTTACCGCGGAGCCGGCGGGGTTCATCAGGAGGCGGGACACCAGACGATCAATTTTCGCTGCGCCCACCCGGAGCGGGTACAGTGCGATTGCGGAGCGCCGGATTGTCTGGAGGCGCTGGTTTCCGGCAATGGTATCCGGCGCATTTACGGAAAACCGGCGGAGGAATTATCGGAAGGGGAGTGGGAGGAGGTTAGGTACAACCTCGGCCAGGGATTGCGCAACTTAGCGGCGCTCTATGCCCCGGAGGTGATCGTATTAGGCGGGGGCGTGGCCGTCGGCGCGGGGGAAAAACTGCTCCGCCCGGCCCGGGAAGCCCTGCACGCGCATTTGAAAATCGTTCCCGCCCCGCAAGTGCGCCTGAGCCGGTTGGGATACGACACCGCGCTGTTAGGAGCGATTGCCCTGGCGATGGAGGGTGGGAGCGATGGGGGGGGTTAGCGTAATAGAGTGATGGAGTATTGCAGGTATTATTCCTCCAACCTCCAAGACCTCTCTACCCTAATACTCCACCACTCCAATACCCCATCCCTCCAATAATCCATTGTGCCAACGCCCCAATCATCTTCCCGCTCACTCCTTCATCCTCATCACTACAAAAGTCATATCGTCGTTCTGCGGGCGGCCGTTGCGCCAACGCTCCGCTGCCCCGTTCAGGTGCGCGATGATTTCCTGCGGATCTCTATCTCCCGCTTCTCCGAAAACCGTTTTGATCCGCGATGTGTCAAAAATTTCCCACTTATCGTTAAACAACTCTTCCAACCCGTCGGACATCAACAGCACCGCATCGCCGGGCGATAATTCCAACCCCACTTGCTGGTAGGGATAGCCTTCCGGCCCGCCCAGGGGCATTCCCTTGATCAACAGCTCCTCAACGGCGCGGGTTTGTTTCCGGAATATCAGAATCGGGGGCATCCCGGCGGAGGAAGCTACTAATTTATTGCCGCGAATCCGCACCAGCATCATGGCCATGTAGAGGTTGCCTAAGTGCATTTTGCGGATCATTCTGGTGCAGTGGTGAAAAAAGTCCGGGATGTAAAAGGTATTGCCCATGGTGTTGAACAGGCTTTTCATCAAAGTAACCATAATCCCCGCCCTGGTGCCGTGGCCGGTGGCGTCGCCGATGGCGGCGGTCAGGATGCCGCTGGAATCGAGCTGGAAATCGTAATAATCGCCGCCCACCTCGCTGGCGGTTTTCATGTACACGGCGATGTCCAGGTGGGGGAGTTGGGGCACTTTTTCCGGCAGCATGGAAAGCTGAATCCGGCGGGCTTCCTCCAATTCCGCGGTTTTGCGGGCGTTGTCCGCCTCTAAAAGCCGGCGCTGAATTTCCTGCTCCCGGGCCTGGCGCTCGCTTTCCAATAATTGCTGGTTGGCGCGCGCAAAATCCCGCGCCAGGTTGATCGACATGGCAATACTGAGCACCAACACCCCGTACACGTAAACCACTTCTCTTCCTCCCGGCGCGCTGACCAGGTTCGCATCGATCAAAATTTGATAGACCACCGCGGCGGTCAATGCTAAAAACCCGATGCCGGAAATCCACTCCCTTTTTTTCATGCGGAAGATGCAGCGAAAAATGACCCGGATTAGCTCTATTAAGGCAATCCCCAAAAATATGTCGAAGATAGTCCCCACTATTTTGCTATGGGAAAATAAACTGCTGACGGCGATGATTGCTGCAACGCCCACAAAAATGAACCCGTGCCGCGGGAGCTTGGAATATCCCCGGGTGTAAGTGGTCAATAATCCGAATACCAGGGCGGTCAGGGTGGAGAGGAGCAGAATGCGGTTTAGCAAGATGATGCTATGCACGCTATTGGTAAAGAAAAATTGGAAATTAACGTAGGAGAGGGCGGCAAAGCCGATCATGGAGACGGCATAGAAAAGATTCTCTTTTGCCGCGGGGTAGAATATGAACATCAGCAAGTGCACCAGGGCCAGGGTCAGCGGCACCGCGGAAAAGATGATTTGCGAAAGGCTGGCGTTGCGAACTTCTTCGATACGCCCCTGGGTGTAGGAATTCAAATGTCCCAGGCGAATGAGAAAACCGGCTTCATACCCGATTTGTTTTAAATATTCCGCGGAATGGTTGGAATAACGCACCGCTAAAACCTGGTCGTGCTGATTGTCGAAGACAATGGCGCGGGGCGTGCGGTCAAAAAAGGGCTGCTCTCCTTCCTTCGCCGCGCTTACTTCCCCAAAACGATAGTGCATCCTTCCGTTGAGATACACCTCCGAAGCGCCGGCCTGATCGACGAAGATCGCCAGCGGAACCGCCCAGAGCGAGGAGTCGATGGTCAGGTGGGTGCGAAACCAGCCGATTCCTTCCCAGCCGCTGGCAGGATATTGATCGGGAGGGAGCAGGGGGTTCACGGTTTCCCACTCCCGGTCGTCGAAATCCGGGGCGGCCCAGGCAGTGTCATCGCCGGGATGGTAACGCCAATTCTCGAACAGTTCCAGATTCCCGACCTTGTTCACCATGCGCTCGTAGGAAAGAACCGTTTTGCCCCGGTAAGTGTCGCGCCAGTGTGGAATTCTTACCGTTACCGTGGTGTCGCGGGTAACCGTAAGCGTGAAATTGGGAAATTCCAGGCCTTCGGCGCCGAACGCTTCATTTCGCCAGGAACCGCGGGTGAATTTATACTCCAGTTGGGCGTCTTTTTCAAACTTAAGAGTTTTGGTCCAACTGCCGTCCGGTTGTGGAGCCAGAGCCGGTCCATTGGGACGCCAATTGCCTAATTTGAACTGGTTTCCGGTGAGGTGAATGGTAGAACCTGCCGGAAGGGAATCCGGAAACACCATGAAGGTAACTTTGTACTCCCGGAAGGATGTTTCACAACTCCAGGCTGTCAGCAGCAGGAGTAATACGAATAATCTGTTTTTCCCCGTCATTATCAGCAGCAGTACCTTCGTTAAAACTTATACTCGCTATTCAAAGCTAAAATCAGCGCAGCAATATATTGGATCGCGCCTGGGAAATTATGGGATAGGGTGCGGAATGGGAAGCGGTTTTTTATTTTTTGGGAGAAAGAGCGGTTTAAAACAAAGCCCTGCCGGAGGTTGGCAGGGCGGAATGTAAAAACAGAATTCGCTGCTGCGCACTTTTTGATTTTGCTACTCAACAAGTGTCATTCCCGAGCAAAAAACAGAATATCGTTTAACACTGCGGGGAAAATCATTTCACCAGCAGCATTTTGTTCATCGCGCTGTATTCTCCTGTTCGCAGTCGGTAGAGGTAAATTCCGGCGCTTACCGGGCGCCCGGAATGATCGCTTCCGTCCCACTGCACGGTATAATCGCCCGGAGTTTTGCGCTCGCTTACCAGGGTGCGTACCCACTGCCCGGTAATATCGTAAATCTTCAATTCCACCCATCCGTAATCGGCGATTCGGAATTCGATGTTCGTGGAAGGGTTGAAGGGATTGGGATAATTCGCCCGCAACTCGAACGTTCCGGTAAGCCGGGAGGGAGCACTCTCGAGGGAGGTAATCGCCAGGGGAACCAGGCCGGTGCTTTCCGTGGCCTCGTAATATTGATTCGCGGCAACATTGGTGTAAACGTCCACGATGCCGGACGGCCAGCGAATTCTCAGCGTATCAAGCAGTGCAGCGTCTTTCAAGCCGAAATGCACCGTCAGGCTGTTGTGCCCGTTGAAGCTGTTCTGCGCGGAGACTTCCCGTAATTGGTACGCCGCGCTTCCGCCGATCATCGCCCGCGCCTGCACCATCGCCCCGATGCCGGAGCGGTTGGAGCCGGGCGTGGTAGGATCGCCCTTGATCCCCTTACAGCGTATTTTGATCCAGTGGTACCCGTTCTGGGTCTCATTGTGATAGAGGTACCGGTTCACGCCGTTTCCCATCACGAAAATATCCAACCGCCCGTCATTGTCGTAATCGCCGTTGCTCAGGCCGGTATTCACGCCCGCGTCGCTGCCCAGGGTGCCGCCGGTTACCGGGCTGAAGGTTCCGTCGCCGTTGTTGGCGTAAAGACGGTTCACCTGGTTGGCGTCGTTGGAGACAAAGCAGTCCAGGTCCCCGTCGTTGTCGTAATCTCCCCAGGACGAAGCCAGGGAAATATCCGCGTCGCCGGCAATGGAGCCAACCTCGGCCGCGGTCATGCGTTGGAAAGTATTGTCGCCGTTGTTGCGGTAAAGATTGTTTGCCAGGCCCCCCAATCCGCCGCCCCAGTTGGTCAGGTAAGCGTCCAGGTCGCCGTCGTTGTCATAATCGATCCAGTTCCACACCTGCCCGTCCACCAGGTCGGTGGCAATGGGGCTGTCGGTAATGCGGGCGAAATAGGCGCTGCCGGTCTCCATCAGCATGTTTTTGTAAAGATTATCCGGCGCCAGAAAATTGCTGGCCGGTCCGCTGCCAACGAAGAGATCTATATCCCCGTCCTGGTCGTAATCCGACCAGGCGCCCACGGTGTAAGGAGCTAACCCGGTCACCACCGCGCCTGTGTCAATTTTCGAGAAGGTGAAATTGGGGGGACCGTCGTTCAGGAATAAGTGGCTGGTGGTATCCGGGTAACCGGCAGGGAGGAATCCGGCCGGCAGGGTGATATACAAATCCAGGTATCCGTCGTTGTTATAATCCCCCCAGGCGCAGGCCCAGCCGCGATTGGCAAAACTGTTTCCGATAATTCCGCCATCGATCCGGGTAAAAACCTCGCTTCCGTCATTGCGATACAAATAGGACTCCGGGTTAGCGCAGAAAGCGTCGGGATCGCCGTCGTTGTCATAATCGCCCCAGCTATTCCCGTTTCCGATTGCCGGAACCTGGCCGCTGCCGAGGGCGGTAGTGATCTTGCTGAAATTCCCCTCCCCGTTATTGCGATACAGAAAAACGCGGTTGATGTAGAGATCTTCCCACCCGTCGCCGTTGTAATCTACCCAGGTGGCCCCGGCGTATCCTCCGGACTGGTCGGAAATGATGGGATTGGTGGGATCGGTAATGCGCACCAGGGTGATCTGTGCATACAGCGGCGCTCCTGCGAGGAACGCCGCGAGCAGGGCGATGATCGCCACCCGGGCGGATTTATCGAATTTTCCATAGATATTTTTCATGGCATTATCCTTTTGTCAGTGAACTTCGCGGAAAGCGCGGAATTGGGCGCCCGGGCAATCGGTGTTATTTCCAATGAAAATCAGGCACAGTGTCGGAAGAGTTGCCCGGGCCATAATAATTGGAATTTATGGAGAAGATTGATGCTGGCAATATTTAATCCGGTTGGGCGCAGGGGGGCGCCCGCCTCGGTAATTTACCGTCAGCGGGTCATCCGTTACCCGTGGAGGCTCTTAATGGACAGCATGCAGATGAAAAACATGATAAAAAGAAGCTTGCCCACCCGGGTACGGCTGAATAGAAACGCGCTGCCTAAAATGTAATAAAATTCGTCCATTGATATCTCCCATCACGCAAATCGGAAAAGCATCTCTCTATCCCTGCATGGTTATGTTCTTTGACCACCGGGGTTCCTGCCGGAAGAAGCGCCGCACTTTCGGCAGGAACCCCCGCCGGAGACAGAGATACATTCCGTTGATATAATACGAATTCGGAAGGGATGAATCTATAACCCGAACGGGGGATTTTTACGGGTAAATTGGGGCAAATTCCAACGCCAACGCACCGCCGCATGCCCAACTAGCGGATTGAGCAGGTAGGCCAGCAGGGCGGCATGGTCATGCAGCCTCACTGTGGCGCAGCCAGGCCTTTTCAACTTCAATCAGCAGCAGTATTGCTATGCCCAGCGCCACACATAACAGCAAGTCGCCGGCCCTGAGCGGCGTAATCTGGAAGAACTGATCGAGGAAGGGCACGTAGAGGACGATGAGCTGGAGTACGGCCGTTATCACCACCAGTCCTAACAGAACCGGATTAGACCATAGTCCCAGCGAAACAAAAGATTCCTGTGTCGAGCGAGAGGCCAACGCCTGTCCCATCTGCATAAAGGCCAGCGAGGTGAAAATCATCGTCTGCCAGCGATTGTTGGCCGGATTGTCAACATCGTAATACAGCGCCCCCACACCTAGCCCCAAGAAGCCAATCATCAGCCCAACCCAGATAACGTGCTGCGTCAGCCCGCCACTGAAGAGACTTTCCTGCGGCGCACGGGGCGGCCGTTTCATCGTTTGGGGTTCAGCCGGTTCTACGCCCAGCCCCAACCCCAGCAGGCCATCGGTGAGGAGGTTTAGCCATAACAACTGCAACGGAAGCAGGGCTACGTTGATGCCCACCACTGGTGCCAGCAGCATGACCAGCACCTTGCCTACGTTGCCCGCAATCGAAAACTTCACAAAGCGGCGAATGTTGTCGTAGATGGCTCGCCCTTCCTCCACCGCCGACACAATGGTGGCAAAGTTGTCGTCCAGCAGCACCATTTCTGACGCTTCCTTGGAAACGTCGGTGCCGGTAATGCCCATCGCGATGCCGATGTCGGCTTTGCGCAGCGCCGGCGAGTCGTTGACGCCGTCGCCGGTCATGGCCACCACCTGATCCTGCGCCTGCAACGCTTCAACGATGCGCAGCTTGTGCTCCGGCGTTACCCGGGCATAAACCGATACCTCGCGCACGATCACGGCCAGCTCTTCCGGCGACATGCGGCTCAAATCCTGCCCCGTTTTGACACGTATATTGTCGATGATGCCCAGGTCGTGGGCAATAAAGCGGGCTGTCAGAGGATGGTCGCCGGTGATCATGATGGGGCGAATACCTGCGGCTTTGCAGGTGGCCACGGCCATTTTTACTTCCGGTCGTGGTGGGTCAATCATCCCTGTCAAACCAATAAAGATAAGGTCATCTTCCACTGGCGCAGGGTCGGATTGCCAGCGCAGGGCCAATCCCAGCACTCGCATCCCGTTTTGTGCCATCCGGTCGTTAGCCAGGTCAATACGTTGTTGCCAGTGATCATCCATGGGAACGACCATACCATTCAGCCAGATAGCTCGGCAAAGCGGCAGCAGGCTGTCCACTGCTCCCTTGGTGAAGGCAACGAACGGGGTTGAGGCATCCGTTAGTGCGCGCAGGGCTACGGGCAGTTGAGCAGAGTGATCCGGCAAACGGTGGACCGTGGTCATGCGTTTACGGTCAGCGTCAAACGGCAATTCGGACACCCGCGGGGTCACAGCTTCCAACTCACTCTTGCGCAGGCCAGCCTCTGAGGCAGCCACCAGCAAGGCCCCTTCGGTGGGGTCGCCCAAGGCCAAATAGCGCCCGGTATGCGGGTCAGGGCGAAGGGAAGCATCGTTGCAGAGCGTCCCGGCGGCCAGCGCCAGTCCAATTTCCGGCGGCTGGCTGCCCAGAAAATCTGGACCGGCATCCGGCAAACGGAGTACTACGGCAGGATGGCGCGCCGTTTCCTGCAGATCCAAGAAATGTCCGGCTACATCGATGACGGTGACCGTCATGCGATTTTCGGTAAGCGTGCCTGTTTTATCGGAGCAGATGGTGGTGACGGAGCCGAGGGTTTCCACGGCAGGCAGCTTGCGGATAAGCGCACGGCGGCGCAACATGCGCTGGGCGCCTAACGCGAGGGTAACGGTGACTACGGCAGGTAACCCTTCTGGTACCACTGCCACAGCTACGGAAACAGCCGTTAAAAACATCTCCTGTAGTGACTCTCCATGCCAAAGCCCAATGACCATCACCAGTGCAGCTACGATGATACCACCAATAGCCAACAGCTTGCCTACCTGATCCAGTCGCTGTTGCAGGGGGGTCATGCCAGTTTCGACTGTTTGCAACAGGGTGGCGATTTTGCCCAACTCGGTGTTCATACCGGTGGCGGTTACCACGGCTGTACCGCGCCCGTAGGTAGCTACTGTGCCCATGTAAGCCATGTTGCGCCGGTCGCCAAGGCTCACATCCTCGCCGGGTAGGGGGTCCACATGCTTCTCTACCGGCTCCGACTCCCCGGTCAGCGCCGCTTCCTGGATGCGCAGGTTAACGCTCTCCACCAGCCGCATATCGGCGGGGATGGAGTTACCCGCCTCCAGCAGTACCACATCACCGGGCGCCAATTCCTTAGCCGGAAGTTCACGGAGTACGCCATCTCGGCGGGTACGCACCACCGGCACGGTCAGTCGCTTAAGGGCAGCCATCGCCCGCTCGGCTCGGTACTCCTGCACAAAACCCAGCAAGGCAAAAAGCACAACAATAGCCGCAATAGCAGCCGTTTCCGTGACCTTGCCCAGAAACCCGGAAACCACGGCGGCAGCGATGAGGATCAGCACCATGTTGTTGGTGAACTGTGCCCACAACAGTCGTATAGGGGAGACGCCGCCCCGTTCTTGCAGTTCATTTGGGCCGTACTGGCTCCGGCGATTTGCTGCCTCGGCATCGCTCAAGCCAGTGTTCAAATCAACATCAAGCGCCTGGACAACATCTACTATGCTTGAAGTGTGCCAAATTATATGCGTCATACGAATCCTTATGATAGGTGGTGCTATTCTACGGCGGGTTCACGACTGAGATATTTGATTTTCAAATCGCAGATAGACCTATTGAATTTGTGAATTTAGGTTTGGTTACCTCAAAGATTTGAGGTAATGAGGGGAGGAAGACGTTGATACAACCAGTTCCTATGAGTTCCGATGCCGCCCAACGCTATCTCTTGTGGCTGTTTTGATTCTAATTTTCTCTTGATATTCTCATCTGTCTTTATTTTCTCTTTGGTAATCATTATGCTCACCTCTTTTCCTGATTTATATAATTTCTTCAACCGTCGCGTTGTTTTACCACATTATGGATTTAGAACCAATCAGGCTTTTTCCCATAAATTTATCGTGAAATACCTGCGCCAAAAAGGTTAAAGAAGAAAATGCAGAACGACAAGGTTTCTCTACGCCTTACAGGCTCACCAGTTTCTCTTTGAACGCCTTGGCCACCGCTTCGGACTTGGAGTGAACCTCTAACTTGCGATAGATATTCTTGATATGCCGCCGCACCGTTTCCTCGCTGATAAATAGCTCATCGGCGATGGTTTTGTAACTCTGACCCTTGCACAAATGGGTCAGCACTTCCGTTTCCCGCTGGGTCAGGGAGGTTTCCGGGGTAACCCGGAAAGATTCCACGACCAGCCGGGCGATGCGGGTGCTCATCGGCGCGCCGCCGTCGTAGCTTTCCCGGATGGCCTCCAGAAGCCGGGCCGGGGGCGTATCTTTCACCAGGTAGCCGCACGCCCCGGCGCAGAGCGCCTGGAACACCACCCGGTCATCGCTCTGGATGGTCAACACCAGGATGTCCAGCTCCGGCATTTTCTCTTTCAGGATTTTGATACCTTCGATGCCGGACATTCCCGGCAGGCCGATGTCCATCAACACCACGTCGGGCGGATCTTTCAAAATACCTTTGATGCCTTTTTCGCAACTGGGATAGGCGCCGATACAGGCATAACCCGGGGTCCCGTTGATCAACAAGGCCAGGCTTTCCCGGATATCCGGGTCATCTTCAACGATTGAAACGGTGATCATATTGTTTCCTTAATCCACGACATTTTGCATGGCTAGATTGTTAAATGGTTAAATGGTTAAATGGCTGGTAGTCCTAAACGATAAACGCTCTTCCTCGGGGTAATATGTCATTCCCACGAAAGTCCCAAAGGGGCAAGTTGGGAATCCATAAGTGGTTTGAAAGCAGTAGATTCCTGCTTTTCCCGAAGGGAGCGCTTCGTGCCGCGGGAATGACCGCTTTAGGCTCGGATTTAATGAAAGCACTATCTTTTTAGCACTACCAAATGGTTGCGTGGTGGTACGGCCATTTAACCATTCAACGCAGATCATAATATACTGATTATAGAGCGCAAATCAATTCCCTGTTTGGGGGATTTCTCCGCCAAAGCGGACGATGGTTCCCCCCTCGCGGTTGGGGAGGAGGTCGATGGCTCCGTGGAGCTTTTCGGCGCGAAAACGCATATTGTTCAGCCCGTTGCCCCGCGAGTACGCTTCCTCGTCCCCCTCGCCGGCGCCTGCGGCGGCCTTGAACAACGGCAGGCCGATGCCGTCGTCGGTCAGGGTAATCTCTAAACGCAAGGCGGCGGAGATCGCCAGGGTAACGTTCCGGCAGCGCGAATGTTTGAGGGCGTTGTTCATCGCCTCTTTGAAAATAAGGGTGAGGTGCCGCCGCCAGTCCATAGAAAGGCGGATGGATTCCATCTCCCTGGTAAGCCCCTCCACCCGGAAGGCGATGCCGGTTTTATCGAATAGCTCGTCCCCGAAATCTTTCAGGCGCACCGCCACTTCGTGCAGGGAATCTTTTTCCGGGTCCAGGGTCCAGATGAAATCCCGCATTCCCCCGGAAAGGGTTTTGGCGGTCTCCCCGATGCGGTTCAAATATTCGGTCAGCTCCGGGGGAGCGCCGTTGAGGCTGCGCTTCACAATTTCGCTGAAAAGGGAAATTTTGGTGAGCTTGTGCCCCAATTCGTCGTGAAAATCATGGGCGGCTTTGGCGCGCACCCGCTCGTTCTCCTGCGCTCTCACCTGCTCGATCTCCCTCACGCGACGGAGTTTTTGCCGCAGCCGGAATTCGTGCAGGAATACAATTAAAAACAGCAGCGCCGCCGCGCAGGCCAGGTAGAACCACCAGGTTTTCCAAAACGGCGGTTCGATGATGAGCGTTACCGCGGCTCCCACTTCGTTCCAAATCCCGTCATTATTGGCGCCTTTGACCCGGAAGGTGTATTTCCCGGGGTCCAGGTTGGTAAAACTGGCAAACCGGCGCGCGCCGCACTGAATCCACTCCTCGTTGAATCCCTCCAGCCGGTAGGCGTACTGGTTTTTACGCGGGTTGGTATAATCCAGCGCCGCAAATTCAAAGGTTAGATAATTTTCCCGGTAGGAAAGGTGAATGGGCAGGTTTTGAAATATCGCCCGGTTCAGCATCTCTGCGCGCGGCTGGTCGAAGATGGTCATAGAAGTGAGAATGACCGGGGGAACATAAAAATTATCCTTAATGCTATCCGGGAAGAAGGCGGTCATCCCATTCACCCCGCCGAAAAGCATTTCCCCGTTGCGGCGCAGGCAATAAGCGCCGGGATTGAACTCATTGCCTTGCAGGCCGTCGTACACGTCATAATTCTTGAAAGTGATTCCCGGGGAGTTGAATTCGCCGCCTCCCAGGATCAGTTTAGACAGCCCTTTATTGGTGCTCAGCCATAAATTGCCCTGGCGGTCTTCCAGGATGCCGAAGATCATATTATTGGCCAACCCGTCGCGCTCGGAGAAGAAGGTAAACTGCTCCGTTGCGCGGTTGAATTGGTTCAGCCCTCCGCCGTAAGTACCGAACCAGAGATTGCCGGCTCTATCCTGGTAAATCGAAAGGATCGCCGGGTTGTTCAAGCTGTGCGGATTATCGAATTCCCGCATGTAACGGATGAACTGCTCGTTCTTGCGGTCGAATTTGTTGAGTCCCCCGGCCCGGGTTCCGATCCACAAGGTTCGGCCCTGGCTGTAAGAATCTTCATAAATGGCCCAAACCTCGTTGTGGCTCAGGCTGTGAGGGTTATTGGCGTCGTGGCGGTACTGGGTAAATTTCTCCGTAAAGCGGTCGAATTTATTCAAGCCGGTGTTGGTTCCGATCCATAACTGCCCGTATTGATCCTCGCTAATGGAGTTGATGCGGTCCCCGCTGATGCTGTTGGAAGAATGGGGATCATAGCGGTAATATTTGAATCGCCCGCTTCGCCGGTTCAGCAGGTTAAGCCCCCCGCCGCTCGTGCCCACCCACACGTTGCCGGATTGATCCTGGTACAGGGCGGTAACGGCGTCGTTGCTTAAGCTATAAGGACGAGCCGGATTGTGCCGGAAATGCGAATATTGGTACAGGGAGGGGTTGCGCGGGTCGCTTCTCAGTTTGTTCAGCCCTCCCCCGGCGGTTCCCACCCACAAACTCGCGGAATCATCTTCCATGATGGCCGTGACCACCTTATCGCTCAGGCTCCGCGGGTTCCCGGGAACATGGGTATAGTGGCGAAAGTTCTGATTCCGCTGGTTGATTTTATTCAACCCTCCCCGCCCGGTGCCTACCCAGATAATACCGGAGCGGTCCTCGAAAACCGCCGTAACCAGGTTGTCGCTCAAACTTTGCGGATTGAGAGGGTCATTCCGATAGGAAATAAACCCGTTCGGCGGTTTGGAAGAACCTTGCCGGGCGGCCCCGGTTTCGGCAGGTTCCGGGTGATCGGGTTCGTAATACCGGCAGCTCAGCCCTCCCTCCGCCGTCCCGATCCAGAGGTTGTGGTTGCGATCCTCCAGCACGGCGTTGATTTTCCCGGAGGCGGGGTCCTTCCCCCCGGCAGGCTTATAATCTTCCGGCCGGTAGCGGATCACCCGCCCGGTTCGGGAATCCAGGCGATTCAGCCCGTTTGCGTATGTGATAATCCATAACGTCTCGCCCGGCCTGTCGCTGCCGGGGTAGATCGACACGATGTAGCTGTGGTTCAAAGTGTTGGGATTCCGGGAATCGTGTTTATAAACCGTAAAATCTCCCGGTTTGGCGGTCGAATCCTGGCGCAGGCGGGCTAATCCGTCCGCGGTGCCGATCCACAAATTGCCCTCGCCATCCTCGTGAATGGCGGAAATCCAGTTGTGAGGCAGGGAATTCGGATTGCTCTTCTGCCGCAATTTGCGGGCAAAACTCCTCGCCTCTTGTTCGGAGAGCAGGAACAATTGAATCCCCCATAAATCCGGGCGCTCCGGCGGCTCGGTAATCCACTGCCGGAAGGAGTGCTGCTCGTCGGAGCGGTAGCGCAGCTTGTACTGGCCGGGTTTGAGGTAGAGAACCTGCATTTCGATGCGGTTGCGCGCCGCCCCGCCTGAGTGCACGGATTTTTCGTAATTCATTTTCCAGACAACTTCGTTTGGGCGAATTTTTTCGATCCAGCCGTAATCGCTCATTCCGTAAGCGTTGCCCTCTCCCACGGCTACCGCCAGCAGGTAGGCAGGGCGTTTGATCTCAAAATATTCCGTCTCGTCTTCAAAGTTCTGCAAATGCAGAATCGAGGCCAGGCGGCGATTGCGGTTGGCCAGGGAGTCCATGGTAGTAAATATTTCCGGGAGATAGGTGGGGTTGCGGGCGTAAAAACGCTCGAAGCGCAATCGCGGGGGTTCGGCGGGAGATTCGAGGGGGGGTGAAGAAACGTTTTTCTGGCCATCGACAAGCGTCTCCGCCGGTAACGCGGTTTTGTTGAGCCCCCCGCCCTCGGTGCCGATCCACAAATTCCCCTGCTGGTCCTCGTGCAGCACCCGGATGACGTTGCTGCTGAGGCTGAATGGATCCGCGGGGGAGGGGCGGTAATGGAAAAAACGCTCCTTTGCGTGGTCGAAAAGGTTCAGCCCCCCGCCGGCCGTTCCGATCCAGAAATTGCCCCGGCTGTCCTCTAACACTGCGGTGACGTTGTCGTCGCTCAGGCAATCGCGGTCCTGGGGATTGTGGCGGTAATGGCTAAATTTTTCTGTGGCCGGGTCAAAGCGGTTGATGCCCCCGCCGCTGGCGACTACCCACAAATAACCCAGCCGGTCTTCATAGATAGAGTAAATATAGTTCCCGGAGATGGACGTCGAATCCAGGGGATCGAAACGGTAGGTGCTGAAGCGGTAGCCGTCGTATTTATTCAACCCGTCGGAAGTTCCGATCCACAGCAGCCCGCGGTGATCCTGGTAAATCGTCGAAATATTGCTCTGGAACAGCCCCTGCTCAAAGGAGATGCGCTCGAATTTGATTTCCTGCCGGGCGAGCAAACCTGCGGCATATCCCCATAGCAGGCCGGCTAATATGATCGCAACCGTCGGCCTGTGTCCAAAACCATCCCCCTTTGAAAGGTGAAGAGTAAAAAATGGCTTGTGCAAAGCCCGGCCGACCGGTATTTTTTTGTTTGATAAGCGTTTTTTTAGATACATACAAGCGCAACCCGGTATGTTTGAAGCAACCGCTCATCGCGGTCGCTAAAGAGCATTCTGTGAACGGTGGTAATATAACGGAAAGAAATTCAAATGGGGAGTGAGAAATGGATATGAGTTGTTTACCGCGTCGCCTGCCCTGAATATGAAAATCTGTTTGGAGGAAGCATTATGCGGCAATTTTCGAAGTATGGAACCATTGTTGTGCTTGGGGTGGGAATCGCCTGGCTGAGCGGTTGTTCCCGGGAAAAAGACCCGCTTAGCAGCGACCCTCCCAAGCCCACGCCCCAGGACCTCGAATGGGTCAAAACCGCGGGGCCCAATGCCGGGGGGGTGCTCTGCCTGGCGTTCGATTCCGTCGGGAACCTGTTTGCGGGCACGGACAGCGGGGTGTATAAATCCCCCGATAAAGGGCAGAACTGGGCGCCCTTTACCACCGGTTTGCCGGGGAACGCAGTTTATGCCCTCTCGGTTGACGCCAATGACCGGGTGTACGCCGGCCTCGACGCGAGCGGCCTCTTCCGTTCTCCCGCGAGCAGCGATAATTGGGTTAACGTCGGCCCGGTAAATCGCAGCGTTTGGGCAATCGCGCTCAACGCCGCGGGGCATATTTTCACCGCCACTTCCGCGGGGTTATACCGCTCCACCGACCAGGCCGCCACCTGGACCCCGGCCAACAACGGGCTGAGCGACTCCCTGGTGCTCTCCCTGGCTTTTGGAACTTCCGGGGAAATTTTCGCCGGGGGCAGTTTAAAGGGCGTTTTCCGTTCCAGCGACAACGGAAATAGCTGGTCGCAGACCGGGCTGCCTATCGGAGCCATTCTGGCGCTGGCGATTGACGGAGAGGGCAGGCTATTTGCGGGAACCCTGGGAGCGGGGTTATACTTTTCCACCAATCACGGAACCAGTTGGAGTTGGGCGCTCCCGGCAAACGGTTTCCATGCCACTGTGGTGTACGACGTCGCGGTCAACTCCGACGATTTTCTGTTTGCCTGCGGGCACGGGGATGGGGTGTATCGTTCGACCGATCACGGGGTAAATTGGGAGGAGAAGAATGCTAACCTGACCTCCAAAATCGTCCGTTGCCTGGCGCTGGACCGCGATGAAAGGTTGTTCGCCGGCAGCGACAGCGGATTTGTGTATTACACTTCCAATCCCACCACCATCCAGCCGGGGAGTTACCCACCCCTTAATCCCCTCCCGGGAGGGGAAATAGGGGATAGTTACATTTCGCCTTTTATTAGCCGGCTTTTGTCGATAAATTGGGCGCGGTTTTGCAAAAAATGATACCGGATGCCTAATGCCTGATACCGGATTCCGGATGCCAGGGGCCAGGTATCCGGCGTCCGGAATTCTCGGCTGTTAAAACTAAATCAATCGCTATACCCGGCAAAAGAAATGCCTTCTAAACTCTTAGACGATCTTAATCCCGCTCAGCGCAGCGCGGTGGAACATATCAACGGTCCTCTGCTCATCCTGGCGGGGGCGGGCAGCGGCAAAACCCGGGTGCTAACCTACCGGATCGGCTACCTGTTAGAGCAGCGCATGGTGCGCCCGTACGAAATTCTGGCGGTAACTTTCACCAACAAGGCCGCCAACGAGATGAAACACCGGGTGGAGAACCTGCTCCAATTTCCCATCGACGGGATGTGGATCGGCACCTTTCATTCCGTGTGTGCGCGAATTCTGCGCATCGAGGGGATGCACTTAGGCTACGACAGTAATTTCACGATTTATGACCAGGACGACCAGCTGCGCCAGATCCAGCAGGTAATGGAGGGGTTGAATATCAACCAGAGCATCCTCAAACCGCGCCAGGCGCACTACGCCATCAGCGACTGCAAGAATAAAATGTTAGGGCCGGAACAGTACGAACGCCGCGCCGGCACCCTGGCAGAGCGCCAGATCGCCAAAATTTATTGGGAATACGAAACCGCCCTGCGCCGCAATAATGCCTTCGATTTCGACGATTTGCTGATCAAACCCCTGGATTTGTTCACCAAAGAACCTGCCATTCTTGAAAAATACCAGTCCAAGTTCAAATACATCCTGGTGGATGAGTACCAGGACACCAATAAAGCGCAGTATTACCTGGTGCGGCAGCTCTCCGCGAAACACCGCAACATCTGCGTGGTCGGCGATGAGGACCAGAGCATCTACCGCTGGCGCGGCGCGGATATCGAAAATATTCTCAGCTTTGAAAAGGATTACCCGGATTGCGAGGTGGTGCGGTTGGAGCAAAACTACCGCTCCACCCAGGTTATTCTGAGCGCGGCCAACTCCGTGGTCAGCAATAACCAGAAGCGGCTGGGCAAAAACCTCTGGAGCCGCAAAACCGGCGGGGAAAAAATTTGCGTTATCGGCGCCTCCGACGAGGGTGGGGAAGGGTTGGAAGTGGCCAATATCATCCGCAGCGAGATGGCGAAAAACCAACTTTCTTACAACGATATCGCGCTGCTCTATCGCACCAACGCCCAGTCGCGCGCCTTAGAAGACAAGCTGCGCCGGGCCAATATTCCCTATGTTATTGTCGGCGGCACTCGCTTTTACGAGCGCAAGGAGATCAAAGACGTGCTGGCCTACCTGCGGGTGATCGTCAACCCCCGCGACGCCGTGGCATTGCGGCGGATCATCAATTACCCCGCCCGGGGCATCGGGATGACCACCCAGCAAAAGTTAGAACAGCACGCCGCGGAACGGCAAATCACGCTCTACCAGGCGCTGTTGGAGGTCCTGGAAATCAAAGATTTGTCTGCCGGAGTCAAGGATAAGATTCACTCTTTCGTGAGCACGCTGGAAACGATCCGCAAGGAGTTGAAAACTGCCAGCGCCTTCGAGGTTACCGCCTGGGTGGTCAAAACCTTCGCTTTGAAAAGCCCCTACGAGCTTAGCGGCCTGCCGGATGATGAAGCGCGGCTGGAAAACATCAATGAATTGCTGAACAGCATCGCCAGCTTTACCGAGGCGCGGGGCGCGGCAACCGGGGAATTTCCCGGGGAGGCCACCCTGGAAAAATATTTGGAGGACGTTTCCCTGCTCACCGACGTGGACCGTTGGGACCCCGGCTTTTCCGCAGTTACCCTGATGACCCTGCACAGCGCCAAGGGGCTGGAATTTCCGGTGGTGATCATTTGCGGGCTGGAACAGGGGCTGTTTCCGCTCTCCCGCACCTTCGGCAACCCGGATGACTTAGAAGAAGAGCGCCGGCTTTTTTACGTGGGCATGACCCGGGCCAAGGACCGCCTCTACCTGGTATGGGCGCGGCAGCGGCGGCGCTTCAGCGGGAACGATTACGGGTCGTCATTCCTCAACACTTCCTCCAAATTTTTGGAGGAAATCCCGGATGAGTACAAAAACGAAGATAGCTATGATGATTTCGGCTCCCATCGCCGGGAATCCCGCCAGCAGCGCATCCGTTTCCAGGAATCGCCCGGGGATGTTTCTGCGTACGCCTCGGAAATGCTGGATCATCCCGATTACAAAATCGGCGACTGGGTGATTCACGAAGAATTTGGCCGCGGGCAAATCTTAGGAGTGGAGCGCGGCAGCGCCGGCACCAAGCTCTCGGTGTTCTTCAAGAGCAAAGGGTTGAAGAAATTGATCGCCGAGTATGCAAATTTGCGGGTGGTGGAGTAAGCGCCAGCCCCATTGTAACATTCGGAGAGAATAAATATCTCACCCGGAGTGATTTACAGAAATGATTTTAAAAGGACAAACCGATGGAAACAATCCCTAAAAAAAGCCTGATAATTGTTGTTTTTTGCCTGCTCTTCGGCAGCGCCTTTTCCCAGCAATATAACGAAAGCAACGACTTCTCCTACGCCCTGAAACTCTACAACGAGGGCTTTTTCGACATTGCGGCGCAGCAGTTTTCGCTGTTCCTCAACCGCTATCCCGGCAGCGAGCGGTTGGCGGACGCCCGCTACTACTACGGTGACGCGCTTTACAAGCTCAACGACGTCGAGAACGCCCGGATCGAATTCCAGGGACTGGCGGTGAGTTTCCCGGAGCACAGCCGCGCCCCCCAGGCCTGGCTGATGGTGGGGGATTGCTACCGCAAGCTCAACAAAACCGAGGAAGCCGCCAAAGCTTACGAAACCGTAAAAATTCTCTATCCCGCCAACGCCCTGGCCCCCGGCGCGCTTCTGAAGGCGGCGGAATGCTATATGGAGGTCAACCAGCTTAGCCGCGCGGAGCAGATTACCAAAGAATTCCTGGATCGCTACGTGGAATCCTCCGAGTATCCCCGGGGGCGGATCGTTTACGGAAAAGTGCTGCTGCAAATGCAGGAGTTGGAACGCGCCGGCCAGCAATTCCAGAAAGTGTACGAGCTGACCGATAACAAAGCCTTCCGGGCGGAGGCGAAATTAGGCGAGGCCACGGTGTATCGCCAACTGGGATTGAATACCCGCGCGGTTTCCGCTTTGCAAGAGATTATCAAGACCAACCCCGGCAGCGACCCCGCTTACCAGGCGCTGGCCATGCTCACCCAAATCTACCAGGAAGGCCGGGAGTGGGATAGCGCCATCGCTTTGCTGCGCAAGGAATCCGCCGCCTACACTGCTACGGAGCCGAAAAACCATCTGAAGCTCCTGCAAGCGCAAACCTTTTTCCTGAAAGGAGACTACTTCAACGCCCGCAAAGCGCTTCAGGAAATACCCTCAAGCGCGCCGGGTGATCTGTCCCTTAAAGCGCAATTCTACACCGCCTGCTGCGACCTGGAAGAAAAACAACTCAACGCGGCGGAAAACGGCTTCAAAACTGTGCTGAAAACTATCGAGGAAACCGGGCGGGGGGGGGAATTCCAAAGCGCGGCGCTGTACAACCTCGCCGATTTGCAATTCACGCTGGGCAATTTTCAGCAGGCGCGGAATTATCTCAACCAGTTTGCCGCTCTCAGCCCTAATGATCCGGGCCTGGAGCAGCTTCACAAACGCCTGGTAGAGCTGGCGCTGCGGCAAAAAACCCTGCTGGCCGCAGTGGATGAACTTCAGCGCTTCCGCGGCGCTTATCCCAACTCTGCCTATCGCGATGATTTGCTTTACCAGACCGGCAAGGCGTTTTTCCGGGAAGGCCAGTATGATCGCAGCCTGCCGTTTTTCCAGCAAGTCAGCGATGAGTATGTATGTTCCGCAGCCTGGGATTCCAGCAATGCTTTTATCGAATTTATTGCCACATATTTCCAGGCCGGGCAGCAAACCGGCGTTACCGAACTGGCCAAACTGCTGGGCAAGATGCTCACCGGGGTAGAACGCCGCTCCTTGATGTTCGAGCTGGGCAAGCTCTACCTCAGCGATTTGAAGGATTATGAAGAGGCGGCGAAAATTTTCGAGCACTACGTCAGCGAATCCCGCGACGATTCCGCGGCGATTGGGGAAGGGCTGTACTACTTAGGCGAAAGTTATTTGAAATTGGCGGAGTACCGGCGCTTTTTGCGGCTCCCGGAGGAAAATTACACCCTCAAAGCGGAGGAAACCCTCAAGCAGGCCATGGGCGCAATTCGATATGCCCCGCGCCCCGATACCCTCACTTACCGCTTTCTGAGCCTGACCGCTCCCGCGGAAACCACCCCGCCGGATAAGCTGTTAGCGTTCTGGCAGCGCTTCGAGGAGGCCTATCCCCGTTCCGCCCTGCTGCCACAAGTGCAGCTTCAACTGGCGGAGGTTTTGGCGTCCTCCGGCAATTCCGATCAGGCGCTCATTTACCTCGACCGGGTGATTACCGCCCGAAAAGATTATTTCGCCGCCGGAAAAGCGTTTTGGAAGAAAGCGGAGCTTCTCGCTGCCCGGGGAAATGAGAGCGAGGCGATCCAAACCCTGAAGGATTTCCTCTTAGAATACACCCGGCATCCCTACCAGGCCCGGGCGTATCAAAAATTAGCCGACTACCAGGCCGTGGCGGGAGATTTCCCCACCGCAGCCAAATTTTTAGAACGCCTGGTAGAATTGTTCAATTATTCCGATGAAGCGGAACCGGCGCAGGCGCAAATCACAGATTATCACATTCGCAGCGGGGAGTATGCCAAAGCGCTGGCCTACGTGGAACCGAAAATCAATGGTTACAAAGCCCCGGGAGACCCGGTAATTCGCCAGTACCTGGCAACGCCCCCGGCCCCGTTTTATTTTTACGCCGGGAAAGCCTACTATCAGAAGGAAGAGTACCGCCCCGCACGCCACCGGCTGCTGGCCTATCTCAATTCCACCCACGACGGGGCACACCAAAACGAATCCTTGCTGCTGTTAGGCAAAATGGCCCAGGAAGACGGCGAGCCGGACGCCGCCCTGGTGCAGTACGCCCTGGTGAAACAGGACGGGGATAGTGTATTTTTCTATCAAGCAAATCAAAATGCAGCCGATATTTTATTTAGCCAGGGGAAATTTGCCGAAGCGTACCAAAAATATGAGCTGGCCGGTTCCCTGGCGCCGGGAGCGGATCAAAAGTTGTACCTGGATACCCAGAAACTGCGCTGCCTGGTTAACCAGGGGAAAAAAAGCACCTATGAATCTCAACTTGGCGCATTCAAGAAGGCGTACGAAAAGAATCCACAGTTGAAAAATTCCCTGGCCGCGCTGGAATACGAGAACGCGAAAGCGGTATATAACGAAAAGCTCTTTGATAAAGCGATCAACTACTGCAAAACGGTTTTGAGCAAGTACAAAACCAGCGAGTACGCCGATGACGCGCAGTACCTGATCGTTCGCTCTTACGCAACCCTGAACCGGGAAAAAGAGGCGCTGAAAGAATTCGAGCAATTCCTCAAAGAATTTCCCGGCAGCCCGTTGTTAGCGGAGGTCTATCTGGTGATTGCCCAGGTACACTTCCGGGCCGAGCGCAGCGACGCCGGATTGGAGGCGGTGCGCAAAGCGGTGGAGACGGCTTCTCAGCCGGAAACGAAAAAGACCGCCTTAACCATGCTTATCAGCACCTACAAGGGCCTGGGATTGTGGGACGGGGTGCTGACCGCTTCCCGGGAGTACCTGGCCGCTTACCCCAACGCAAGCGACGTGATGGATAAGAAAATTTCCATAGGAATCGCCCTCAGCCGCCTGAACCGCTATACCGATGCAATCGATTACTTGCAGTCTCTGAAGTTTGAAGTGAGCAGCGAGCAGGAGCCGGAAATCCAGTTTTACATCGGGGAAGCGTATTTCAATTCCGGGCAGTATGAGAATGCGATCAACGAATTTGTCAAGATTCCCCTGCTCTCGCAAAAAACCAAATTGCAGTGGGAAGCCAGCGCCTTCTACTATGCCGGCCAGTGCTACGAGCGCCTGGGCCGCAAGAGCGACGCCATTCGCATGTACCAGGAAATCGTCAATCGTCCCGGCATTGAATATGACCTGAAGCGCCAGGCGCAGCAGTTGATCGATAAGTTGAACAGTCTGAATTAGTGTTTGCGTGTTTTGGTGTTCAAGTGTTTAAGTGTTATAGTGCCACGGCGGGAGAGAGAAGCTTTGCGAAGTTTCCAAAACACTAAAACACCATAATACCTGAACACTCTGAATACCTGAAGACCTTGTAAACAGAGGATCGAATATGAGTAGCACTCTGAAAATTTGTTTCATACTCCTTTCCGCCTATGGGCTGATGAGTTGCGGAAGCTCCAAAAAGATGTCTGCGGATGACTACAGCCAGCTTCCCGCGCAGGAACGGATTCAATACCTGAACACCCAGGCGGCAAAAAATCCCAACAACGTGGAGCTAAAAAAACAGCTCTACCGGGAGTATTTGAACGTGGAAATGCGCCCCCAGGCCGTCCGGGTAATGGAAGACATTCTCCGGTTGGATCCGAACGACGCCGACGTGCTCTTCGAATACGGGGAGTTGCAGTACGCCCAGGGAAACAGCAAGGAAGCCTACCAGGCGTTTTTATCAGTGATGCAGGGCGCCAGCGCCGCCAGCTATCAATCCCGGATTGCCGATTACGTGGCCAGCGGTTACGGAATGCAGCAGGTTACCTTCTCTTCCGAGGACGAGGCGTTTCCGAGCTTTTCGCCGGATGGCCGGAAGCTGCTCTACCAGAAAAAAGCAGGCGGCAATTGGGATATCGTGGAATACGATCTCTCCGCCCGCAGCGAAAAAACCCTGGTCTCCACCCCCGCGGATGAAGAATCCCCGGTGTATTCTCCCGCGGAAGCGAAAATCGTTTATACCACCGACGCCGACGACCGCCGCCCCATCGACGATGCTTACAAAGTACGGGAAATTGTTTCCCGCAGCCTGGCCGACGGTTTCGTTTCCACCCTCACCCAGACCGTGGCCGACGACTGGCTGCCGCGCTACAGCCGTGACGGCGCTTACATCGTTTTCGTCTCCGACCGCAACGACCTGCGCAAAGTCTCCTATGACGCCAAACAGAGCGACATCTTCATCATGGAGAGCGGCGGGGCTTTCCAGCGCCAATTGACCAACTCCCCGGCCAACGAAGGGGGAGCCTGCTTCAGCGCGGATGATAAGCGCATTCTCTTCCATTCCGACCGCAACGGGCAGTACGACATTTTTGAAATGCGCGCCGACGGCAAGCAGGTAATGACCATTATCGACAACCCCAACGGCAACGACGTCAATCCCTTTGCCTCGGCAGACGGGCAATACCTGACTTTCGTATCCGACCGCGACGGCAATTTTGAGATCTATCTGGCTCGCAGCGACGGCTCCCAGCAGGAACGGCTGACCTTCGACCCGGGAGTGGACGCCAACCCGGTCTTCTCTCCCGATGGAAAATCCATCGCCTTTCATTCCAACCGCAACGGGAATTACAATATCTTCCTGATTAATTTGAGCGCCTCTTCCGGCGTCTTGACCAGCAGCGACCTGATCAGCCGTTTAAGCGACCTGGCGAAATAAAAATACAATTTACGCAACGCCCCCCCAAAAAAAGCCGCCTCATCCGGGCGGCTTTTTTACTGCAAAGGCGCTAAGACGCATAGTATCTATAGGATGGAGCATTTCTTTCGGGTTTTCTCCGAAGAAGCCGCTTCGCGGGCGGCTTTGCGAGAAAATTTAAGTTTTTGACTGTTCGCAGTATAAAATCCTCAATTTATGCACGCGTGCAGTATATATTTAAGATTGCCACACTTTAGCGGCGGCGGCTAATAGTTAAGCCCCGCAAACCATTTTTTTATTCATTTTGAAACCTCGCTCCTTTTCTGTTAATTTCCGACCCTATATCGAACCAAAACAAGGACATCAACCTTATCCCCAAGGAGAACCCCATGCATCGCGTTACGGTGTTGTGCGTTGTACTGATTTTGTCAATCCTGACTATCGCAGTTGCCCAAAAAATCGAAGTCACCGGTTCCCAGCACTCGGAAATCCAGTACCGCCTGGAACAGGATATCGAACCGTTCCCGGGGCTAAAAGAATTGTATGTCAGCTTCGTGGTACCTTCCAGTTTCCAATCGCAAACCTATTCCCAGCAAATATCGGATCTGAATTTTGAACTGCTGCCCTCTCCCGGCGACCAGAAAAATGAAACCGACGCCCGGGGCAACCAGATCCGCACCTATACCTGGACTAATCCTTCCGGCGCCGTCAGAGCGGCGGTTACCTTCCGCGCCGCCAACCGGGTGCAATTGGGCGCTCTGCAGGACGACGGAACCCCCTTCCCGATGCGCAATCTCTCTCCAGAGGTCAATATTTTCCTTCAACCGACCGCCCAGGTGCAGTCCGACCATCCCGCCATTCAGGACAAAGCGAAGGAGTTGACCACCTCCGCCCGGACCGCCTACCAGGCCTGCCAGAATATCCTCTACTGGGTGGTGGAGCACATGCAGTACGTGCTGATCCCGGAGCAATACGACGCCATGTATTCGTTTGCTTACGGCAAGGGGAATTGCCAGAATTACAGCCACCTGGCCGCGGCGCTGATGCGCGCCTCCGGCATTCCCGCTCGGATTGTAAACGGCATTACCCTGGACCGCCCCTACACCTTGCAGGCGGACGACGGGCAGTATCAATTTGAAATGGCCCGCGGGCGGCACTCCTGGATCGAGGTGTATTTTCCCGGCAGCGGCTGGCTGCCCTTCGATCCCCAGCAGTCCGAATTTTTTGTCAGCAACCGCTACGTGCGTATCGAAATCGGGGTGGACAACGAGGAGAGCGTCAACGACGGGCTGGTGCGCTGGCGGCAAACCTCCGGCAGCGCGCGCCAGAATCCCAAATTAGAAGAGGTTATCGAAACCAGCTTCGTTCGCGATGACGTCAGCCTGAATGGAAAACGTATGGCCGGGGTCGATAAAATAGTGCTGGGGCCGCCCCTGGCCTCCGTCGCCGTTCCGCCCCTGGCCGCGGCAGAGGAAGAAAAGAAGCAGGAACCTGAACCGGAACCTCGGCCGGAACCGGAACCTAAAACGACAGAACCGGCGGCAGCGGAAACCGATTACAGCAAACTAATTTATAGCGAACCTTTTGTGTACGGGAATCTGGATTTTCCGGAGGGAGTTGATTTTGCCTTCCCGCGCCAGGCCAGCAGCGGCCAGACCCAGGATTCCTACCAGTTGCAGCGCAGCTTTTTGGTGGAGACCGCAGAATACGTGACCAGCCAGACCCAGTTTGCCCAGTGCGTGGTGCTAAAGGAACCGATCCGCCTGGAAAAGATCGGCCTGGCGATGCACAATTTTGGCGGCAGCGGTTACTTGTGGCTGGAGCTTAGCGAAGACGAAAACGGCAAGCCCGGCCCCACCGCCGTTTCCACTCGCAAAATTCCCCTGCAATATATTCTCACCCGGGAGGGCTACCAGTGGGTGGATTTTCCTTTCGAGGGCATTGTACTGTCCCCCGGGCGCTACTGGTTCTTCCTGAATTTCTCCGGGGGGCCGATTGTCAACTGGTTTTACAGCTACGGCAAGCCGGTCGGCCCGGCGGACGGTACCCGCGCCCGGGCGCTGGGGGCGGGCGACTGGCCGACGATTTTGTCCTTTGAGTTCAACTACCGGGTGAGCGGCAAGGCGGTGAAGAAGTGATCGATGTGTATCCGGATCATTCACAAACCGGGAACCTGGTGAAACGATAAATGGGCGGCAGCGGCAATAAACCCCTGCTTATTTTTGCCCACCGCGGCGAGGCCCAGGAATTCCTGCAACGACTGCCCTTTCAAGCGGCAGATACCGAATTCAAAGGATTTTATGAAACGGAAGAGCGGTTGCTGCTCCTCTGCGGGGAAGGATTGCAGGCCGTAGAAGAGCGGCTGTCCGCGTTGCTCGGCGCGTTCGGGAAGAACATTTCCCTGGTCCTCAACCTCGGCATTGCCGGCAGTCTCTCCGATTCGCTCACCGCGGGGGAGATTTACCCCATCCGCGCGGTTTACCGCGAGCCGGAGGGGGGGCAGGCGTTCCCTGCTTTCCGCAGCGCAGACCCGAACGCCAAAATAGACTGCATTTCCGCCGTAAAGCGCGTGCTTATCCGCGATTACGTCCGACGCCTGGCGCCTTTTGCCGCCATCGTTGACCGGGAGCTTTGGGCGATTGCCTCCCTGTGCGCCCGACAGGGGATTCCCTTCCGTTCCTGCAAACTCATCAGCGACCGCGCCGGGGTGGATACATCCACGGTAGATTACAAAGCCCGCGCCCGGCAATTCAGCGAGCAGCTTTTTGATTTTTACACCACACACCTCCGCACCATCGAACCCCAACCGTAAGGAACTCCTTTTACTTTTCCCTTTTTCCTTTTGCCTTTTTCCTTTATGTTGTACGCCCATGGAAAAATCGCAAAGTAAACACGCCGCTTCGCCCTCCTTCGACACCTCCACTCCCTCGCGCCTGGCGGTGAAGATTGCGGCGCTGCTCGGCCTGTCGATGTTCCTGGCCGTGGCGGTCTCCGGAATGTTCGTCTATCGCAAGAACCTGGAACTGATCCTGATGAACCTGCAAAACCAGTTGCAATTGGCCGCCAATACCATCGCCATCTCCATCGACGGGGAAATGTATCAACAATTAACAGGGAAAGAATCCGTAAACACCCCGGAATACCGCCAGATTCGCAAGGTGCTGGAGGAATTCGTCGCCTCTAACCGCCATTTGGGGTTCGATCCCGAATGCGCCTACACTTTCCGGCGAATTTCGCCGGATTCCCTGGAATTTACCGCCATGCTGCACGACCAGTACGTGGGCAACCGCTACCCGGTGCGCCCGGAAATGCTGCCCGCGCTGGAGCGAGGGGAACCCGGCTTCACCGGCATTTATGAAGACGAGAACGGCGTGTGGGTCTCCGCTTACGCCCCGATCTTCAACCGCAGCCGGGAGATTGTGGGCATCGTGGAAGTAGATTTCAAGGATAACGTGTATTTGATGGCCACGAAGAAGGAGATTTACTGGATCATTTTTTTCGCCCTGTTAGGAATCGGCATGGCGGTGCTGATTGCGCTTTTATTGAACCGCGCCATCGCCCGCCCGATCGTGAACATTTCCCGCGCCGCGGTCCGCTTCTCCGAAGGCGATTTAGACGTCTCCGTGCCGGTTAGCACCCGCGACGAGATCGGCATGTTGGCGCGGGCTTTCAACTACATGGTTAAAGAGATCAAAGAGAAAGAAATCATCCGCCGCCAGAACAGGGAGCTGACCGAAGCTTACGCCCGCCTCGACGCCCTGAACCGCTCGTTGCAGGAAGCCAACCGCCTCAAATCCGAATTTCTGAGCATCGCCGCCCACGATCTGAAAAGCCCCTTGCAGGTGATCGGCGGTTTTGCGGAGCTGATCTCCAATACACCACACCAGCACGCCGAGGTGTATCGCAACGCGGAGAAAATCCGCAGCGCCGCCCGGCGAATGTTAACCATCATCAATCAACTGTTGGATACCACCGCCATCGAAAGCGGCCGCTTTACCCTGAACAAGGAGTGGGCCGATCTGGCAGAGTTGGCCCGGGGAGTGGTGGAGCAGAATCGCGCCCTGGCGGAAAGAAAAGAGCAGCGCCTGGCGTTCTCGGCGGAGAACGGATGCCGGGCGATAGTGGACCCCCGGCGCATCGCCGAAGCGCTCGACAACCTGGTCAATAACGCCATCAAATTCTCTCCCCCCGGGAAAACCATCTCCGTGGGGGTACAAAAAGCCCCGGAAAAGGGCGGCACAAACGGCGCAGTGCGCCTTCGCGTCGAAGACCAGGGACCGGGCTTGAGCAAGGAAGACCTTAAAAAACTGTTCGGACAATTCACCCGCCTCTCCGCCCAGCCCACCGGGGGGGAATCCTCCACCGGCCTGGGGCTTTCCATTGTCAAACAGATCGTGGAGCTGCACGGCGGCAGGGTGTGGGCGGAAAGCCGCGGCCGCGGCAAGGGCGCGGCATTTATCGTGGAATTGGGGGGCGGGCATAGCGCATAGGGCATAGGGCATCACGTTTCACGAATTACGTTTCACTTCCCATGAAACTCTGGATCGACAAAACTGTCTGGGCCTCCCCGCGGGCGCAGCGAATCGTTGCCGGGCTGCATCCGCCAGACATCCGGCGCATTGCGGTGATCAAACACGGGGCCTTAGGCGACATGCTGCTCACCCGCCCGTTTTTTATCACCCTGCGGGAGTATTTCCCGGAAGCGCAGCTCACTCTCAGCGCGGCCAGCCATTATTTGAACGGGATTCCGGAAGACCTGATCGACCGGCTGCACGTGGGTTTCGGGAAAAAAGAGCGCGGCAAATCCTTGCGGGAAACCCTGCAGAACTATAAATCGCTGGGCGCCCAGGACCTGCTCTTCGACCTCACCTCGAACGCCCGCTCCCTGTGGGTGACCCGGCTCAACCCCGCCCGGCTGAAAATCGGCTTCATCCCTTCCGGCGGCCATCGCCGCTTCTTCAAGCTGATTTACGACGTGGCGGCGCCGCGCACGGAGTATAAATTCGAGGCGGAGACCTTTTTAGATCAACTGAACGTGTTGGGATTGCAGCACCGCTGGCCGCTGCGCTTCGATTTGCCGGCGCAGGAGCGCTCGATCCCTGAAAAATACCTTCTTTACTTCCCCGGCGCTTCGGACGCCTATAAATGCTGGCCGGCAGGGCATTTTATCGACCTGATCGGCAAAATGCTGGAAAGGTTCGGCGAGTACCGCCAGGTGGTGCTCGGCGGGGTGCAGGAGTGGGAAAAAAAGCGGGCGCAGGAAGTCGCGGCGCCTTTCCAGAATAACCAAAAAGTGATTTTACGGGAAGGAGGCCGGGACGCTTTTGCGCTGGTGTCCCACGCGGAATGTTTCATCGGCAACGACACCGGCATTCGCAATTACGCCATTGCCGCGGGGATTCCCACGGTGGGGATTTTTTTCTCTACCCTGCCCTTCCGCTACCTGCCCCGCTTCGGCAAACACCGGGCAGTATTCGAGTTGGAAGGCGGCGCGCCGGCGGTGGAGAAGGTGTACCGCGCGGCCGTAGAAATTCTCGATAAAACCTCTTGATCGCCACGCTCCAGCGTGAATTTTCCCTTCGCAGGATGCGCTTCTTTCTTCTGAGAAGGTTTTGGGGATTATTTCATACGCTAAAGCGTAGCAATCCATATAATGAAGTAATGAGGTTATTGCCCCATGAACCTCCCCTTCAGCCAGGACGCCGCTTACCGCTTCGATTCCCTCTACCAGTGGTTGAATCGCAAATACCGTCTGGAACAGGTAGAATTATCCATCGCCGGGGAAAGCTATCGCATTTTTAAGATTCAAAACATCGATGAAGTTTTAGAGCTGGCGCTAAAAGAGTCTGCCCGGCCGGACGAACACGCGCCCTACTGGGCGGAGATCTGGCCTTCCGCCCTGGCGCTGGCGCAATTCCTCAGCCGCGAGGTCGATCTGGCAGGCAGAGCCGCGCTGGAGTTAGGCTCCGGCCTGGGATTGGCGGGCATTGTCGCGCACCGCTGCGGGGCGGAAGTGCTGCTCAGCGACCTGGAAGACGACGCCCTGCGCCTGGCGGAGCTGAACTGGATCATCAATTTCGGGGAACTGCCCGCCATTATGCGTTTAGACTGGCGCAATCCCGCGCTGAACCGGCAGTTCGAAACGCTCCTGGCCGCGGACGTGGCCTACGAAAAGCGCCTCTTCTGGCCGCTCATCGACGCCTTCGGAAAATTGCTGGCCCCCGGGGGAGAAATCTGGCTGAGCGAGCCTAACCGCCCGGTGGCCGGGGAGTTTTTCGAAATGTTGCAGAAAGAAGGGTTCGAGTGGGAAAAATTTACCGAAGCGGTGGAATTCGAGCGGCGAAAAGTCGATATTTCGGTGTACCGGATTGATAAAGACCGTAAAATATAAAGACCTCAAAGGTTTCTAAAACCTTTGAGGTCTGGACCCGGCGAAGATAAGACCTCAAAGGTTTTCAAAACCTTTGAGGTCTGAATACCTGGAGCACCCCAAAATGCAACAACTCGAAAAATTGAAACCGGGAAATTTCTACCATATTTATAACCGCGGCAATAACCGGGAAGACATCTTCTTCGAAGAGAAAAACTACCCCTACTTTTTAGAACTATACGCCAAACATATAACGCCAGTAGCGGATACATTCGCCTATTGCCTGATGAGAAACCATTTCCACCTATTGGTGAGGATAAAGGCCTCAAAGGAGATAAAGACCTCAAAGGTTTTGAAAACCTTTGAGGTCTTACCCCCGGGCGAAGAAAAACTTTTTAACTACTCCCAACCATTCTCAAATTTCTTCAACGCTTACCAAAAGCGATCAACCGGCAGTATTTCCGTACCGGCAGTTTATTTCAGGCTCGTTTCGGAAGAAATTGGATAGCTTCTCAGGCCATTCTAAAGCATGTTATTCACTATATTCACCGCAATCCTCAGAAACATGGTTTTGTCACCGATTTTCGGGAGTATCCGCATTCTTCGTATCATACGCTTTTGGCGGATAAGAATACCAGGCTGAAACGCCGGGAAGTTCTGGAATGGTTTGGAGGCAGGGCGGCGTTTGAGAGGTTCCATATCGAGAACGGCGTTGGAGACGATGATGAAATACAGAAAATATTTGGCGACGATGAATGAATCGAAAAGACCTCAAAGGTTTCCGAAACCTTTGAGGTCTATAGCCTTAAGGAGAGGATGATTTATGAACCGCTGGATTAAACTGCTGATCATTATTACCGCCCTGGTGGTTGCCGGGGCCACCACCTCGTATTGGGCTGGGCCGTTAATTCAATTTATCGGGGTGAACAGTTCCCTGATCCAGGGAGTTGCCGACGCCGTTCAAACCGTCATCTGGGCAATTGCCGGTATTGTCGCGATTGTAGGATGGATCCGCCGCCCCCGCCCGGCGCCCTCAGCCGCCTCGCCCGCGCCGCGCGAAGCTCCCATGGAGCTGGAAGCCGAAAACGGTTCGCTGGTTAATACCGGCGAAATCAAAGACAGCACAATCGTAACCGGAAAGGAGGCCCGGGTAGTGCATACCGGAACCTATATCGAGAAAGTGGAAACGCAAATCATCAAGGGCGCGCCCAACGTCGATCCCAAAACCCTGCGCGTCGCCTACCTCAACCGCTTGTTGTACTTCACCCGCGAGCTGTCCCTGGCCGGAATCGATCCCCAGGCGGCCAGCGAGCCGACCGCCGCGCTCAAATTAGACGCCGTTTATACCGCCCTCCGCACCATGACCCCGGAGGACCAGGAACGCCTGGAGCAGGGCAAAAAAATGGATCGAGAGACCCGCTATCTCTCCGCGCTGGAACAGTTGAACCGCCGCCAATACCTGGTATTGTTAGGCGACCCCGGCAGCGGCAAAAGCACCTTTGTCAATTTTGTAGCCCTGTGCTTAACCGGGGAGGGGCTGGGGATGCCGGATGCCAATCTAACTCTCCTTACCGCCCCGTTGCCGGATGAAGAAAAAAAGGAAAAAGAAGCCCCCCGGCCCCAGCCCTGGAACCACGGGGCGCTGCTGCCGGTGCGGGTGATTTTGCGCGACTTTGCCGCCCGGGGATTGCCGCGTAGCGGCCAAAAAGCCACCGCCGGGCACCTCTGGAACTTCATCCGCGCGGAGTTAAAAGCCCTCTCGCTTGAAAATTACGCCGATCATCTGCAACAAGAGTTGCTCGATAAAGGCGGGCTAATCTTGCTCGACGGGCTGGATGAGGTGCCGGAAGCGCAGCAGCGCCGCATTCAGATCAAACAGGCGGTGGAAGAATTCAAAGCGGTTTACCGTAAATGCCGCATTCTCATCACCAGCCGCACCTACGCCTACCAGAAACAGGATTGGCGGCTGCCGGAGTTCCAGGAAACCATCCTGGCGCCCTTTAGCCACGGGCAAATCGAGGCGTTCGTGGAACACTGGTACGAACACGTGGGGAGCCTGCGGGGATGGCCGGAAGATAAGTACCGCGGCGGGGCGGCGCTGCTCAAACGCGCCATTTCGGGCAGCCAGCGGTTAGGGGAGCTGGCCGGGCGTCCGCTGTTGCTGACCTTAATGGCCAGCCTGCACGCCTGGCGGGGCGGAACTCTCCCGGAAAAACGCGAAGAACTCTACGCCAACGCGGTGGACCTGCTGTTAGACTGGTGGGAAAAACCCAAAATCGTGCGCGACGCGCAAGGCGCGCCGGTGGTCTTGCAGCCCAGCCTTTCGGAGTGGCTCAACCTGGGCCGCCAGAAAGTGCGCGACCTGCTCAACGAGCTGGCCTATACCGCCCACGCCGCCCAGCCGGAATTGCAGGGCACCGCGGATATTCCCGAAAGCAAACTGGTGGAAGGCCTCCTGAAGCTCTCCGGCAATCCGGATCTGAAACCGCAGCGGCTGGTGGAATACCTGAGCCAGCGCGCCGGGCTGCTGCTGCCCCGCGGGGTGGAAGTCTATACCTTTCCCCACCGCACCTTTCAGGAGTACCTGGCGGCCTGTTATTTGACCGACCACGATTTTCCCGATGCGGTGGCGGAACTGGCCGGCAACGACCCCAATCGCTGGCGGGAAGTGGCGCTGTTAGCCGCCGCCAAAGCCGCCCGCGGCTCCGCTTCCACCATTTGGGGGTTTATCGAGGCGTTATGTTACCGCGACTGCGACAATGCCTCCCCCGCGGCAAAGGCGCTGTGGGGCGCGCACCTGGCCGGGCAGGCCCTGCTGGAAATTGTGGATACTTCTAAAATCAGCGAACGGAATCAGCCCAAGGTAGAGCGGGTCAAAACCTGGCTGGTTCACCTGCTCTCCCGGGCGGATTTCCCGGCGCTGGAGCGCGCCGAGGCCGGGCGCAATCTTGCCCGCTTAGGCGACCCCCGCCGGGAAGCGCTGGAAGTTGACGCCCTGCAATTTTGCTGCGTGCCCGCCGGCCCCTTCTGGATGGGCAGCGAGGAAGCTGACCGGGAAAAGCCCCTGCATTTAAATGAACAGTTGGATAAACCCTGCTGGATTTCTAAATTTCCCATTACCAACGCCCAGTACCGCCGGTTCGTGGAAGACGGCGGGTATGGGCAGGAAGGGTACTGGCGGGAAGCAAAGGCGGCAAAGGTGTGGCAGGGGGGAAAGATAAAAGCCTGGAATGACGATACCCCGCGCGAAGCCCCGTTCGATTTCGGCGCGCCTTTCCACCTTCCCAACCACCCGGTGGTGGGAATTACCTGGTACGAAGCCCTGGCCTTTACCCGCTGGCTGACCGGGCGCTGGCAAAAAAGGGGCTGGCTGCCCCGGGGCGGGATCGTGCGCCTCCCCTCGGAAGCGGAGTGGGAAAAAGCCGCCCGCGGGGGAGAGAAAATTCCTTCCGCGCCGGTCGTTCGTTCTGTTCAAGAATGGTCAATTGCCAATTGGCAATTCACAATTGGCAATTGGCAATTAAAAAATAATCAACGCCGCTATCCCTGGGGCGACGAACCCGATCCCAACCGCGCCAATTACGCCGATACCGGCATCGGCAGTCCCAGCGCGGTGGGCTGCTTTCCCGCAGAAGAACGCAGGGGCGATTCGCGAATCGCCCCTGCATACGGATGTGAGGAGATGAGCGGGAACGTATGGGAGTGGTGCCAGACCCAATGGCGGGGAAATTACCAAAAACCGGCGAATGAATCGCTGGAGGGGACGTCAGCCCGTGTTGTTCGCGGCGGCGCGTTCGGCAGCCCCGACGGCAGCGTGCGGTGCGCGTATCGCATCTACGTCGTTCCCGATTCTCGTAACTACTACCTCGGGTTTCGTGTGTCGCTGTTCCCATTTACCTCTGGTCTCTGAAATCTCTGAACTCTGAAACTCTGGAAGATTTCATCCCGATTTGCATCCAGGGATGGATGCGTTTTTGTCGGGATGAAACTCTGAAAAAGGAAAAATTTTTATGGCCCAACCCGAGATGCCTATTTTTGTTCGTACCTTTGATTTTCTAAGCTGGCTGCTGCCGGCAACCAACCATTTTCCCCGGGCGCACCGGCATTCGTTTACTCAACGCCTGTTGGACGCCGGGTTCGATTTACGGGAGCATTTGGAGGAAGCCAATCTGCGCAAAGGAAAAGAGAGGTTAGAGCGATTAACCAGCGCCGATGCAGCGTTAGCCAAAGTACGATTGTATTTGCGCCTGGCGGTTAAGTGGGGATGGTTTTCCCAGGGACAATACGAACACGTCTCCCGCATGGTGGTGGAGATCGGGCGCCTCCTGGGCGGTTGGAAGAAAGTAACGGTTTAAGTTTAAGACCTCAAAGGTTTCAAAAACCTTTGAGGTCTTAAGGGGCAGGCTCATACGCAGCCCGTGTTGTTCGCGGCGGCGCGTTCAACAACACCGACAACAACGTGCGGTGCGCGTATCGCAACAACAACGATCCCGATAATCGTAACAACAACATCGGGTTTCGTGTGGCGCTGTTCACGTTTTTCAAAGGGTAAAGGCCTCAAACGACAATGGATAAAGACCTCAAAGGTTTCCGAAACCTTTGAGGTCTAACTTCCGAAGGTTTTTACGTTGCTGGAAATGCCCGGCGCGCTGGAAATGAGTGGTCGGGGTTCCGGGCCGAAGCGAAAAATGGCCGAGCCTGTTCCGGGCCTTTCCCGGGCTTCCCCGGGAAAGGGCAAATAACAACCCTCCCGCCTCCTGCCCTATAAGGGGTTGAGGCGGGAGATTTTTATAGCCGAAAATGTTTGACGCATTAATTTCATGGGATAATCTTTACCTGGCGTATAAAAAAGCCGGCAAAGGCAAACGCGGGCAGATCGATGTGGCGGATTTTGAGTATGCTCTGGAAGAAAACCTGCTGCGGCTGCAAGAAGAATTGCGGGATCAGACTTATGCACCGGGTGGTTACCACAGTTTTTACATCCACGAACCCAAACGGCGATTGATCAGCGCTGCGCCGTTCCGTGACCGGGTGGTTCACCATGCCCTGTGTAATCTCACTGAACCTGTATTCGAGCAGAGTTTTATTTTTGATTCTTACGCCAATCGGGTGGGAAAAGGAACTCACCACGCTTTGGATCGCTGCCAGCAATACGCCCGGCATTACCCCTATGTGCTGCAATGCGACCTGCGGCAGTTTTTTCCCAGTATCGACCATGCGATTTTGCGCCAAATCTTAATGCGGAAAATCGCTGAACCTGCAGTATTATGGTTGATCGATCAAATTCTCCGCAGCGGCGAGGGCGTATTAAGCGAGGCATACGCAATGGTCTATTTTCCCGGGGATGATTTGTTCGCCGCCAACCGCCCGCGCGGTTTGCCAATCGGCAATCTGACCAGCCAGTTTTGGGCCAATGTTTATCTCAATCCCTTTGACCATTTCGTCAAACGAGAGTTACGCTGCAAAGCCTACCTGCGTTACGTGGATGACTTTTTGCTTTTCGGGGAAGACAAAGCCACATTATGGCGCTGGAAAAAGGCCATTACCAAACGCCTGGAACAGTATCGATTGACAATTCATCCGACGGCTCATCCCCGCCCGGTAGAGGAAGGGATACCGTTTTTAGGATTCATCGTCTTCCGGGAAAAGCGACGCTTGAAACGCAGGAAAGGAATTTTTTACCGCAGAAAACTGAAATGCCTGATTTCAGACTACCATTCCGGCGATCTACCCCTGGAAAAAATTAAGCAGAGCGTGCAGGGATGGATTAACCACACCCGTTACGCTAATACCATCGGGCTGCGCAAAAGCCTGTTAGGAAAAATGAAAATATAATAATTCCAAAGGTTGAAGACCTCAAAGGTTTCTCCCGTAAGGGATGGCTTACGCCACAAAACCTTTAAGGTCTAAATCCGGCGAAGATAAGACCTCAAAGGTTTCAAAAACCTTTGAGGTCTCTTAATAGGAAAGGATCATTCCATGTCCCATAAAAAACCCAACCGCCTCATCAACGAAAAAAGCCCCTACCTGTTGCAGCACGCGGAAAACCCGGTGGACTGGTATCCCTGGGGCGAGGAAGCGTTTGCCGCCGCGAAGGCGCAGGATAAACCGATTTTTCTCTCCATCGGCTACTCCACCTGCCACTGGTGCCACGTCATGGCGCATGAATCCTTCGAGGATTCCGCCGTCGCCGCGCTGCTGAATGAGGCCTTCATCAATATCAAGGTGGACCGGGAGGAGCGCCCGGACGTGGACGACGTGTACATGACCGCCTGCCAGATGCTCACCGGCAGCGGGGGCTGGCCTCTCACCATCATTATGACCCCCGCGAAAGAGCCGTTTTTCGCCGCCACCTACATTCCAAGGGAGCGCCGTTTCAACCGCTACGGGATGCTGGAGCTGATCCCGCAGATCAAAGATTTGTGGGAAACCGACCGCGCACGGTTGTTGGAGTCGGCGCAGAAGATTGCCGGGGCGCTTTCGCAGACTGCCGGCGGCCTCGCGGGGGGGCAATTGCACCCGGAAATCCTGGAGATCGCCTATAGCCAATTGGAAGAGAGCTACGAGCACCGCTACGGGGGATTCAACGCCCGCCCCAAATTTCCCACCCCCCATAATTTGATGTACCTGCTGCGCTTTTACCGGCGCAGCGGCGACCGCCAGGCCCTGGAAATGGTCGAAACCACCTTGCAGAACATGCGCCGGGGCGGAATTTTCGACCACCTGGGCTTCGGCTTCCACCGCTACTCCACGGACGAGCGCTGGCTGGCGCCGCATTTCGAGAAAATGCTCTACGACCAGGCCCTCCTGGCCCTGGCTTACACCGAAGCCTTCCAGGTGACCGGAAAGGAGCAATACCGCGCCGCGGTTCGCGAGATTTTAACCTACGTGCTGCGCGACCTGGCCGATCCCGCGGGAGGATTCTACTCCGCGGAAGACGCGGACAGCGAGGGCGAAGAAGGCAAATTTTACCTCTGGAGCAATGCAGAAATCCGCGAAACCCTGGGAAAAAGCGCCGGCGATTTCTTCATCAAGGTATTCAACTGCCGGGAGGATGGAAATTTTTTGGATGAAGCCACCCGCCAGAAAACCGGAACGAGCATCCCCCATTTGCGCAAATCAAGCGCGGAAATCGCTGCCGAGCTTGCCATCAGCGAGGCGGAGCTGGCGCAGCAGGTCGAGCAGGCGCGCCAAAAGTTGTTCGCGGCGCGGGAGCGGCGGGTTCATCCCCTCAAGGATGATAAAATCCTCGCCGACTGGAACGGGCTGATGGTTGCGGCGCTGGGCAAGGCGGCGCAGGCGTTTCAGGAACCGGCTTACGCCGCGGCGGCGGGCCGGGCGGCGGATTTCATCCTGCAAACCCTGCGCACAAAGGAGGGGCGTTTGCTGCACCGCTACCGGCAGGGGGAAACCGCCATCCCGGCTTACTTAGACGACTACGCCTTTTTTACCTGGGGATTGTTGGAATTGTATGAAACCACTTTCGAGGCGAAATACCTGCAAGCCGCCGTGGAACTGAACGATATTGTGCTGCAACACTTCTGGGACGGGCGCGAGGGCGGTTTCTTCTTTACCGCCGATGACGCAGAGGAACTGCTGGTGCGCAAAAAAGAAATCTACGACGGGGCGGTTCCCTCCGGCAACTCGGTGATGGCGCTCAACCTGCTGCGCCTGGCGCGGATTACCGGGGATATGAAGTTGGAAGCGCGGGCGGCGCAGATCGGCGCGGCGTTTTCCACAAACGTGAGCCGCTATCCCGCCGGTCATACTTTTTTGATGTCCGCGCTGGATTTCGGGGCAGGCCCGCATTACGAAGTGGTGATCGTGGGGAAGCCGGGCGCTAAGGATACCCGGGCGATGGCGCAGGCGATCCGGCAGCGCTTTATCCCCAACAAAGTGTTGCTATTCCTGCCCGTGGGACCGGAGAATCCCGAAATCAGCCGCATCGCGGAATTTACCCGGGCCATGAAACCGCTGAAAGGCAAAGCCACCGCTTACGTGTGCCGCTCCCACGCCTGCGAGCTGCCCACTACGGATGCGGGCAAGATGCTGGACCTGCTCGGCCAGGATCTCTGATCCGGAGTTCCAAAACTGGGGCGCCAAAATTATGAAGTTTGATGGAATAATCGGGCCACTCAGACAGGAGATTCTCCGAAGGAGTCTTTGACCGGCATTCAACGGAATGAACCGTTCATCTACCATCCACCCACAGCCCGGGAGCGCCTAAAGTTTTCCCCCAATTACCCGTTAATTTTATGGATTCAGAAACCGGGGAATGGTATATTCGACTTGCATTTGTTCAGAGTTCTGTAACGTGATACTCTTTCGGCGACCATGAAAAAAATTTTCTGCCATATATTCGGGGGAATCGTTACCGCCTTTTTGCTGGCAGCCTGCGCTTCTTTCCACACGGTGATGAAACCGCCCCTCTTTCCCGCGCACGAAACGGCCGCTCCTGCGCTGCACTCTTTCGACCGGAATGCTTTTACGGAGAATGAAGCGACTCGCTATTTTTTGGAAATTGCCCTGGGTTCGGAATACGGAATGGGGGCCTTCACGGTGAAGAAGTGGAAAAACGATCTGAAATTAGAGATCATCGGCCAGCCCACCCCGGAAGATTTGCAAACCGTGAGCCGGGTGATCGAGGAATTGAACCAGACTCTCGCGCCGCAAATTCGCATCGGTATTGTGCCCGGGGAGGGCAACGTGCAGGTTTATTTCATTCCCGATGCAGAATTTTATAGATATGAGCCGCAAGGGATCGTTTATCACGGGGGATTTTTCTGGAACTGGTGGAATACCGCCGGGGAGCTCTACCAGGCCCGGGTGGTGATTGCGGCGGACCGGATCTCCCAGCGTTTGCGCTCGCACCTGATCCGGGAAGAATTGACCCAGGCGCTGGGATTGATGAACGATTCCCGCAGGTACGAAGAGAGTATCTTTTACCAGGATTACAGCGAAACCACGGAATTTTCGGAATTGGATTGCGCGGTCATCCAACTGCTCTACAGCGAGGATATTTTGCCGGGCATGTCCGATTTCGAGGTGAAAGAGGTTTTGCAGCGAAAAGCGCCTAAAAACCGGCATTGATTTCGGATTGCAGATATCGGATTGAATTTGACGTCCCACAAACTCCGCAATCCGAAATCCGAAATCCCCAATCCTCTTCAGTCCGCTCCCAAATTTACCGCGTCTCCGGAACGAATTTCTCCGCTCATGTTGATTGCGGGTACCGCCGGATCAATCGCCGGGCCGATGCCGGCGTTCCAAAAGGGTGAATCCGGGCGCAAGCGGAAGTCATGGTTGGCAGGGTCGATGAAAATCAGGCTGTCAGGCAAGTCGCCGCTGAACCAGGGAATTTGAGAACTGTCGCGCGGCGCTTTGACCAAGGCGTCGCCCGGTACGTTGGAGCTGTTGTAATCGCAGGCCTCGCTTAAAATCCCGTGGTCGGAGGCCGAAAATCCATCCGCTGCCCCGCGTACAATGTTGTTCACCGCAATTATGCGGGCGTTGTCCTTGCTCCTGAACCCGTAGTAAAAGCCGATGATGGTGTTGTTGTAGGCGACCACCTCGGCAGATGCCATGGCGATGATCCCGCTCAGCCGCCCCTCCTCCACTTTGCACTCGATGATATTGTTGATCATCAAAGCCGGGGATTTCAGGTCGATGGCGTCGCCGGCGCCGGAGGTCAATTCGATGCGCAGGTAGCAATTCTTGATCACGAAAAAATCGCCCTCTTCCGGGTCGATGATGTCGTGGCTTCTGCCGCTGCCTTTCAGCATCATCTGGATTCCGTCGATCTCGATGTTGTCGATCTCGATGTCGATGCTCTCGGAATTCCCGGTGCTGGTTTCGATGATGCGGTATTTGGTATCGTCCCAGCGCGGGCCGGCGCGGTGGGCGGAATCCGCCACCACGCGCACGTAACGTTGCCGGTCGGTTACCCAGTGGTCGAACTGCGCCGGGCGGTCCGGCGAGCCGTTGCTGCTGCGGCAAACCGCCACGGCGATTTCGTTGGCGGCCACCAGGTCGCGCTTCTCCCGCACCGCAAAACCCTCCAGGGAGGTATAATCCGTACCGGGGCCGTTATCGGGATCGATAATTTTGACCACTTCCGTTGGGGGAGAGGAGGGCGAGGGGGTTGCGGTGGAATCCGGGTTGGAGTAACTGCACGTGCCCCAAAGCATTCCAATCGTAAAGAGGATTCCCAGTTTGTAAATAGATTGAATATTCAGGATTTTTAGCAAGACGATAATAGTTACCTGTCAGTTGGCGGATCGAATTCCACTGTTATTGGCACATTTCTATGAGCAGGGGCTTTAAACCTGCGAAAATGAATTTTCGCACTCCTTCACGGCAAAAGTACCATTTTTCGGGCTTGAACGGATTTCGCACTTTCTTCTGAGCGGGATTTAACCTCCAGGCGGTAGAGATACACCCCGCCGGCCGCCGGTTTCCCGTTCTCATCCCGGCCGTCCCACTGCGCCTGGTGCAAACCGGCCGGGAGCTGGCCGGCTAACAGCATTCTGACTTTCTGTCCCAGGATATTGAAAACGGCCAACTCCACCTCGCTGGCGCCCGAGATCTGAAAGCTGATTGCCGTAGTCGGGTTGAAGGGATTGGGATAATTAGGATACAAAATGGCCGATTGCGGCGGCGCTGCGCCCCAATCTCCCAGGCCGGCCGGCGAACCTTCGAAATCCGCTCCCAGGTCGGTGGTGGGGCCGGAGCGGGGCTCCTGGTCTATATCCAGCTCCGGCACGCCGGCATTGGCCGCCGGCCCGGCCCCGGCGTGGGTAAAAATAATTCCTGCTTTGAGGTGATAATCGTTGTTGGGTGCGTTCACAAAAATTGCTTCCACTGGAGTAGCGCCGCTGTACCAGGGGGATTGATTGGAGTTCCGGGGAGCCTGCACCAGCGCATGGCCGGGTTGGTCGGAGCTGTTGTAGTCGGAATCCGTGGTAAAAATGCCCCCGTCGCTGGCGAGGTAGGGTTCCTCCGAGGCCTCCCGGGAAATATTGTTCACCGCCCGGATCACGCTGCCGTCGCTCAGGATCGCGTTCTTCCAGCCGATAAAGGTGTTGTTGAATACATTTACCTCTCCGCCGTATTTGACCAGAACCCCTTTCGAGCCGGTACCTTTGATGATGCAATTGAAAATATCCGCGTCGGATTTCAGGTCGATGCCGTAGCCGGTATCCGAGGTGAGGTCCATCCACATGAAGCAGTTTTTCACCACCAGGTAGCCGCCTTCCTCCGGATCGATCACGTCGTTGCTGTTCCCGCTGCCCCAGATGCGCATCTGCAGACCGTCGATGACCATGTAATCGATCTCCACGTCGATACATTCGGAATTGACCGTGGTGTACTCGATCACCCGGTAGCGGGTTTCGTCCCAGCGGGCGGTGGCGCGATGGCCCTCATCAGCCATTACCACCACATAGTGCTCCGGGTCGGTTACCCAGTCGTAAAACTGCGCCGGGCCGTCCGGAGAGCCGTTGCTGCTGCGGCACAGCGCCACGGCGATCTCGTTGGCGCTCACGATGTCGCGTTTTTCATTCTGGGCAAAATCGTCTAAGGAAGTATAATCCGTTCCGGGGCCGTTATCGGGGTCGATGATTTTAATGACCACGGTGGGGCCGTCGGGGGACTGCCCCCCGGCCACAGGGGAAATCCGCAATCCCTGGCCGTAAATATCCGGGAAGGTGAAAAATGGGGATTGGCCATGCAGCAGCGCCGAAAATGCGAATATCCAGAAGCAGGTTAACATCCGCGGGAGCATCCCGCGATTCATCCGGTTGAAATCATTGCGGCAATCCATGCCGTTTCCTCTCGTTTTCAAAAATTGTCGAAAAAATCACGCCAAACTTGAAGGTGCGAATCTCAGCGCAGCAGGTGCATCCGGCGGGTCTGGGTAAAATCTCCGATTTCTATGCGATAAAAATAGATTCCGCTGGCCGCCGCTCTTCCCGCGGCGTCGCGCCCGTCCCATTCCACCCGGTGCTGCCCGGCGGGAAGATATTCCTCAACCAGGGCGCGAAGCTTATTGCCCAGGATGTCGAATATCTCCAATCGAACCGCTCCTGGCCGGGAGGTATCGAAAACAATGGCGGTGGAGGGGTTAAAAGGGTTGGGGTAGTTGGGATGCAAATAAAACTCCCGGATTTCATTGCCGGCCTGGGGCGCAACCGGGGTAGAGCTTTCATATTCGAAAGCCCCCACGTCGTAATTGCCCGCCAAACGGGGGTAGCCGTCGTAATCATGGGTTACTTCCGGAATATCCTCCCCCGCGTTAATTGCCGGGCTATTGGCGCTCAGGTGGTAATTAAACGCGCCGGCGTTTATGAAAAACGAAGCGTCGGCGGATAAATTGCTGGGATGGGATGCGTCGCCTGGCTTAGTTCCCATGAACAGGCAGTTTCGCAGATCGAATCCCGCAGAATTATAACCCCCGGAAACGTTCTGGAAATACTCCCCGCTGCCGCCCTTATCAAAAGTACTGTTATAGACGTGCAGGATTTCTACCCCGTCTTCATTGCGGAACGCTTTGTCGTTGTTATAAACAATGCTGTTAATAATGGTCACGTAAGCGCCCCCGCGGCTGCCCGGCCCGCGCAGGCGGAAGGCGATTTCGTTGTCATAAACTTTCACCGCGATCAGTTGGCATTCCACTTTTTCTTTGATGTTGAACGCCGCCCGGTTGTTGATGTAGCCGGGTACGAAGCCGTAGGATTCCACGTTGCGAATGGTAATGCGGGCGCGGTAGGCGGTTCCCACCGCCTCTTCGTTGATTTTGGTATCCACCCCGTTCTCCCCGGGGATTTCCCCGGCGTTCCAGCCCGCGGCGTTGGCCGGCAGCGGCCCGGTCCACAGTTTGCAATTTTCGATCAGCACGTTGTCCCACAACGGGTAGCCCCGGTCCGGGTCGGTCTGGAAACAGTCCCCGGAAACGTAATAAATGTTGCACCCGCGAACAGTCAGGTTATTCTCTCCCGCGGCCACGATGCCGTGCGCATCCACCTGGTTGCTGATGGAACCGGCCAGGAAGTGGTGAATTTCGCAATTTTCGATCAACACGTCATCGGCCATGCTGAGGTCGATGCCGTCTTTGGTGCCGTTTTTGATCTCGCAATTGCGCACAATCGCGTTGTCGCCGCCGGAGCGAATTCGCACCACGTCGGCGTTGCCGAACTGCCCGTCGATAATGAATCCGTCGATGATATGATAAGCGTGATTCAGGTAGAGCACCTGCCCGGCATTAGTTACCAGCGGGCGGTTGGCCGGATCGTATGCTTTGACGGTGATGGGCTGGGCAACGGTCCCGTCCCGCTGGCTGGTAATCTGGTCCGCATACACCCCGGGGAGCACCAGCACCACGTCGCCGGGCTGGGCGGCGTCCATGGCCGAGCTGAAATTGTTAAAGGGGCTGGAAAAGGTTCCGTTCCCGTTGGCGGGCACATCATCGAGGTAATATTCCGCGGCGCTCAAGCACGCCGCACATCCCATAATCAGCAAAACAAAACCGACCGGTAAAATCTTAGCCATCCTTGCGCTCCTTATTTTCGTCTTCATGACTGCCGGGAGACAACAAATACCATACCGGAACCGCTTATTCTTATATATTCGCAGAAAAAAGGGTTTTCTTGAACTCCCGGTTGTGTAACTTTTTTACAGCCGGTTCTGGCATTCCGGATCGGCGTTGGTTTTCTATGCTTCCGGCGCTTACTTTCACGCCTCGCGGTATTTTTCCAGGAAATTCTTTTTGTAGGCCACAAAGTTGTCTTTTAGAATCGCCTCCCGTGCCTCGCTCACCAGGGTCTGGTAAAAATGTAGGTTGTGAATGGTTGCCAGCCGCAGCCCGTACATCTCGTTGACTTTGAAGGTGTGGTGCAAATAACCCAGGGAGTGGTTGCGGCAGGTGAAGCATTCGCAGCTTTCATCAATCGGCTGCGGGGCGGTTTTGTGCCCGGTATTGCGCAAATTCAGCCTGCCGCGCCGGGTAAAGACGGTTCCGTTGCGGGCGTTGCGGGTGGGGATCACGCAGTCGAACATATCCACGCCCAGCTCGATGCCCTCGATAATATCTCCCGGTTTGCCCACCCCCATCAGGTAGCGGGGACAGGGCGCGGGCAGGCGACCGGTGCAAAAATCGGTAATCCGGCGGCGGGTTTCCGCATCTTCCCCCACCGCCAGCCCGCCGATGGCATATCCTTCAAAGCCGATCTCGAGCAAGCCGCGCAAGCTTGCCTCCCGCAACTCCGGGTAAATTCCCCCCTGGATAATGCCAAACTGGAATTGCCGGTAGCCGTACAACGGCGCGGTGTTGGTAAATTGAACCCGGGCGCGTTCCGCCCATTGCAGGGTATGGCGGTGGGCGCTTTCCGCGGTTGAAAAATCGGAAGGATTCCCGGTAAGGTAATCCAGCACCATCATTATATCCGATCCGATGGCGCGCTGGATGTCCACCACGTTTTCCGGGGTGAACAGGTGTTTGGAGCCGTCCCAGTGGGATTTGAATTCCACCCCGGCTTCAGTGATCCGTTTCAATTCCTCCAGACTGTAGATTTGGAAGCCCCCGCTGTCGGTCAAAATCGGCCCGCTCCAGCCGTTGAAGCGGTGCAGCCCCCCGAATTCCCGTAAAATCTCCAAACCCGGGCGCAGGTATAAATGATAGGTATTGCCCAGGATGATGCGGGTGCGGCATTGGCGCAGCTCCTGCGGGGAGACGGTTTTGACCGTGCCGATGGTGCCCACGGGCATAAACGCCGGGGTGGGCGCTTCGCCGTGGTCAGTGGATAGTTTTCCCGCCCGGGCTTTGCAGCGGGCGTCGGTGTGCTGAAGCTCGAAGATCATAACCCTTGCGGCGCCGTTAGGAAGCAAGAATTTTCAATCGTGATGCGTGAAGCGTGAAACGCGATGCGAGATACCCGGGCAGCATTGGGAGATCACGGGTGTCACGCTTCCCGCACTACGCCTCACCCCCCTGCTACCCGCGGATCGCGTTTTACACCTGCGGAGGCCAAAAATACGGCGCTATTCCGTTCATTCAAAATGGAATTCTACGGCGGTAGAAATACATTTTTCCCTTGATCCTCAACCTTTGCATGATATATTCGATAATGCAAACAAACGAATGAGGGTTTAAGATTTTCTCCCGCATTCGCCGGAAAAAGGGGAGTAACGGATGGTTAAACGGTTAAACGGTTGGATCGCAATTTAACTATTTAACTACGAAATCATCAATCTCACTCACCCTTCCGATCAGCGGCAATTTTTTTGCCGGGGGTGATTCACTAAGGGTCTATGAACGCAAAAAAAATATATTATTCTGCAAAGTCTGCCTTTCAGCATCACGCGCCTTATTACCGGCGAGGTTTTTTCCACTTTTTTCGCCGCAGGGGAGCCGACGCCGCGCTCCTGCGCCCCGGGGCGCTTTCTGCGGAGCAGGTGAAGCGGCAGATTCAGGCCATCGGCGCCGGCAAAGTTGTGGAACTCTACCGCATCGGGTATGACGGGGAACTCGACGATATGCCGGTGATCGTGGAAATCACGCGTATCTCCCCGCAGGGATTCTCCGGCAAAATCATCAACGTGGAACGGAAGATCATCGAAGAGACTTCCCGAACCATGGTGTACGCCCGGCGGGGAGGGGGAATCATCGACTTCCTCTACGACGATGGCGACGTAAAAGAAATCCGCATCAACCAGGACGCGGAAGAGCTTTCCGAAGCGCGGGATCTCTCCGGGTTGAAGGATGTTCTGGCCGCCCTGGAACCGAAAGATCGCATTCTGGTCGCTTACTACGATCAAAAACACCGCGGAACCGTGAACGTGGAGGGAACGCTGATGGCAAAATCCTTTGCCAATACCCGCTTCAAGATGGTTGTCGAGAAGATCAACGGCATCGAGCTGGAGAAAAAGAATGAGAAGCTGTTCGACATCGAGCAGGACCTGGTCGTTGATATCGCCATCTGTTGAACCCCTTCCGGCAGGCCCCTTCGCCCGGTTTCCCTCTCCGAAATAAAAATATCTCCCCAAACTTGGCAAATATCACGGTTGAGGGGGGCGCGGGCGGTTAAACTTGTGCCGGTTTTTTTTGACAGGATTCACCTGGCGGCAATCGCTACGGGAGCGCGCCCGGCGGGAAAATGTTTTTTGGGCCAGCCTAAAAAACCGCAATTATCCATTAACGAGAACGTTTCGATTTCGAGGATGACGGAATGTACTGGTATGCTCTCTATACGCGCCCGCGCCATGAGAAGAAGGTGTTCCAGCAATTGCTTGAAAAAAAGGTCGAATCCTTTCTGCCGCTGCAAAAAGAGTTGCGCAAATGGAAAGACCGCCGCAAGCTGGTGGAAACCCCCCTGTTTCACGGGTACGTGTTCATTCACCTTGATTTGAAAGACCGGCTGGCCGCGCTGCAAACCCCCGGCGTGGTGCGCTTGATCGCGTTCGGGGGAGAGCCGGCGCGCATACCGGACTGGCAAATCGAGCAGTTGAAACGAGTTATCGAATCCGCCGAAGCCCTGCGCCCGGAAGAATACCTGAAAGCCGGCGATTACGTGGAAATTACCGACGGCCCCCTGGCAGGAGTTCGCGGCTACCTGCGGGAAACCCGCGGGGAGTCGCGGGTAGCTATTTTGCTCGACGGTATTTACCAGTCCACCAGCTTTGTGGTAAAACAGGAGCAGGTGCGCAAGCTGAAACCGGCGGAATATGAGATGGCGCCGGGTGAGAAGTGAAAAGTGAGATGGAAAGAAAAGAAGGGATACGGATATGCGTTATTTGATCACAGGAGGTGCTGGTTTTATAGGATCGAACCTAACTGAAGAACTGGTTCGCCGGGGCCGCCAGGTTCGGGTGTTCGACAATTTTTCTACCGGAAGACGCGAAAACCTGGGCGATTTTCTCGATAAAATTGAAATCATCGAAGGCGATTTGCGCAATTACCATAACGTGCGGGAAGCGGTCGAAGGAATGGATTTTGTGCTCCACCAGGCCGCGCTGCCTTCGGTGCCACGCTCGGTCAGCGATCCCATATCTTCAAACGACGTCAACGTTTCCGGCACTTTGAACCTGCTCCACGCCGCCAAAGACGCGAAAGTCAAACGGCTGGTATTTGCCTCATCTTCCTCGGTGTACGGCGACAGCCCTACCCTCCCGAAGCATGAGAATATGGTTCCCGACCCGTTGTCTCCGTACGCGGTTTCCAAATTGGCCGGGGAAAAATACTGCCAGGTGTTTTCCCGCATTTACGGGCTGCACACCGTTTCACTGCGCTATTTCAACGTGTTCGGGCCGCGCCAGAATCCCGACTCCCAGTACTCCGCGGTGATTCCCAAATTCATCAAAGCAATTCTCTTCGACCAGCGCCCGGTGATTTTCGGCGACGGGGAACAGAGCCGCGACTTTACTTACATCTCCAACACCGTGGAGGCCAACATTTTAGCCGCGGAAGCGGAGTGCCCCCCGGGAATGGTGATGAATTGCGCCGTTCACCAGCGCACCAACCTGAATGAGCTGGTAGCGATGATCAATAAAATCCTGGGGAAGAATATTCAACCGCTTTATGAAAAACCGCGCCCCGGCGACGTGAAGCACTCCTTTGCGGACATCAGCCTGCTAAAGAAAACCCTGAATTATGAACCCGGCGTTCTGTTTGAAGAGGGATTGCGGCGCACCATCCGCTGGTACCAACAGTTATATACTTCACGCGGGATTAAATGAGACTTTTGAGGGGTATATTCCTCACTGAAGTGAGGTAATCTTTGATTGCCACGCTTCAGCGTGTGAAAAACGAATGAGTGCAAGTGTACGTCTTCTCAAAAAAGTCTCATTTATGACCGCGTAAAGTATATCTCCCGAAGAAGCCGGTATCGCCTCCCTGGCAATCTGAGCGGCGGCGGTTTTCAGCAATCGGGTATCACCCAAAGCGAAATTTCTGGCCATTTTTCGATTATGATCGATCTCCACACCCACAGCACCTACTCCGACGGCACCTTCACTCCGCAAGAACTGCTCCATGAAGCCGCCCGCCTGGGTCTTTCCGCCCTCGCCCTCACCGACCACGATACCATCGACGGGGTGGCGGAGTTCATGGAGTGGGGGAAGCGCTGCGGCGTCGTTACCGTGCCGGGAGTGGAAATCAGCGTGGACAGCAAACTGCCCAACAACGGCCACATGCACCTGCTGGGTTTGTTCATCGATCCTTTTTCCATCCATCTCAAAGAAACTCTCCGCTACCTCCTAACTCAGCGCAACCTCCGGGCGGAGAAGATCATCCGCAAGCTGAACGAGCTGAATGTTCCCGTCACCGTGGAAGAATTGCTCGCCGAGGCAGGGGAGGGGGCCATCGGGCGCCCCCACATCGCCAAAATCCTGCTGCGCCGGGGCGTGGTCGGCTCTATTCAAGAGGCGTTCGATGTGTACCTGGCAAAGGGGAAACCCGCTTACATCGACAAACAGACCCTCGGCGAGGAAGCGGCCTTGAAGCTGATTCGCGACGCCGGGGGTTTATCCATCCTGGCCCATCCCCATTTGATGAACTATGATAGCTTTGCAGAGGCGCGCGGGAAGATCTTGGAGTTAAAAAAACTGGGGCTGGACGGGTTGGAAGCCTATTATTCCGGCATGCCCCGGGAATACACCGAAAAGCTGCTCGCCCTGGCGGAAGAAGAGGGCTTCGTCATCTCCGGGGGCAGCGATTTTCACGGCCTCAACAAAGATTCCGTGCGCATGGGCAGCGGAAAAGATAACGATTTGCAGGTACCTGACGAGGTGCTGGCCAGCCTGGAAGAGCGCCGCAAAGCCCGGCATTAGGAAAATCGCTTTGGAGGGATTCTCCCTTCATTTCCCACTATTTTTCAAAATTTACCAGGAATGTAACCGGACTGCAATTTAGTGCAATTATATTCCCAGTTGCCCCGGGTAAGACGGCAAATTTCCCCGGGGAATCTTCAAAACATGGGAGATGCACAATGCAGTCCGATGAATCCCCGAAACGTAACACCGTTTACCTTTTCTTCTTTGGCGTGCTCGACGACGATGACGTCGAAACCTTCAACCGGCAGTTCAAATTGCTCCTCAAACCAAACGTTCGGGAAGTGGTCTTTAATTTTTCCAGCGTTACCGGTTTCGCCAGGCCGGCCTTGAACGTGTTCGATGAATTTTACCATTCCTTGCTCAACAAGGGCAAAGCGGTGCGCATCGAAGGCGTTAACGATTATGTCGCCGAGTGTTTCCGGTCTCTGGACCTGGAAATTCCGGCGGCGCTGCCGGTTTGAAACGCTTAGAATGCTGCGTGATGCGTGAACCGTGAAACGTGAGAGTTCATCATCGCCAGTATTTACGGGTCCCGCATCCCGCAACACCTTTCTCGCTGCACGCCCGGATAGGCCTGCTTATCCGCGTCCTCTTACTATTTTCATTACATTGCCTTCCCGCAACCCTCCCGTCGCCCAACCTTAGTGATCCTATCACCTTTCTTTAACCGCTTTGTAATATTTCTCCCCTAAACTGTCTTGCCTGATTTAATACAGTCAAACAATTTTCACTTATTACGGGAGAAAAAAATGAAACGAACCCTGTACCAGGCGAATGCCAGACTCCGAGAACGGGGACGTTGGCGGCTTTCCGATGTTAGAATGCCCGTAACGCTCTTCTCGATCCTGTTTACACTCCTTGCCAGCTTTTTACCGAACGCTCTTCCGGCCCAGGACCTTGCTCCCGGGCGGGTGCTCGGGAAATTAGTGGACGCCGAATCCGGCGATCCCCTGATCGGCGCAAACGTGCTGCTGGAGGGCACTACCCTGGGCGCGTCATCGGACCTGGACGGGGCTTTTATTATTATGGATGCGCCCCCGGCAGTTTACACCGTGGTGGTCATGTATGTCGGTTACTCGGAAACCCGGGTAGAAAACGTGAAAGTGCTGCCGGGGCAGGCGGTCAAGCTGGATCTTTCGATCAAACCGGAGGTGATCGAATCCGAAGCGGTGGTGGTGGAAGCCACCTTGATGAAGGATACCGAAGCTTCCCTGCTGAAAAAGCGCCAGAAATCCGTGGCCATCAGCGACGCCATCAGCGCCGAGGCGATTACCCGCTCCGGCAGCGGCAACGCCGCGGAGGCAATGTCCCAGGTGACCGGCGCTTCCGTGGTGGATGGGAAATACGTCTATATCCGGGGACTGGGGGAGCGCTACAGCGCCACCATGCTGAACGGCGCGGAGCTTCCCAGCGCCGACCCGGAGAAAAAAGCGGTGCAGATGGACCTGTTCCCTTCCAACCTGCTGGATAACATCGTAACCGTCAAAACCTTTACCCCGGATAAACCGGGCAACTTTACCGGGGGAATGGTGGACGTGAGCACCAAATCCTACCCGGAAAAACGCACCTTCAAATTGTCCGCCGGTTCGGCTTACAACACCCGGGCCAGCCTGAATTCCGGGTATCTCACCTATGCCGGCAGCACCTCGGACTGGCGAGGCGTGGATGACGGCCTGCGGGCGCTGCCTGCGGAGCTTCAGCAAAGCCCTGCCCCGCCCAATGGCGCCAGCAGCACCACCCGGAAAAACCCGGAGCTGGCCAACCAATTAGACCAGGCCAGCAAAGCATTCGCGCCGGTGATGGCGCCCTCTGCCGGGAAATCCGCCCTCGACGGCTCGCTCTCCCTTTCCCTGGGAGACCAGGCCAGCCTGTTCGGCCGCCCCTTCGGATACCTGGCCAGTTTTTCTTATAATCACAGCTATTCGTATTATAATGAAGGGCAGACCGGGAGATGGAAGTTAGGAACCAGCGTATCCGATACCGACTCCCTGACCTCGCAAGTGACTCTGAAAGATGAGAAGGGCAGCGATGAAGTGCTCTGGGGCGGCTTGCTCACCGCGTCTTCCAAAATTCACCCCAACCATGAAATCGGTTTCAACTTTTTATATACCCGCTCCGGGGAATCGACTTCCCGTTACTTATTGGGCAACTGGCCGGAGCAATTCGGGGCGGACGCCACCAATACCTTCTTCGAGACCCGGGCGCTGGGTTGGGTAGAACGGAACCTGCAATCCTACCAGTTGTCCGGGGAGCACTATTTCAGCGGTTTATTGGGGATGAAGATCGACTGGCGCGGCGCCCTCACCCAAAACACCCAGGATGAGCCGGACATCCGCTACTTTTCCGATCACTATTCGATTCGCAACGTCGCCGGAACCGATCGCGATACGGTATTGTACTCCATCACCCCTTCCAATTATCCCCAGCCGGCCCGTTACTTTCGCAATCTGGAAGAAGACGGCCAAAACGGGGCGGTGAACCTGGAAGTTCCCTTCAAAAACTGGAACAGTATCGCCGGCAAATTCAAAATCGGGGGATTTTATAGCGAAAAAAACCGGGATTTTGAAGAAACCCGCTATGAATACCAGCGCCCTCCTAACATCCGCTATAGCGGGGATTCGGAGGCGTTCTTTGCGGCTGAAAACATGGGCATCATCGGTTACGACAGCACCCGCAACGAATACATTTTTGGGAACTACATCCAGTTGTCGCCCGATCCCCGGGGCGGCAACTACGCGGGAGCGGAGCGGATTTCCGCCGCCTACGGGATGGTCGAAATCCCCTTGCTGCAACGGCTGCGCTTCATCGGCGGGGCGCGCTTCGAGGCTACCCGCATGGAAGTATCCAGCCCCAATACCAGCCTGCCGGACAGCCTGCGAAAAGGTGAGTTAACGGGGAATGACTGGCTGCCTTCGCTGAATTTTATTTACCTGCTTTCCCGGGACATGAACCTGCGCCTGGCTTACGGCCGCACCCTGGCCCGCCCCACCCTGCGGGAAATGGCCCCCTATTCCAGCTTTGAATTCGTGAATGATTACCAGTTTACCGGCAATGTGAACTTGGAAAGAAGCCTGATCGATAACTTCGACGTACGCTGGGAATGGTTCGACCGCGCCGGGGAAATTTACGCCGTCAGCGTTTTTTACAAACAGTTCAAAAACCCCATCGAACGCACCATCATCGCCGAGAGCAGCGCCGATAACCCGGAAGTTACTTACGCGAACGTGGATAAGGGCGCCGTTATCGGGGTGGAAATCGAAACCCGTAAAAAACTGGATATTGTCCATCCCTGGCTGGCGAATTTCCGCTTAGGGTTCAACCTGGCGGTGGTGAACTCCCGGGTGGATATACCGGCGGAAAAGTTAGACCAGATCCGCCAGGTTGACCCGGGCAGGAGCGAATTCACAGAGAATACCCGCCCACTGCAAGGCCAGTCTCCCTACCTGCTCAACCTGAGCCTGGCTTATGATAATTTCACAACCGGCACCACCGCAGACCTCCACTATAACGCTTTTGGGGATCGCCTGGCGGAAGTGACCAGCAACGCGACCCCGGACGTTTACGAAAAATCGCGCAGCAGCCTGAATTTTACCCTGGGCCAGCGGATATTAGGCGGTTTGAGCATGAACATCCGGGCGATGAACCTGCTCGACGCCGCGATACGCTTTACCCACGAATACAAAGGTGTCGAATACGTCCGCCGGGAATACAAAACCGGGCGCCGGTTTTCGTTCGGCTTCAGTTATGAATTGTAATCTCAGGGTTCAAGTGTTCATGTGTTTGCGTGGTTTGGGCGCTGATACTCGGTGCTTGATGCTTGACAGGTACTCAAAACTCAAAACTCGAAACTCAAAACTCAAAACTCGAAACTCAAAACTAAGATCATAAACTAACCATAGGAGGTTCTATGTTTTTGCGATTAATGAGCGTCTTTTTCGTAGCCGCGTTGCAAGGGCTTCTGCTTGCCCAGCCGGTCATTACGATTAAAGACGGCGATATCAACGCCGGCCAGAGCGTTACCTGGACGTCCGACAACGCGTACTTGTTGGATGGCCTGGTGTTCGTAGAAGACGGCGCGACCCTTACCATTCAAGCCGGAACCGTGGTCAAAGGCAAAGAAGTGCCCACCACCGGCGACAACACCAGCGCCCTGATCATCGCCAGGGGCGGGAAAATCTACGCCCTCGGCACCGCCACCCAGCCGGTAATTTTCACCGCGGAGAGCGACGACGTAAGCGATCCGAACGATTTAACCCTGAACGACCGGGGTTTGTGGGGCGGGTTGATCCTGTTAGGTTACGCGGAGATCAATACCACCACCGGGGTGGGGCAAATCGAAGGGATTCCCTCCACGGAACCTCGCGGCTCTTACGGCGGCGGCCACGTTAGCCCCAATGACGACGATAACTCCGGGGTGGTGCGCTACGTTTCCATCCGCCACGGGGGCAGCGAGATCGGGGCCGGCAACGAGATCAACGGATTGACGTTAGGCGGGGTCGGTCGCGGCACCACCATCGAATACGTGGAAGTGTATAGCAACTTAGACGACGGTTTCGAGTGGTTCGGGGGCACGGTGAACTGCAAGTACCTGGTGTCGGCCTTTGTGGGCGACGATGATTTCGATTACGACGAAGGTTACCGGGGCAAAGGGCAGTTCTGGTTTGGGATCAAAGACGTGTTAGTCGGCGGCGGCCGGGTGGCGGAGCAAGACGGGGGCACCGAGCCGGAAGACGGCCAGCCCTATGCCATCCCGCTGATTTCCAACGTGACCTACTTGGGCGCGGGGGCGGGCAATACTCCGCAGGGCGACGGCGCGGAGCTGATGATTTTCCGCGATAACGCCGGGGGCAAGTATTACAACAGCATTTTCACTGATTACAACGGCGCGAACGGGGGGAAGGGAATCACCGTGGAAGATTTGGCCAGCGGGGAAGACAGCCGGGCGCGGTTGGAGGCGGGGCAGTTGGTGCTGAACAACAACATCTGGTGGAACTTTGCGGCGGGGAACGGATTGAGCCAGTTTGCGCCGCAGCAGTTCGTGGCCGACCATTTGGCGGCGAATAACAACCAGATCGTGGACCCGCAGATCAACAGCGTCAGCCGGGCGCAGAACGGGCAGTTGGACCCCCGTCCCAACGCTTCCGGCCCTGCCGCCAGCGGCGCGACGCCGGTAAACGATCCCTTCTTCACCCCGGTCAGCTACTACGGCGCGTTCAATCCCGGCGCACCCCTGTGGACTTCCGGCTGGACCGCGCTCTACGATGAGGAAATCATCTCCCAGACCATCACCATTCAGGATAATTTTATCAATCCCGGCGAGAGCAAAGCCCTCACTGCCAATAACGTGTACCTGTTAGACGGCCTGGTGTTCGTGGAAGACGGCGCCATCCTCACCATCGAAGCCGGAACGGTGATCAAGGGCAAAGAAGTGCCCACCACCGGCGACAACACCAGCGCCCTGATCATTGCCCGGGGCGGGAAAATCTACGCCGAAGGCACCCAGAATTACCCGATTATCTTCACCGCGGAGAGCGACGACGTAAGCGATCCGAACGATTTGACCCTGAACGACCGGGGTCTGTGGGGCGGTTTGATCCTGTTGGGCTACGCGGAGATCAATACCACCATCGGGGTGGGGCAGATCGAAGGGATTCCCTCCACGGAACCGCGCGGCGCTTACGGCGGGGGCCACGTTAGCCCCAATGACGACGATAACTCCGGGGTGGTGCGCTACGTTTCCATCCGCCACGGGGGCAGCGAGATCGGGGCCGGCAACGAGATCAACGGATTGACGTTAGGCGGGGTCGGTCGCGGCACCACCATCGAATACGTGGAAGTGTATAGCAACTTAGACGACGGTTTCGAGTGGTTCGGGGGCACGGTGAACTGCAAGTACCTGGTGTCGGCCTTTGTGGGCGACGATGATTTCGATTACGACGAAGGTTACCGGGGCAAAGGGCAGTTCTGGTTTGGGATCAAAGACGTGTTAGTCGGCGGCGGCCGGGTGGCGGAGCAAGACGGGGGCACCGAGCCGGAAGACGGCCAGCCCTATGCCATCCCGCTGATTTCCAACGTGACCTACTTGGGCGCGGGGGCGGGCAATACTCCGCAGGGCGACGGCGCGGAGCTGATGATTTTCCGCGATAACGCCGGGGGCAAGTATTACAACAGCATTTTCACTGATTACAACGGCGCGAACGGGGGGAAGGGAATCACCGTGGAAGATTTGGCCAGCGGGGAAGACAGCCGGGCGCGGTTGGAGGCGGGGCAGTTGGTGCTGAACAACAACATCTGGTGGAACTTTGCGGCGGGGAACGGATTGAGCCAGTTTGCGCCGCAGCAGTTCGTGGCCGACCATTTGGCGGCGAATAACAACCAGATCGTGGACCCGCAGATCAACAGCGTCAGCCGGGCGCAGAACGGGCAGTTGGACCCCCGTCCCAACGCTTCCGGCCCTGCCGCCAGCGGCGCGACGCCGGTAAACGATCCCTTCTTCACCCCGGTCAGCTACTACGGCGCGTTCGACCCCAACGCCCCGGTGCTCTGGACGAATCGTTGGACCGCTTTGAACGGGGAAAGGGTGACCGGCATTAAAGACCGGCAGTTGGATGGCAACGGGCTGGCTCCCAATGCCTTCGCCCTCAGCCAGAACTATCCCAATCCCTTCAACCCCAGCACCAACATTCGCTACAGCCTGCCGCGGGCGACCAACGTGAAGATTACGGTTTATAACCTGCGCGGGCAGTTAGTAGCGACGCTGGTGGACGGATACCGGGCCGCCGGCGAGTACCTGGTAACCTGGAACGCCGCCAACCTGGCCAGCGGGGTATATTTCTACCGCCTGGAAGCGCCGGGGACGGTGGAAACCCGCAAAATGATGCTGCTGCGTTGAAATCCGGAAGATTTTATCTCCCGATGGGGGTAGAAACCCGGTAAAATTGCTCAATAAATGCGCCAGTTTGAAATTCTCCCGTAACAAACGGAGGCGGCGTTTCCTCAGGAAGCGCCGCCTCTGGTGTTTTGAGGCCCGCCCATACCGGCGTAAGGCGTACTTCGCGCGGCCATCAAATGCGTATTTCACCGCTGCCGGGCTGCTTCTTCTTCCCCCGGGTAATTTTTTTTGCGAAAAACCCTCCGATTGGTTAATTTCACGCAAACAATGGTCCCCCTTAATAGAGAGCGGGCGTTGTTGAGAATTTTAGCACCGGTAGCCATTACGAAGGAGTGAACCATGAAAATGCGCAACGTGTTATGGACCTGGGCGTTCCTGGCCGGGGGTTTCCTGGCCGCGCAGGATAAGTGGGACCTGGATAAAGCCCATTCTTCGGTCAGCTTCGAAGCGGAGCATATCGTGATGCTCCAGGAAGCGCAGGAAAATGAGGGAGAATTTCTCCTGGGAGCCACCCACGGCGCCTTCAAGGATTTTGATATCACCTTTACCCAGGGGCGCAGCGATTTCTCCGATAGCCGGGTGGAAGCGGTCATCCGGGTGAACAGCATCGACACCGGGCATGAATTGCGCGACGGGCATTTGAAATCGGAAAGCTTCTTTTACATGAATAAGTACCCCGTGATCGTTTTCAAAAGCGATTCCTTCGAGAAAACCGGGGAAAACACCTTCAAAATCAGCGGCGACCTGACCATGCGAGGGGTCACCAAGCCGGTCGAGATGATTGCCACGCTCACCGGGGAGCCGGTAGAGCGGTCCGGTTACCAGTTCATCTCGATCACCGCAACCGGGAAATTGAACCGTTACGATTACGGCCTGCGCTGGAACGAGGTGATGGAAACCGGGGGATTCCGCATCTCCAACTATATTAAATTCTCCATCCAGGGGAATTTTATGAAGAAGAAATAGGAAGGGTCATCCGCATTCCCGGGGTGCAAAACTGAAGCTTTACACCCCGGCCGGGTCTAAAAACCGCAACCCCGGCTGCGTTCATGCAGCCGGGGTTGCTTCAGGCATTCTCCCCGTCCCACCGAAAGATGTTTACGGATGAAGCGTAAAAGGTAATTTCACGCATCACGTTTTCGCATTACGGAACACGGAATGCGTATTTCGTATTGCGTATTCCGTTTCACTTCAGGAGCATCATCTTCTGCACTTTGCTAAACGATCCCGCTTTGAGCACATAGACGTACATTCCCGAGGCCAGGTGCGAAGCGTCGAAGGAAACCGCGTGCCGCCCGGCTTCCCGGCGCCCGTTGACCAGTTCCGCCACCTTCTGCCCTAAGATGTTATAGACCGCCAGGCTCACCTCGCTGGCTTCCGGCAGGTCGTAGCGGATGGTCGTGGCCGGGTTGAAGGGGTTGGGATAATTAGCATGCAGATCGAACCGTTCCGGCAGGTCTTCAAAACTCCACAGGATCGGCTGCTGCCCGTCGCCTTTATAGAGGATATTCCCTGGGGGCACAATGTTCTTGGCTATTTTCTGTTGCAAGTTAACCTTTTCAGCCAGGTTCTTTGCCAGTTCGTCGTTGGAAGTAGTGTTATCCGTCAACAATATAGAGACATAGGTCAGCACGTCCCCGGCGGTGCGATTGTCTTTGGTGACCACGGTGTACTGGCCGATCTTCAAAGAAGCGAAGTTCAGCACCAGCGCGGCCAACTGCTGCCGGGCGCGTTTCCACATCGGTGTATTGCCTTTAACGCTCAACATATCGTGCCACTCTTCAAAAGTGGTTTTTCCGGCAAAGATGTTGAAATGCGGTGTATAGTGTTGATGCACCAGATCAATATAATCGTAGAGATCCTGCTCGCTCTCCTGGGCGTGGCCGCAGCCGCTGAGATGCACGTCAAACTGGTGTTTCCAGTAGCCCATGCTGCGGGCCTGGTTGCAGATTACTTCTTTCGTCAGGATGAAATTTAGCGCGCCCGGGCAACCGGCGTTCAAATCCACCTCTTTGGGATTTTCATTTGCCGAATAACCTAACGGCTCCACGATCATCACCTGGTAGCTATCCGCGGGAACATCGCTGAATTCATAATTTCCCTGGGCGTTGGTGAGTTGGTCCGGGAAGGCGGGTAGCGGCATGCCATCCTTATCTAACAGCTTCACGGTCACGTTCGCCAGGCCGTTTCCGTTTACCTTTACTCTTCCGGAAATATCGCAAAAAGTTTGCTGGCTGACGCCATGCCCGCTAACCAATACGGAATCCAACTCGCAGGAAGCGTCATGCTCGAAGAATATCTTCCCGCTGAAGGTTCCGGCTGCGCCGGGCGCAAACTGAATCGTGAAAGTCGCGTTTCCGCTGGCGGCAATGGTTGTCGGATCGTTTGGCGTTACCGTAAAGTTGGGATCATTGGAAGTCGCCGCGCTAACAGTTAGAACCGCATTACCCGAATTCGACACTTCCACAACCTGGGTGGCGTTGCCGCCGGGATTCACGCTGCCAAAATTCAGGCTGGAAGGAGACAGCGCGAATAGTTGGTAGTTGACCGGGTTGCTGAATTTGAACGCTTCGCCCAAATCGCCGACGATGAAGCCTTGCCCGGCAATGATCTCGATATCTTCCAACAGCAGGCCGATTTCGATATCCACCGGCGTCCAGGTGTCGCCGCAATCTTCGGTCTTCAACACCGTGCCGTCCTCGCCCACGCAGTAAGCGATTTTGGGGCTGACCACTTTGCAGGCCTTCATATCTACCGTTACCCCGCTGGCGAGCGGTTCCCAGGTCAACCCGCCGTTGCGGGTGCGGCAAATGATCCCGCCGGCGCCCACAATGTAACCGAAGTTCTCATTCACAAAAGCGCAGGCATAGAAGGTATTTATGACCGTAGGCCCAGGATTCACCGGAACCCAGCCGCCGTTCACGTATTTGCACACCGTACCGTTTTCCCCGACCGCATAGGCCGTCGTGCCGATAGCATACACGCCGTAGAAAGTAATGTTTACGCCGGTGGTTTGGAGCGTCCAGACACTTCCGTTGTAGATGTAGATGGTTCCGACGCTGCCTACCACCCAACCCAGGCTGGCGCTGATGAAGGAGGCGTCATAGAAAGTCACCGTAGTGTCGGGGCTGTAAACGGAACAACTCTGCCCGAAATCATCGGTGTGGCAGATATGCCCTTTGCTGCCGAACCCGAACAGGCGATTGCCCGCAAACCGCACTGCGTGCAGGTTGACGCCGGGATCGGTGATCTGGAGCGTCCAGTTCGCCCCGCCGTCGGTGGTTAATAGTACCCGGCCGCCGTAGCCGACCACGCTGCCTTGCATCGCATTGATGAAGGAGACCCCGATCAGGCGGGTGGAAACTCCGGTGTTCAGCGCCGTGTAGGCGGAAGAAACCGCGGTTCCGCTTACCGCCAGGGCAGAAGCAATACAGTCGCCGTCGTGGGTAAAGCTGATGCTGGCGCTGGCCGTACCGGTAACCGTGGGGCTGAAGGTAATGCTGAAGACCTGGCTGGTCCCGGCGCTTACCACCGCGCTGGCCGGAGAAATGGTGAATTCGGGATTATCCGAAGCGATGGAAGAAATATCCAGATCGATGGTTCCATCGTTGGTGACGGTGATGCTGCCGGCGCTGGTGGAGCCTACGCTGGCGGTTTCCACTGCCAGCGTGTCGCCGGAAAGCGCAAACAATTGGTAATTGGCGATGGTGGAGTTGCTGAATTTGAACGCCTCGCCTAAGTCGCCGACGATGAAGCCCTGCCCGTTGGCGATGTCAATATCTTCTAAAATGAGATTCAGATCGATATTCACCTGCGTCCAGGTCTCCCCGCAGTCAACCGTTTGCAGCACCACCCCGTCGTCGCCTAAGCAGTAGGCCACCTTGGGGCTGATGATCTTGCAGGCGCGCAGGTTCACGTTTACCCCGCTGTTCAGCGCCACCCAGGTCGCCCCGCCGTCGCGGGTGCGGCAAATAGTCCCATTTTCGCCCACCGCGTAGCCGCACTTCGGGTTCACGAACGCCACCCCGTAAAAGGTGACGTTGGTATTGCTGGTCTGCGGAACCCAAACCCCGCCAACATATTTGCAGATGGTTCCCAGTTCGCCCACCGCATAGGCCGTGGTTCCGATGGCGTGAACGCCATAGAACGTGACCGTGGTGTTGGTCACCTGCGGCGTCCAGCCGGTTCCGTTGTAGATGCAGATCGTTCCGTTACCGCCCACTGCCCAGCCCAGGCTGAGGTTGATGAAGGAGGCGGAGTAAAAAGCCACCGTGGTGTTGGTGGTGTAGGAATAATAGCTCGCGCCAAAATCATCGGTATGGTAGATGTGCCCGCCGCTGCCGATAAAGAAAGCGCGATTGCCGACAAATTTTACCCCGTGCAGATGGCAGCCGCAATTAATATGCGCCGGTGTCCAGGTACTTCCACCGTTGCCGGTAAACAGCACCGTACCGTCGTATCCCGCCGCACATCCCTGCAAGGGGTTGATGAAAGAAACCCCGGTCAGCCGCGCGTTCACGCCGGTATTCAAAATGGTGTATGCAGAAGAAATTGCGGTTCCGCTCACCGCTAACAGGGCGGGCGCGCAGTCGCCGTCATGGGTGAATGTAATTGTTGCGCTGGCCGGGCCGGTGGCGGTGGGGTTGAAGGCGATCTCGAACACCTGGCTGCCGCCCCCGCTGATGGTTGCGCTGGCCGGGGAGACCGTGAACATGGAGTTATCGGAAGTCGCCGAAGAAATCTCTAACGGCGCGGTGCCATCATTGGTCACGGTTACGCTTCCGAGGGAGTTGGAACCGACGCTGGCCGCTCCTACCTCTAACGAATCGCTGGAGAGCGCAAAAAGCTGGTAATTGACAATTTCCGGCTTCACAAAGCTGTACGCCTCGCCCGCGCTTCCGGCGATGAAGCCCTGCCCGTTGACGATCTCGATCGCTTCCAGCTCCAGGGGCACGTCGAGGTTGATCTGGGTCCAGGTTTCCCCGCAGTTGGTGGTTTCCAGCACCACCCCGTTGTCGCCTAAGCAGTAGGCCACCCGCGGGCTGATGATCTTGATGCCCCGCAGGGTCACGTTCACCCCGCTGACCAGGGGAACCCAGGTCGCCCCCCCGTTGCGGGTGCGGCAAATGGTGCCGTTCGCCCCCACCGCAAAGCCGTAATTTGCGTTCACAAAAGCCACCCCGTAAAGAGCCACGCCAATACCGCTCACCTGGGGCGTCCAGACGCCGCCCGCGTAGCGGTAAATAGCGCCGCCCGAGCCCACGGCGTAAGCGGTTCCGCCAACGGCGTGCACCCCGTAGAAGGTGACGCCGGGATTGGTGTACTGGATGCTCCAGCTACTTCCGTTATAGATGGAGATGGTCCCGCCTCCGCCCACCGCCCAGCCTAAGCTGGCGTGGATGAAGGAGGAAGCGTAGAAGGTCGCCGTGGTACCGGTGCTATAGGAAACGAAGCTCTGCCCGAAATCATCCGTGTGGCAGATATGGCCGTTGGGGCCGGTAAGGAAGGCGCGGCTGCCGAGGAATTTCAGGCTGGTAATATTAAGCCCGGGGTTGAGCTTCCCTGGCCGCCAGGAAGTCCCGCCGTTCTGGGTGAACAGCGCCGTGCCGCCGTATCCTACCAGCCCGCCGTTCTGCCCATCGGCAAAGGAGACCCCGGTGAGTTTCCACTGCGCACCGGTATTCAGGCGGGTGAAAAGAGGATTGAGCGAGGGGCAGTGAGTCGTCTCGAAAGTATGCGCGGTTCCGTTCTGCCCCACCACAATGCCGGTGCAGCCGTCAAAGTCGATCCCGTCGAAGTCCCCGCAGGTGCACACCGGAACCTGCGCCCAGGTTGCGCCGCCGTCCGTGGTTTGCAGCACCAGGCCGTTGGCGGCGGTCGCCCAGGCCACCAGCGGGCTGAAGATTTTGATGCGCTTGATGTCCGCGCTCACCCCGCTGATCAGCGGAATCCAGGTAGCGCCGCCGTCGATGGTTTTGCAGATGTGGCCATTCGCGCCCACCGCAAAGCCGAGGCTTTCATCCCAGAAAGCGACATCGAACAAATCGTACGGAGCAACAGCCGCCTGCGTCCATACCCCGTTCATAAAGCGCATGATGATGCCCCCGCTGCCTACAGCGTAAGCGATTGGCCCGCCGGCCACGCTGGGAAGGGCATACACCCCGTAGAAGGTATTGGGAACGCCGGTGGTCTGCACGGTCCAATTGGTTCCGTTATAAACCAGGATGTGCCCGCTCGCCCCCACCGCAAATCCGTAATAAGCGTTGATGAAAGAAGCGGAGTGGAGATCCGCGCTCACGCCGGTGCTGAAGACCGTCCAGTTTAAGCCGCCGTCGGTGGAGTAGCAAATGTGCCCGTTGGCGCCCACGATGAAGGCATAGGAGCCGACCGCTTTAACCGCCCGGAAATCCACGCTGCCGCCTACCGTTACCGGCGTCCAGGTGATCCCGCCGTCCTGGGTAACAAAGATGACCCCGTTGCCCACCACTACCCCGTGGGTGGCGCTGAAGAAGGTCGCGCCCCGCAGATGCGCGGTGGTTCCCAGGTTGCGCTGGGTGAAAGTCAGGCCGGTTTCCACGCCGGTTCCGCTCACCGCCACGCTGCCCGGCGATCCCGCGGCGTTGTGGCTAAACTGAATGTTCCCGGATTTAGGCCCCGCCGAGCCGGGATTGAAGGTAATGGAAAAATTCAGGCTGCCGCCCGCGGAAATGCTGGCGACCAGGGGATTGACGATGAAATTGCCGTCCGTGGAAGAGGCCGAGACATCCAACTGCCCGTCGCCGCTGTTGCTCACCGTAACTGAGAGGGTTTTGGCGTAGCCCACTCCCACGCTGCCGAAATCCAGGTTGGCAGGGGAAACCGCAAATTGCGGCGTGCCGGTAATGAGGGTGCTCTGGAAATTATAAGCCACCCCGCCAGTGCCAACCACGTACCCCTGCCCGCCGGAAAAGGCGATGCCGTAAAGATCGCAGGTGCAGCCGGGTGCGATCTGTTCCCAGGTGTTGCCGCCGTCCGTGGTTTGCAAGATGACGCCGCCTTCGCACACCGCCCAGGCGGTATTGGCGTCGCCGATGATAATATTGCGAATAATGGTGGTTACGCCGGTGTTCAACAGCGTCCAGCTGACCCCGCCGTTGGTGGTGCGATAAATCGCCCCGTTAGCCCCCACCACGTAACCGAAATTGGCGTTCAGGAAATAGACCCCGTAGAGGTCAATTGTAATCCCTACGCTCAGCGAGGTCCAGGAAACCCCGTTCCAGAAATAAATCACCCCCCCGGTTCCCACCGCGTACACGTAATTTCCGAATGCATAGACGCCGTAGAAGACCACCCCGGGAATATTCACCTGCTGCACCCAGGCGCTTCCGTTCCAGTAATAGATCAGCCCGTCGGCCCCGCAGGCCCAGCCGTAGCCGCCGCTCACAAAGGTGAGGGCGTAGAAGGTCTGCGCCGGCCCGGGATTGGCGGGAATCCAGGTAATTCCGCCGTCGATGGAGTAGCAGATGTGCCCGTTGGCGCCCGCCACCCAAATGACATTGTCGATCACCACCACGCTGTGCAGGTCCACGTTCACGCCGGTATAAGATTGGCTCCAGGTCTGCCCGCCGTCGGTAGTGATGAGCACCAGGCCGCCCGCGCCCACGGCGTAACCCACCGTTGCGCTCACAAAATAGGTGGCGTGGATATTCACTGTCACCCCGGTATTCAGGGTAACGTAGCTGAAATTCTCCGGCGTGAAGTAGGCCCCGATGGAGTGGTTGGCGGTCACGTTCAGGAAATCGTAAGAAGCGATCGCTCCCTGGGAAACCCCGTCCACGATCACGTCCCCGATGTTGTAATTCATATCCGGGGTAATAGTGAAATTCCGGCCGTTGCCGTGCGTAACCGCCACGTTGCCGGAGGGATTGATTGAACCGTTCGCCCCGGCATAGGCAAAAATATTATAGACGTTGATGGCAAAGCTTGCCTCGATGGTGTGGTTGGAAGCCACGTTCCCGAAGGTGTACATGGTCAGCGGCCCCGCTGAAACGCCGTCCACCAGCACATCCGCCACGTGATAATCGGGATCGGCTATAATATTGAAGGTCTGGCTGGCGCCGCCGGGTACCAGGATAGCGCCGGAGGGATCAATGGTTCCGTTGGCCCCGGCGGTAGCGGTAATGGTATAGGTATTCTGCACAAAGCTCGCCGCAATGGTATGGCCGGCCAGGACGTTGGTAAACGTATAACTGCTCACCGCTCCCACGGAGCCGCCGTCCACCAGCACGTCCTGAATCGAGTAGCCGGGATAGGCAGAAATGTTGAAGGTGAAATTGCTGCCCTGGTTGACGGCGATATTGCCGGAAGGCTGGATCACCCCACCGCTTCCGGCGCTGGCGGTAATGGTGTGGGTAATGGGTGCAAAAACCGCCTGGATGGCGTGCCCGGTGGTAATGTTGGTAAATTCATACTGCGTTACCGCCCCGACGGAAACCGCATCCACAAACACCTCCGCCACCTGGTAATTGGCGTTGGGGGTGATGGAAAAGGTCTGGCTGCTGCCGTGTGTTGCCGGTACGTTGCCGGAGGGAGTTATCGAACCGCCGCTTCCCGCCGATGCCAGGATAAGGTAAGTATTGATCTCGAACGTGGCGGAAATGGTATGATTGGCGGTAACGGAGTTGAATACGTAGCTGGTCGCCGGACCAATCGACACGTTATCCACCAGCACATCTAACACGTGATAGCCGGTATTAGGCGCGATGGTGAAAACCTGATCCTCGCCGCCGTTGACGATCACGTTGCCGGAGGGATTGATAGAACCGTTCGCCCCGGCCGTGGCGGTAATCGTAAAGGTCTGCACCGCAAACGTAGCGTGAATAGTGTGGTTGGCGGTGACGTTGGTAAAAGTATAAGATGTCACCGCGCCCACGGAAGCGCCGTCCACCAGTACGTCATCCACCTGGTAGCCGAACGCCGGGGTGATGGTAAATGTCTGATCCAGTCCCTGGAAAACCGGCACGTCACCACTGGGGGAAATACTGCCGTTGCTGCCCGCGCTGGCGGTGATAGTGTAACTCGACGTAACCGGCGGCGGTCCCACCCGCAGCGCCAGGTGATTAGGGCGATATTTGGTATAGAGATATTTCCCGTTGCCGATATCCTGCCCGGTGACGGTGGTGAAGGTATCCACCCGGGAACCATAGGTCAGCACCAGGAAGCTGTCGTTAATGGCCGGTTCATAACCGTTCAGCAGGGAAATGTTCAGCGTTCCGTCCAAATCTGCGCTGTTAGAAACCGCCAGGCGGTCGTATTGTGTCCCCGCGGTCAGCCCGCCGATCTCCACATTCAGCACGCCGCTGGGAGAGAAAGGTGTGTTTCCCGAAATAGCCAGAATGCCCGGCGAGGTTCCGGGAGCAATGGTTCCCTGGTTGGTGAGGGGAGCGCCCGCTAAAGTAAGAGTCGCGTTGCCGTTAATCAACCCCCCCACCGCATTGACGATAGAAGAGCCGTTGATGGTCATGGCCTGGTTTACCGAGAGAGTGCCCTGGTTGTTCACTCCCGCGCTCAGGGTGCGCGAGCCGCCTGCTCCCACTATCGAGCGGATAGTCGCCCCGCTGGCGTTCACCAACTGCCCGCCGGTTACAGTCAGGGCGCTGTTATAGCCGGAAGTGCTGTTCAACTCCACCGTGCCGTTGTTGGTAAAGCCACTGGAAATCGTCAAATTGGCGTGATGATCCCGCCCGTCGATGCGCAGCATCGAACCGGGCTGGGTGGTGAGCGCCCCGGTCATGTTGTTGTAACTGCTAACATGGTGCACCTCAATGGTGCCGGCGTTATTGATGTTCGCGGAAATGGTGTTGTTATATTTGAAAATCAGGGTTCCGTTGTTGGTCACCACCCCGGAACTGCCCAGGGTAGAAGAGGTGAAGGCCAGGGAAACGGAAGGGA
>CAZFVV010000003.1:76123-90436 GCA_964522165.1 uncultured Calditrichaceae bacterium
GGGCCATGTCATGGTTTATCTCCATAGCGCCCTGGTTGTTCACCCCGGCGTTCAAAGTGCGCCCGGAGGGTATTGCCACTAAGGAGCGGATGGTCGCCCCGCTGGCATTCACCAACTGCCCGCCGGTCACCGTCAGGCTGCTGGCATAGCCGGAGGTGCTGGTCAACTCCACGGTACCGTTGTTGGTAAAGCCATTGGAAACCGTCAAATAAGCGTGATGGTCTCGCCCATCCACCCGCAGGGTAGAACCGGGCTGGGTGGTCAAGGCTCCGCTCATGGTGTTTATCCCGCTCTGGCCCTGGTGCACCTCGATGGCGCCGGCGTTATTGATCGCTGCCGAAATAGTGTTGCTGTATTTGAAAATCAGCGTTCCGTTGTTAGTCACCGTGCCGGAACTGCCCAGGGTGGAGGCGGTAAAGGTATAGTTTACTGCGGGAAAGGCCGCGGTGTTGAAATTGGCAGTGCTGGAGGTAAAAGATACTGCTCCCGGCCCGTTGATAGAACCGCCGTTAAAATTGAAAGTGGCGCTGCTGAAGCCCAGAGTCTTTCCGGAAGCGATGTTGATGCTCCCGGTGCTGTTGCTGCTGGCCTGGGTGGCATGGGAGATAGTCATATTCTGGTTTACTTCTATAGTGCCCTGGTTGTCCACCCCGGCAGTCAGGGTGCGGTTGGAGTTGCCTACCCCCACCGCAGCCCGGATCGTCGCCCCGCTGGCATTCACCAGGGTACCATTGGTTATCGTTAAGTAACTGTCATAGCCCACCGTGCTGGTCAACTCAATGATGCTGTTGTTGGTAAAGCCATTGGAGATGGTTAAGCGGGCGTGATGATCCCGCCCATCCACCCGCAGGGTGGAACCGGTCTGGGCGGTGAAGGTCCCGCTGATGGTGTTCATCCCGCTCTGGCCCTGGTGCGCTTCAATGGTGCCGGTGTTAGTGATATTCGTTGAAATGGTGTTGTTGTATTTCAGGATCAATGTGCCGGAGTTGGTAAACGCGCCGCCGCTGAGGGTGCTGGCGGTTAAATTGATTACCCCGTTAGGGTTAATAGCGCCGCCATTCGTCAGCGCAATGGTGCGGCTGGTAGCCGCCAGGGTCTGCACCCCGCTGCTCCCGCCGATTTCCAGGCGGTTCAAATTCACGTTGACGTCCAACGTGACGGTATAAGTGCCGTCCAGGATAATGTACACGTCATCCCCGGTTTGAGGGACGGTTCCGGTATTCCAGTTGGAAGCGTTGTTCCAGTTGCCGCCGGCGGCGTTATTCCAAAATATATCCCCGGCAAAGGCCATTTCTGCAAACAGAATCGCCAACGCACCCAGCATAAAAACAAAGTTGCGGAATTTCATTTTATTCCTCCATGAAGTGAGGTTAACGGTTATTTTATGTATCATCATTCATCCTGCTCGTGAAAGGGTATTCCGGGGCTAAAACGCCCTCGATCGTTTTAAGCGTAAAGTCAAGAATCCGGGTTGGCGACTGTTTCCCCATCCGGAAATTTCATCAAAGCAGATTCGCAGAGGATCAGTTTGACGCCGATTTTTTCGGAAATCTTCCGCGCCGTCTCCCAATTCGCCGCGGTCATGACGTTGAAACCCTCCCGGGTCAGGATTTCCCGCAGGCGGCGCAGCGCCGCGGTGTCGCTCTCGATAATCAAAACATAATCATTCATCCCGGCCTCTTTTCATAGATCATACCGTTTTTGGAGAGCATCTGAGCCTCCGAAATACGGTTTGGTAATGACAAAAGCTGTGCCGGGCGGGAGATGGAAAAAGAAATTCCGTTAAGTGCTTAGTATTATGGGAATTGCTGAAATTGCTATTGGAGAGAATAAAAGGGGATTGTCGCGCCCCTGCGACATACCGGGGTTAAAACCATGTTGCATCCATGCGACAGGGAAGGGAGCTTTGAAAAAACGGGAGAACCGGCGCCGGGTGTGCGCCGCTATTGCGGACGGCCAAAAGATCGGGCTGCATTTCCGGGTGAGAAAATGCAGCCTGGCGCTCTTAACCCGGAATTCCTGCTGCGGAAAGCGCCTCGGACAATTCCCGAACCGTCTGAAACCGCTCCCCGGGATTTTTGGCCAGGCAGCGAGCGGCCAGCTCATCCCATTTTCCCGAAATATCGCCCCGGAGCTGCGAGGGCGGGAGCGGCTCGGTGTTGAAAATGGCATGGATCAACGCCATTTCGTTTTCGCCGCGGAAGGGCAGTTTTCCGGTCAGGAACTCGTAGATGATCACCCCGAAAGAAAAAATATCCGCCCGCTGATCCACGTTCATCCCGGTCACCTGCTCCGGCGCAACGTAGCCCAGGGTTCCCAATACCGTGCCCCGGGAGGTCATGGTGCTTACCAGCGAGGATTTAGAAAGCCCGAAGTCCATGATCCGAACCCGTCCCTCGCTATCGAGCATAATGTTGCCGGTTTTCAGGTCGCGGTGGATGATACCTTTGGAGTGAATCTCCATCAGTCCTGCGGCGATTTGCAGGAGGAAATTCCCGGCCTTCTCCGGCGCAAGGGGGTGATTTCCGGCCAGGTAATCCTTCAAAGTGCCGCCGGGCAGGTACTCCATGGCAATAAACCCCTGCGTTTCCGTCTCCCCGATCTCGTACACCTTTACGATGTGAGGATGAGAGAAAGAGGCCAGCAGCCTACCTTCGTTGGAGAAGCGCTTACGGTTTTCCGGGTCCTTGAGCAGCTCTTCATTTAGCAGCTTCAGGGCTACGGTGGCTTTGCTGTTCACGTCCAGCGCCTGGTACACTTCGCCCATGCCTCCTTTGCCTAACAATTCTCCCAATTTATAATGGGAAACCATCCGCTTTCTGGCCACGAACAGCGCCTGCCAGTTGGCCGCGATCCATTTTCCGGTTCGGATCAATAAAAACAAGGCTCCGCCGTAGAGCAAAAATGTCCACCAGCGCAGCCACCAGGCCGGTTTGACGGAGAAGGAAAAGCTCAGGGGAGATTCCGTCCAGATTCCGCTGTTGTTGGCGGCGAAAACTTCGAAGGTATAATCTCTCGGCCAGAAAAAAGCCGGCAAATTGGTGTAGCGGATTTTGTTCTCCCGGGTTTCCGGCGACCAATCGGAATCGTAACCGCGCAGGCGGGAGCGGTAGAGAACCTGTTTCTCGTTGGCATAGCTGAGCGCGGCGTATTCGATTGCAAACTGGTTGTTCCCCCGGTTATCTTCCGTGAAACTGCTGCTCTTGATGCGCAGCAACGGGGCGGCGGAGTTGGATTTATCCAGCGCCGGGTTATAAATGGTGAGTCCCCGGGGAGTGCCGAAATAAACCAGGCCGTCGCTCCCCACGGCCACGGATTCCAGCCAGTGGGTTTCGTTACTGAGCAGGCCCTCTTCCCGGGTCACCCGCCGGATTACCTTTAAGGCCCGGGGGTCGATTTCCGCCAATCCTTTATTGGTTCCCACCCAGATAGTGTTGGAGACGGGCGATATCGCCATGCTGACCACGCTGTTATTCGCCAGGCCGTTTTCCTGGGTGAAATGGTGGATCGCCTTAAAACCGGATTGTCTGATAACGTACAGCCCGCTGGAAGTGCCGGCCCAGAGGGTGTCTCCCCGGCAGATCAATTCCAAAATTTCATTGGTGGGCGCGCCGGCGGTGGTATTCCAAACCGCGTGAAAAACCTCTTCCGTTATGGTGTAATCCGCGGGGTTACGGCTGAAACGTTTTAGCGCCGCCAGGGTAAGGGGGATGCGGCTGGAAAACAATCCCCGGTCGCCGCTGCCAACCCAGAGGCGGCGCTGATCATCTATTTCCGCGGTATAGATAATACTGGGCGGAATGCCGCTCTGCTCGTCGAAGATAAACCAATCCCCTTCCGCAAAGCAGATGATCCGCTTATAGCTGTTGAACCACAGGGTTTCGACGGTCTCGGGGCCGGTTTCAGAGCGGGGAATCCGGAACCGGTTGCATACCCCGATGATTCCCAGGTCGTAAAAAGCGAGATATTTTTCCTGCCCCAGCAGGCGAATCTTGGCAGCCTTCGGTTTTCCGGCGAAGTGCGGGAGGCGCTCGCGGTCCGCAACGCAATTCAACCCCGCGAAATTGCCGATCCAGAGGCGCTCTTTTTCATCGATGCAGAGGTCATAAACGGTATTGCTGGGCAGGCCGCGGGAAATATCGAGATATTCCGCCTCGGTGTAATTTTTTAAGCAAACCGCCCCGCTGGTGGTGGCCAGCCAGAGGGGAAACTGCGCAGAAGATTCCGGCTGCAAGGCTCCCGCCTTTTGCGGCGGCGGGATGACAGCGTCGATAGTGGGAATGGGGAGCAGGGGGCCGGCGTTTCCCGGTGATTGGCCGGTGAGGTAGAGAAAGGCGCGGTGGTTGTAGCGCAGTTTCGATACCCCGCCGCCCTGCGCAAACCAGAGATTCCCTTCCCGGTCCCGGCAAACATCATGCAGCGCATCGCTTAATAACCCGTTTCCGGTGGTCAGTATTTCCCCGGGCCGGCCCGGCTCGCCGGGAAAGAGCCTCAGCATTCCCGATCCGTAACTGGTAATCCAGAACGTCCCTTCAGAATCTTCCCCGATGGAATAAACAACGTCGCGGAGTTGGCGGTTTACCAGCTCGATCCGCGCCGGCCGGCGGCGTTCATTGAGCCGCCAGATGGCCCCATCGGCGCAGCCGCCCCACAAAACCCCGGAAGCGCTTTCATACAGGGTATGAGTTACCGCCAGGGAGGTATCCTGCCCATCCGCAAATACTTCAAATCGCTTCATGGCGGGATTGAAGACCAGCAAGCTTCTTCCTGCTGCGCACCAGACGGTACCATCCTTTCTGCCCAGCAGGGCGTAAACGATGCGGTTCTGGCTGTCCCGCTGCGGAGCGGTAGAAAACGTATCAGCGATGGTGGCCTGCTCATCCGGCCTCCCCTCCAGTTCCCCGGCGGCAGGAAGCAGGCGGTAGCGGATCGCTCCCAGGCCGGTCGTTCCCACCCAGATGTTGCCGCCGGCGTCCCTGGCGATGGCGTTGGGGGCAACCTGGCTGATGGAGGTTTGCGCCAGGGCGGTATGGTTCAGGGAGGTGGCAAAACGAAGCGGTTGATTGTAGGAATGCTCCGAAATCGCCCGTTCGGTTGCGGCAATGCCGACGTCGTTCAATACCCAGAGCCGCCCCTGGCCGTCTTCCGTTACATTCATGACGTTGAGGTTGGGAAGCCCGTGCGCGGTGGTATAAAGCTCCAGTGAATTCCCGTCATAGCGCGCCAGCCCGGATGAATAAACGCAAATCCAGATATACCCGGCGCGATCCTGGTAAACATTATAAATGGAAGCGGAGGGCAGGGGATTCAACTCATTATCGGGAGTGTAATGGGTAAAAGGAAGCTCCCGGGCGAAGGAAAGGATGCAGAAGCAAATGGTCAGGGCAATTCCCTTTATCGTGAGCACCGGAACCCCAGGTTTTTATCCTGTTCGCAAGCAGAACGCAACACGAACCCTGTTGCTGGTTAGCCATAACGCCCGGCGGTTGAGCCGCGTGAGAAACGTCCCCCGGAACTACCTTGAATACTGCGGAAATTTACTATTTTCTGGCGCCTTTTCAAACACCAAATACTCTTGCGCCGCCCTAAACAGCGAAGCGTAGATGACATTTTTGTTGGCGAATTCTGCGCTTAGTGTTAAATTAGAAATAAATGATGTGCATGCGTTTCAAAACCTGATTAGGATGTATGGCTGACCAGATAACAAAATTTGCCCGGGTCATTATTCCCATTCCGGTCGATACCCCGTTTTCCTATTCCATCCCCGAAGACCTGGCCGATTTGATCCGCCCGGGAGTGCAGGTGATCGTACCGGTGGGAGAACGCTACCTGCCGGGAATCGTGATGGACGCAGAAGAGAACCCGGAAAAACCGGATTACGACATCAAACCGATCCACGACGTGGTCAGCGCGGAGCCGTTCATCGCGGAGGACCTGCTAAAACTGCTGGAATGGATATCCGATTACTACATCTGCCACCTGGGAGAGGCCTGCCGGCTGGCCAATCCCGCCTTGAATCTCGAAAAGTCCCGTTATGAATTACAACTCCATGCCGGGGAAATCCCGGAAGATTTGCCGCCGCGCCTGCGGGAAATGCTGGCGCAGCTTCCCCCCGGGGAGTGGATCTCCTTGCAGCAGGTAGAAACCGCCCTCGCCGCATCCAACCTGCTGTATCGCACCCACCGTTTGAAAAAACTGGGGTTGATCGATACCCGCTACACCCCGCCCCGGCCACGCAAAATCTACAAAACCGTGGATTTGTTCACATTGCAGCCCTCCGAAAAGTGGCCGCTCCCCGCGCAGCAAAAGTACCTGGCCGAAAACGCCCGGAGATACGAAAGCGCCCGCGAGCTGATTGCCTACTTGCAGGCTCAGGAGAGCGGCCGCGCCGCCCGCCCGCAATTGAAAGAAGCGGGTTTTCCGGCGGAATTGCTCAAGCGCCTGGAAGCGGAGGGGGTTTTGCTGCGCGGGGAAACCGAGGTGTTCCGCGAGCAGGGCGTTCACTTTTATGAAGAGAGCAAAGCGCTGACGCTGAGCGAGGAGCAGCAGGAATTCATCGACCGGGTAACCCCCTGCCTTAGCGGCGGCGGGCAGTACAAAACCTTTTTGCTGCACGGCATCACCGGGAGCGGTAAGACCCAGGTTTACATCGAGCTGATCAAAACCGTGCTGGCGCAGGGGCGGCAGGCCATCGTGCTCATCCCGGAAATCGTGCTCACCCCCCAGACCATGGCGCGCTTCCGGAACCATTTCGGGGAGCAGGCGGCGGTCATCCACAGCCGTATTTCCGGGGGAGAAAAGTTAGAAATTCTGCAAAAAATCCGCGAAGACAAGTTCAGCATCGTGATCGGGCCGCGCTCGGCCATTTTTGCCCCGTTCAAGAAGTTAGGCATTATCATCGTCGATGAGGAGCACGAGGGCAGCTACAAGCAAAACGACGCCGCGCCCCGCTACAACGCCCGCGACGTGGCGCTCTACCGCGCCTTTTTGAATCGAATCCCGGTGGTGTTAGGCTCCGCCACACCCAGCTTAGAGAGCCTTTACAACGCCCGCACGGGGAAGTATGAGTATTTTCACCTTTCCAAACGCATCAGCGCCCGCAATTTACCGCGCGCCCAGTTGCTGGATTTCAAGGAGGAATGGCGGCGCACCGGGGCGCTCCAAATTCTATCCGAAAACCTGCTGTTGAAAATGGAATCCCGCTTGATCAGCCGGGAACAGGGAATGCTGCTGCAAAACCGCCGGGGATTTTCGCCTTACATTCTCTGCCAGGACTGCGGCCACGTGGAAAAATGCCCCAACTGCGACATCACCCTCACCTATCACCTGGCCGGAAAGAACCTGCGCTGCCACTATTGCGGATTTACCGCCCCCGCGCCGGATTTCTGCCCGCAATGCAAAGGGATTGACATTATTTATAAAGGCGTCGGCACTCAAAAAATCGAAGAGGAAGCCAAACAACGCTTTCCCCACGCCCGGATGCTGCGCATGGACCAGGATACTACCCGGCGGCGGCACGATCACGCCGCTATCCTGGAAAAATTCCGCAACCGCAAGGCGGATTTCCTCATCGGCACCAAAATGATCGCCAAGGGGCTGGATTTCGGGCGGGTGACCCTGGTGGGCATCATCAACGCCGACCAGGGGCTGCACTTCCCGGACTTCCGCGCCAGCGAAAAAACCTTCCAATTGCTGGTGCAGGCGGCCGGGCGGGCCGGGCGGGGGGTGCACAGCGGCGAGGTGGTCATCCAGACCTTCGATCCCAACCACTATGTTTTCAAATACCTGCTCACCCACGACTACCTGGGTTTTTATGAGCGGGAAGTGGAAACCCGCAAAACCCTGAATTACCCGCCCTTTTCGCGCCTGTGCCTGATCCGGGTGGCGGGAGAATCGGAAGATCAGGTGCTGCACTACGGCCAGGAGATCGCCCGCTACCTCTGGCAGGCCAACCGGGAGAAGAAATTCAGTGTGCTGGGTCCCGCCCCGGCGCCACTGGCGCGGATCAACAACCGTTACCGCTACCATATCCTGGTCAAGCAGCCCCGGGAGAGCGACCCCTCTATGAGCGCCGTGCGCCGCCTTCTCAAGGAAGGGATTTACAAGAACCCCGCGGTTAAAAAATGGCCCGTAGAAATCCAGATCGACATGGATCCGCTGGAGATCCTTTGAGCCGGCGTTTGACCGCGCATCCCCGAAAAACTGCGTCTGTCAGAGGGTGCTTGAAAAATCTCTTGTAACGGCCGAAAGCTAAAAAATAGCACGCGGATGACACTGATGAACCCCGACGGTACCGGGGCAGGACGGATTTACACAGATTTTTTCAAGAAATTTTACCACTTTATCCGCGAAAATCCGTGTCATCCGTGTGCTATTAAAGTGTTTGAGGGGTACTGAATCGAACTTTCAAATATGCTCTCAATTATGACTATTCCAACCCCGCCGGAATTCAGCTTTGCCGAATGCCTGCGCTTTCTCAACCGCTCCCCCCGGGAGTGCCTGCACTATGCCGGAGACGGTGAATTATTCAAGCCGCTGAAGGCCGGGAATGTCGCCGTTTTGATGCGGGTGCGCCAAAATGGAGCCGGGGAATTGTCGATAGACTTTCCGAAGGGCGCGCCCGGGGAAACTTTCCGGGCCGCGGCCGCGAATTATATCCGCGAATGGCTGGATTTGGAGCGGGATTTGAAACCGTTCTACGCTATAGCGAATAATGATTCCCTGTTGGAGAAATTGGTGCGGCAGTATTACGGATTGCGCCTGATCGGGATTCCGGATTTGTTCGAGGCGCTGGGCTGGGCGGTAATCGGCCAGCAGATCAACCTGCCATTCGCCTACACTCTGAAAAAGCGCCTGGTGGAAGCCTTCGGGGAGAAGATCGTTTACCGTCGGCGGGAGCACTGGCTGTTTCCGGCCCCCGCTGCGGTTGCGGGCCTCGAGCCGGAAGATTTGCTGGGAATGCAATTCTCGCGCAGGAAAGCGGAGTATCTCATCGGAATTGCCCGACTGCTGGCCGGCGGGGAGCTCAGCCGGGAAAAAATTCTGCGCGAATCCGGCGGGATCGAGGACCTGCGCCGCCGTTTGCAGCAAATCCGCGGGGTGGGGGAGTGGACTGCCGATTACGTGCTGATGAAGTGCTTTCGCGTTCCCTCCGCCTTCCCCATCGGGGACGCGGGGCTGCACAACGCCCTGAAAAACCAGTTGGGCCTCTCGCGCAAACCGTCCCTGGGGGAAATCAAAGCGCTGGCCCGGCGGTGGAAAGGCTGGGAGGCTTACGCAACCTTTTATCTATGGAGGTCGCTGGTATGAGCGAGGAATACCGCGCGTATTATCATTCGCCGATCGGCTGGATCAGGATTACCGGCACGGAAGAAGGGATTGCTTCCCTCTATTTCGTAGAGGATGCCGAAGCAGTAACGGGTGAAATCCCGCCCTGCCTGCAAGAATGCCTGCGCCAGTTAGACGAATATTTCCAGGGGCAGCGGCGCGCTTTTTCCCTGAAATTGCTGCCCCGGGGCACTGAATTCCAACAGCGGGTCTGGGCGCAACTGCTGAAAGTCCCTTACGGCAGCACCGCCTCGTACCGCGACATTGCCCTGGCCTTAGGCGACGCCGACGCGGTGCGAGCGGTAGGCAGCGCCAACGGGAAGAATCCCATTTCCATCATCATTCCCTGCCACCGCATCATCGGCAGCGGCGGCAAATTGATCGGTTACGGCGGGGGAGTGTGGCGCAAGGAGTGGCTGCTGCGCCACGAGCGGGGCGTGCTGGTTTAGGAGGGCAAAATAAATTTTACACTCCTTTGGCGCGTTCTTTTTGTCGATAAAGGGGCATGGCGATTTACCAAATGCTTACGATGCTGATCCTGCTGGCCGCGGCGCTGGCGGGTTTCCATCCCCTTGCGGGGCAGGTAACAACGCTGCCCTTCCATTCCCCGCAATTCGCCGAAAAGGTGGATTACCACTCCTTTGCCCCGGCGCTGCTGTTAAAACACCGCATTCCCAACCGCTTTCAGAAACTCCCCAAAAACCCGGTTCTAACTCCTTCCCCGGGAAACTGGGACAGCAAAGACGCGGCCGATCCCTTCGTGGCGGTGACTGCGGATTCGATCCTGCTGTTTTACGACGGGGACCATAACGACCGCTACCACATTGGTTACGCGGTGCGGGACTCCCTGGGCTGGGGGTGGCGAAAAAGGGGGTTGATCTTAGGCGGCAGCGGGGCGGAATGGGATTCCTTCCATCAAATTGCCCCGGTGGTGCTGCTGCACCCGGAGCGCTGGCTGCTTTATTACAACGGCAATCGCGAGGATAACGAACTGGGTTACCAGTGGGGCCTGGCGCTGCGGGAGCGGCCATCCGCCTCCGCGCCCTTCGGCGAGTGGCGCACCGCGCAAAACCAGCCGCTGCTAACGCTGGATTCCACGGCCTGGGACTTCGCCGGGAACGCCTACGGGGACGTGCTCTGGTTCCCGGAAGAGGGCAAATACCGCATGTGGTACACCGGCTTCCAGGGGCCGCTGGCTTCAATCGGCCTGGCAGAATCTGTTGACGGATTGCGCTGGGATAAGGCAGGGGAGGGGCCGGCGCTGGCGCTATTCCCGGGGGTGATTGCCCCGGAGATCATTTTCAACGGGGAAAGCTACCAGATGTATTTCGTGCAGTTAGAGTTTCTGCGCGGCGAAATGGCCACCAAAATCTGCCGCGCCGAATCCCGCGACGGGAGCAACTGGGAAAACGTTCAGGACGCGCTGCTGCCCACGGAAAGATGGGAGCGCCGCCGCCTGATGCGCCCCAACCTCTCCTATTTCGAGGGGAGAGTGCAGCTTTACTACTGTGCCGGGGGAGGAAACTGGAGCATCGGGGCGGCCTACGCGGAAGCGCAGTTCGAAAGCGCGGGGTCGTGGCGCTCTCAACCGCTCCGGGGAGATTTTACCCGGCTGAGCGTCAAATACGAGCAGCCCCCGGAGACCGTTTTAACCGTAAGCCTGGTGGATGCGGCTTCGCAGAAAGTTTATCCGTGTGTGTTGGAAGAAAATCGAACAATGCTGAGGAAAGACGTTTACTGCTCCCAGCTTGCCGTCCCGGCGGAATTGTTATCCGGTTCCTGGCAGGCTGAAGCGCGATTGAGCACCGCCCGGCCTGACCGTTCCCCGGTGGTGTACGAAATCGTTTTAGTTCCGTAACCGTATCAAAAAAACAAAGACCTCAAAGGTTTCCAAAACCTTTGAGGTCTTTTTTCCACAGCGTTTTGATTGCCGATTTCGGATTGAAAAAACGTTTATACTAATTCAATACACTTAGCAATTGACCAGTATCAACTCTTCCTGCTCCTCTCCACACACCACCACTACGCCCCGGCCGCCCGGGGTAATGAACACGTTGATCTCCGAACGCGCCGCCATCTCGCCTTCCAAATAAATCCCCGGCTCGATGGAAAAGCATACGCCGGGTACTAAACGGCGCTCGTCCTTAGTCTCCAGGTTGTCGATATTCACCCCGTTGCCGTGCACGTTCACGCCGATGGAGTGCCCGGTGCGGTGGATGAAATAGTCCCCGTAGCCGGCTTTTTTGACCACGTTGCGGCAGGCGTCGTCCACCTGCCAGCCGTAACAAGGCTCTCCGGCGGCAAATTTCTGCATAATGAACTGTTTCGCGGCATTGCGGGCGTCGCGCACGGTGTTGAAAATTTCCAGGTATTTTGCCGGGGGTTTGTCGCCTAAGTAGCCGCACCAGGTTACGTCGTAATAAATTGCGCCGGGTTGGTTCTGCTTCGCCCACAGGTCGATCAGCACCATGTCGCCGGGCTTGAAAACATGGCTGTTCTGCGGGGTCGGCTCGAAATGGGGATTCGCGGGATGCTCGTTGATGCCCACGATGGGGCCGTGCCCTTCGCAGGTCAACCCCTCTTCCTCGAAGCGGCGCATGATGTATTGCTGAATTTCGTATTCCGTAGCCTTGCGCCCCGCCCGCACCGCCTCGCCGATCTCCGCAAACGCCTCGTCCTTGATTTTTAACATGATCTCGCCCGCCTCCGCGTGGCTGCGGAAGCCCTGCTCGTCGATGAGCGCCTCGAATTGCTGGATCAAATCCGCCGCGCTCACCGGCTCGTAGCCCAAGCTGCGGATCAGCTCGATGGTGCCGGCATCGACCATAGAAGTGTAGGGGATATGGTTCAGGGGGGAATAGTTCATGGCGATGCGCTTGCGATTGCCTAACATGGCCTTGATCTGCGCGTGCATCTCCGTCCAGGCTAAATAACGCAGTTTCTTGCCCGGCAGGGCGTCCAACGTGGTTTGTTCCACCATGCTCACCAGTTTAACCGGCTCGCCCTCCCGGGGAATGAAATAATACCAGCGCCGGGTGGCGAATTTAGCGGGGTCCAGCCCTAAAATTTTCATCGCCAACGGATCGCGCCCGCGAAAATCATACAACAGCCAGCCTTCCAGGTTGTGCTCTTTCAACGCTTGTTGGATTTCTGCCAGATTCATCAAGGTCTCCTTAATACTGATCGTGTGCGTGAAAAGTGAAGAGTGAAACGTGAGGCGTGAAAGGGGAAGCGTATTGCGTATTCCGTCTTTCTCACGCAATACGCATCACGAGTTACGCATTACGCTTCTTCTCATCTCACAATCGCCAGCTTCTCGATTTTTTCGATGCTGCGCTGGCCGTCGTTGACGGTCACTTTGTAGAGATAGACCCCATTTGCCAGCATGTCGCCGTTGCGGTCGCGGCCGTCCCAGTAAATTTTGTTGAAGCCGGGACGGGCAATATCTTCGATTATCTGGATCAATCGCCCGCTCACGGTATAGATCTTGATCTCCACGTCCCCGGGGCCATTGGGGGATTGGAACTGGAAGGTGAACTGGGTTTCCCGGGCAAAGGGGTTGGGGTAATTTACCACTTGCGCCAGGGTCAGCTCGCTGGCGACGGAGGTAGTAAAGGCAATTTGCTGTTCGGAATAGTTATTCAGGTTGTCCCAGGCGGAAATGGTCAATTGGTGCCTGCCGGAAGAAAGCGCCGGCAGGGTGTACTGAAGCTGGCCTTCGGTGTAGCTGTTTTCATTATACACAAAAAATTCGGTCACGTCTTTTTTGATGGAATTGTCGATGGTCAGCTCGATGCGGTGGCCGGTTTCCCCGGTAAGATTGATGCCGTTATCGTCCTTCAGGCGCACGATGAGAGTGGGTTGGGAGCTGACGTAATCCCCGTCGAAGAAATCCGGCTGGTCCGGGAAGCCAAACTGAATCTCCGGGCCCCGGGTGTCGGAAAGCGATACGGTTCCGTTGAAGAGCAGGGCGTTGTTATAACCCACGGCGTCGGATTGCACCTCGCCGGCTTCGTTCCAGGCGTAGATGCTCACCCGCCCGGTGCGGGAATTTTTGTACTTGATCGACTTGGGAACGATGAAACTGCCCTGCAATTGCCCGTTCTCCACGGAAACGATGCCTTTGAAGATCGTTCCGCCCAGGTAGGTGTAGTAATAGTTGGGGCCCAACGGGGGGTGGGTGAGGCTGTCCACCGCGTCGTACACCCGGAGCAGCGCCTTTCCGTTAAAGCCGGGGAGGAAATTGTCTAAGGAATCGTGCACGCTGGCGTTGATGGTGACGGTGGAGAGCGCCTTTAAGGTATCGGCGGAAATCGAAACCACTTTGATGACGTGGATGGGATCGGCCAGGTGCAGGGCCACGTCTCCTAACAGATGGTATTTCTGGTCGTTGGTTCCCCCGCCCATGGAAAGCTGGGTTGCCAAACCTAATAACAGGGAATGTTTGTTGTCGCTGCGGTTGCGAAAGAGCTTGTTGTAAAGGCTTTCTGCAAAAACTTCATTCTGAAAAGCGAAGGAGGGGCGCGAGGCGGCGATGGAAGCGATTCCCCCGCCGTCCGACCAGACCATTTCTTCCGCCATGGAAGGAATGCGGGGATCGTCGTATTTGCCCCAGGTGCAGGTAGCCGCCACCCAGATCGGCAGGCGGGCGCCATTGTCGATCTGGGGAAGATCGCGGGCTTTGGTCAGCGCCTGTTCGTGCGCCCAGGTGGTGGGGTCGCCGTGCCCGAAGAAGTTGATCATCAGGGTGCCGCGGTTGATCTGGTCGATCAAATCTGCGGTGGCTTTCGGCTTCAGGCGGCCCAGTCCCCCGGCCTGGGGATCGTAATCCACTAAATAAATTTTCCGGGTGTCGAACTTACCGGGCACCTTACTGACGATATTCTCGGTCTGTTGCAGGTGAAACCACTCGTTGCAGATGCTGGCGCTCCCGCATTCATCGTCGGCCACGAAGGTGAGCACCGTTTGCCAGCCGTTGCTGGCGCT
>CAZFVV010000004.1:0-44293 GCA_964522165.1 uncultured Calditrichaceae bacterium
TTAGAGCGATCCGGCTTTTATCATGTTAAGGGGGTAGATAATATTTAATCCCTTGTTTTATATCCCGTGCCAGAATTATCAAAGGGCTTCGAGGAAAAATCGGGGAAATGTTTTATTACATTCCCCGGAGCGGTTTAACGAAATTTTAGCGGAATGAGCGAAAGACCCCGAATCTCGGTCATTATCGTCAATTACAACGTCAAAGAGTACCTGGAGCAGGCGCTTATCTCCCTGGAGCGGTCGCTGGCGGGCATTCCCCACGAAATTTTTGTAGTGGACAACGCCTCCGTGGACGGCAGCCCGGCGCACGTGCGCCATCGTTTCCCGGGGGTGAGGCTGATCGAGAATTCCCAGAACCTGGGCTTCGGGCGGGCGAATAATATTGCCCTCGCGCAGGCCCGCGGGGAGTTCATCGTGATGATCAATCCCGACACCGTGGTGCAGGAAGATACCTTCGAGAAACTGTTAGAATTCTTCGCGACCCACCCGGACGCCGGAGCGGCCACCTGCAAAATCATCAACCCCGACGGCTCTTTTGCCATAGATTGCCGCCACAGCATTCCCACCCCGGCCATCGCGCTCTGGAAAGTGTTAGGATTGAGCAAAATCTTTCCCAAAAGCAAAACTTTTGCCCGCTATAACCTCACCTACCTGGATCCCGACGGCACTTACCCGGTTCCAGCCATCTCCGGCTCCTTCATGATGGTGAAAAAAGCGGCGCTCGACCGGGTGGGTCTCTTTGACGAGCGGTTTTTCATGTACTGCGAGGATATCGACCTGTGCCAGCGCATCAACCTGGGCGGGTTCAAAATTTACTATGTGCCCGCCACTCAAATCATTCATTATAAAGGAGAGAGCACCAAAAAGAACAACATCGATTACGTGATTACCTTTAACAAAGCCCTCTACCAATTCTTCGAAAAACACTACGCCAGCAAAACCCTGTTTTTGTTTCGCTGGATCATCGTGTTAGGGATCGTGGCCCGGGGCGTGCTGATTTACCTGCGCAACTTTCTGCACGAGCATTTCCCCTTGCTGCTGGATACCCTCATCCTCAACGGGGTTATCCTGTTATCTTTTTTCATTCGCTTAGAATTGAAAGACGGGTTTTCCTGGGAGGAGTACATCGAGCACCCGGCGGCGATCAACCTGATTTCCACGCTCATTTTTTGGATTACCGCTTATTACTTAGAAGTGTACCCCCGCCACCGCTTCTCCATCCAGGGAATTATCAAAGCCAACGTGCTCACCTTTACCCTGCTGGCCTCGCTGACGTTTTTTCTCAAGCAATTCGCGTTTTCCCGCATTGTAGTGCTGGCTGCGGCGCTGTTGTCGCCCCTGGCGATGATCCTCTGGCGGGGAATTTTGAAACGCTACCACCGCGGCGATAAATCCGCCTGGGGGAAAGACATTTTCAGCAAGCCGACCATCATCGTGGGGAACGGCGCCGGGGCGGTTACCCTGTTCCGCAAAATTCGCGAAATGAAAGATATGAGCTACGACCTGTTGGGAGTGGTAACGGTGGGCGAAGGGGAGGCGGAATTCGAATCCTACCACATCCCGGTGTTAGGTAGCATCGAAAATCTGGATAAGCTGATCCCCATGCACCGGGTGCGCCAGGTGATCTTCTCTTCGGAAATGCTCAGCTATGAAAAAATCCTCAAAACCATGAGCGAAATGGGCATGCCCCAATTGGAGTATAAAATCGCTCCCTCGAATTTAGAGGTGGTGATCGGCAAATCCTCCATCGAACGGCTGGATGATTACCCGTTTTTGGAGATCGAATACGCCATCGGAAAACCCTTTAACCGGGTGGCCAAACGGATTTTTGACGTGATACTCTCCGCCCTCGCCCTGCTCTTCACCCTGCCGGTGATGCTGCCGGTATTCTTAGTGCGCCTGCCGCAAGCCCGGCGGTTCCGGATTTTCGGGAAGAAGGGCGAGCCGCTTTCGATATGGCAGATCAAGTCCCTCCACCACCCCGGGGTGCTCAACGACTGGCTGCGCCTGTGGGAAGTGCTGCGGGGGAATTTATCCCTGGTCGGCGCGCCGATTCAACCCGCTGATACCGCCCAATCGCAGACCGGCTCCTGGTATAAACCCGGCCTGACCGGTCTGGTGCAGATCAACCGGAAAAAAATTCTTGCCGCCGATGATATGGAGAAATACCACCTGTTTTATCTGAAAAACCAGTCGATCCTGCTGGACCTGGAGATTCTCGCCAAAGCTATTTTAGGAAGAAGATAGAGCAGGAGCAGAGGGGGGAGCAGGAGCAGGTGGCAGGTGGCAGGGGCAGGGGCAGGTGGCGGGATAGTAGGCAGGGGCAGTAGGTGGGAACGGCAGGCAATGCTACGGTTAACGGCATCAGACCCCTGCAAAACTAAAGTTTTGCGGCGAACCCGCTCCTGCCCCTGCTCCTGCCCCTGCTCCTGCCCCTGCTCCTGCCCCTGCCCCTGCCCCTGCTCCTGCTCCTGCCCCTGCCCTGCTCCAGCCCCGCTCCTGCCTAAATTTCGCCTTGCATTTATATACCTCACCGAATATATTATGCCGCCTGTTTGTAAAACCAAGCAACCGGAGAGTCTATGAAAACCCAATTGTTGATTGTTCAGATATTTCTACTTGCGGTGATCGCTCTTTCTTGTTCCAAAAAAGCCAGCGAAAAAGAATATTTCGATTTAGCCAGCCAGTATATGGATCAGCAAAACTGGGAAAAAGCCGAGGAGTATTTTGCCAAAGTGCTCCAGGATTATCCCAGCGGCCTTTTCTCCTCCAAAGCGCTTTTTATGGTGGGCTACATTAACGCCAATCATATTAAAAACTATGACAAAGCGCGGAAATACTACTCCGAATTCCTGGAGAAATACCCCGATCATGAACTGGCCGCTGCCGCAAAATACGAGATCGATAACATGGGCAAGGAGATCGATGAGCTGCCTTTCCTGAAAGATGACCAGGGGCAGACGGCGGGAGGCAGTGAAGCCAAAGAAACCGGGACAACGACGACGAACTGATCCGTTTTTTACATTTTAATAAAAAAAGGGTGTGGTTAGCGCTTCACCCTTTTTTTTCAATTAGAGCGCGTTTCAATAATCGAAAAGCATGCCACAAAAGCCCCAGGCCACAAAGTTTACACCAAGGAATTTATGTTTCTTTGTGAACCTTTGAAGCTTCGCGCCTTTGTGGCTAATTTTCAAATACGCTCTTTAGAACGTACTCCAATGAATCCGCATAAGGTGATGGTACTGAAGCAAACTCTCCCCGCGACACTGCTTTTTTTAACGCTGCTGCTCTCTGCTATTGCGCCCTGCCAACCCAACGACAGCCTGGCTGTTTCCACTTCACTTTCGTACGATACGGCAGCGGTGGAGTTAAAGACTTATGTGGAGAATAGTAAGGTTCCCCTGAATCGCCGGGTGATTTTCGTTGTCGAATTATCCTGGGTGGGGGACATGAGCCGGTATCACCTCCTCCCGATTTCCCAGCCGGTATTGACCAATTTGATGATCGAAGGCAGCGGCTCGGCCAACCGCCTGGAAGAATTGCCCGGCGGTCAGTATCGCTCGATTCGGAGTTTTACCTACCGCTTAAGCCCGGTAGCCCTGGGCATGGCCTATATCGATGGGCTGGAAATCCGTTACCAGGACCCCGGGACCGGCGAGATGAACTCCCTGATTTCCCAGCGGGTGAGCGTGCAGGTTATCGACCCGCTTCCGGATAGTTCGGATAATGTCCCGCCGTTCATTTACCTGCTTTTGTTGGGGGTCTTTTTCAGCGCCATCGCTTACTTCCTGGTTCGCTATTTTAAAACGCGCCAGGCGGCGGCGCGGGCCCCGGAGCGGGAAATTCCCCTGGCCGAACAATATTTGAAAATTTTAGCCCACGACGTGGACCCGCGCGGCACCAACCTGCGGGAAATGGCCCTGGAAACCGCCCGGATTTTCCGGGAATATTTGTCGAAGCAATATAACATTTCCTCCCGCGAAGCCAGCGCCGGGGAAATCGCCGATCACCTGAGGAGCGCAGGGGTGAGCGAAGAGGAGCTGCGCCGGGTGGATGAAGCCCTGCAAAAGTGGGATTTAATTAAATTTGCCGGGGCAGACATCGACCCCGCGGAATTTACCAACCTCTACGAAGTGGTAAAGAATTTTTTAGAGCCAAGAGCCAAAAACCCGGAACCACCCGAAGGGGCAGGCAAAAGATAATGTTCAGGAACCGGCATCGGGAACCCGGGGCCAGATTCTTAGTTCATGGTTTTGAATTTCGGTTTTTATCTCTTGGATTTTAGTCCTGGCAATTAAGGAGATATTATGCAGGTGGATATTCAAGCGATTCATGCGAAAATTCAAAAAGAGAGCGCATTTGTCGAGAAGATTGCCGGCGGAATCGGCCAGGTAATCGTGGGACAAAACTACATGGTGGAACGGCTGCTCATCGGCCTGCTCGCCAACGGCCATATTCTGTTAGAAGGGGTCCCCGGCCTGGCAAAAACCCTGACGGTCAGCACCCTGTCGAAAATCATCGATTGCAAATTCCAGCGCCTTCAATTTACCCCCGATTTGCTGCCTGCGGATTTGATCGGAACCATGATCTACAACCAGCGCACCGGGGAATTCACTACCCACAAGGGGCCGATCTTTTCCAACCTGATCCTGGCCGATGAGATCAACCGCTCCCCCGCCAAGGTGCAAAGCGCCCTGTTAGAAGCGATGCAGGAGCGCCAGGTTACCATCGGGAATGCCACTTACCCCCTGGAAGATCCCTTCCTGGTAATGGCCACCCAAAACCCCATCGAGCAGGAAGGAACTTACCCCCTCCCGGAAGCGCAGGTGGACCGTTTCATGCTGAAACTGAAGATCACCTATCCTTCCAAAGAGGAGGAGTTGGAAATCATCCGCCGCATGGCCGGGAATACCCCACCCGCTCCCCGGGCGATCATCTCCCCGAAAGAGATCATCGCCGCCCGCCGGGTAGTCAACGAGGTATATATTGATGAGAAGATCGAGCGTTACATCATCGACTTGGTGTTTGCCACCCGGGAGCCGGAAAAATACGGTCTGAAGGAGCTGAAGCCGCTGATTGCCTTTGGCGGCTCCCCGCGTGCTTCTATTTACCTGAAAACCGCGGCTAAAGCCCATGCCTTCCTGCGCCGCCGCGGGTACGTCACCCCGGAAGACGTGAAAGCCATCGGGATGGACGTGCTGCGCCACCGGGTCATCGTCACCTACGAAGCGGAAGCGGAGGAAGTCACCTCCGAAGACGTGGTGCGCCGGGTGCTGAACCAGATCGAAGTGCCGTGATGGAAGTGGGAAGTTGCAAGTTGCAAGTGGCACGTGAGAAGGGGGAAGGAAAAAGTAAAAAATGACTCCCGGTTTTCCGCATAGGCGTAAACCTAAGGGATTTGCGGCCAGGATTGGGGGTTAAAACCCCCGATTTTAGTGTTATTTCCCTTATCCCCGACATAAATGTCGGGGAATACGAAGCCTACTCGAAACAGAGGGGTTTTAACCCCGATTGACGGTTTCGCTCGCTTAGGTTTACGCCTATGCGGTTTTCCGGGAAAATGACCACAAATGACAATAAATGACGCGAAGCGAATGACGCGCGCAGCGCAACTGACGCCGAAGGCAACTGACGCGAAGCGAGTTTATGGAAACCAAAGAGCTTCTTAAAAAAGTTCGCCAGATAGAGATCAGCATCCGCGGGGTGGTGAACGAGGTGTTTGCCGGGGAGTACCATTCCGTGTTCAAAGGGCGGGGAATGGAATTCTCCGAGGTGCGGGAATACCAGTACGGCGACGACGTGCGCGCTATCGACTGGAACGTTTCCGCCCGCATGAACCATCCTTTTGTGAAGGTTTTCGAGGAAGAGCGGGAGCTGACCGTAATGATCCTCTTCGATTCCAGCGCCTCGGAAATCTTCGGCAGCCGCGGGCAGTTGAAGGGACTGGTGGCCACGGAGATCGCCGCGCTGCTGGCCTCCTCCGCCATCAAGAATAACGACAAAGTCGGGCTGATCATCTTCAGCGACAAAATCGAGAAGTTCGTGCCTCCCCGCAAAGGCCGCCAGCACGTGCTGCGGGTGATCCGGGAGCTGCTCTACGTGGAGTACGAGGAGAGCGCCCGCCCCGCCGCCAAAACCGACATCGCCGCGGCCCTGGAATACCTGAACCAGATCGTCAAGCGGCGCGCCACGGTTTTTTTGATCAGCGATTTTATGGCGGAACGCTACGAAAAGGATTTGCAGATCGCCAACAAACGCCACGACTTAGTGGCGATTCACGTCATCGACCCCTTAGAAGAGCGGCTGCCGGCGGTCGGTTTATTGGAATTGGAAGACCTGGAAACCGGAGAAACCCTCCTGTTGGATACTTCGGTGCGGGAAATCCGCGACAGCGCCGCGCGCAACGCCCTGAAGGAGAAATCCGACTTAGAGCGGTTTTTCAAATCCATCGGGATGGATTACATCGACATTTACACCGACCGTTCCTACATCCGCCCGCTGACGAAATTCTTCCGTATGAGGGCGAAGCGGTTTCGCTGAAATCTCGGAGTGCAAAACTTCAGTTTTGCAGGGCTCGGACTGGAATTGCAAAGCTGAAGCTTTGCACTCCGGAACACCAAAAATTTGAATGATGAAAATGAGACAACGGCATTTTGTAAACTTTTTCAAACTGCTAACCGTCGGATTGGTGGGCGGTTTTTTGCTGGCAGGCTGCCAGGGCGGCTCCAAACCGGCGGTTTCCGCGGAAAAGAAGCGGGAGCTGGCCAACGCGCTCTACAACCAGGAGCTTTTCAGCCAGGCCATCGCCGAATACCAGGAGTACCTGCGTTTTTACCCGGTAGATGAAAAGGAGCAGGCCAATATCAGTTACCAGATCGGCAATATCTATTTCGAGCGGTTGAAGGATTATGAAAACGCCCTGGCCTACTTCATCCGGGCGAAAACCCTGGATCCGCAGGCCGGTTTCCAGGCGCAGCTTGGCAAAAAGGTGGTGGAATGTTTGGAACGGCTGCACCGCTCCGCGGACGCCCGGCAGGTGATCGCGCAAACCTCCGCGCTGGATGAATCCCAAAAACCCCAATCCCGCCCCGGGGAGGTGATCGCCAAAATCGGCCAGCGGGAGATTACCACGGGGGATCTGGCCTTCCAAATCAATCAACTACCGGAATACCTGCGCGGGCAATTCCAGAGCGGGGAGCGCAAAAAACAGTTTTTGCAGCAGTATATCGCCCAGGAGCTGCTCTATGATTCCGCCAAACGTAAAGGTCTGGAGAATGACCCGGAGGTGGTCGAAGGGCTATTCCAGGCCAAAAAGGCGCTGATGACGGAGAAATTGCTGGAACAGGAAATCGAGCAGGAAGCGAACATCGATAAATACAGCAACGCCGACGTGGAACTGTTCTACCAGGCCAATAAAGAACGCTACGCGGAGAAGGACGACAAAGGTCACGTGGAGCGGATCAAACCGTTTGCGGAAGTCGCCCAGCAGGCGGGGCAGGATTTTGTGCAGCAGAAAAAGCAGGAAGCTTACCAGCGGATTATCGAACGGTTGATGCAGGCGGAGCAGGTCGTTATTTATGAAGCTAAGATTAAGTAAATGCACAGGAGTGCTCCGCAAGGAGTGGCTCGCGCAAAATTTATTTTACAAGATGTGCAAAATGAATTTTGCACTCCTGTTATTCGCGCTGGCGGCAATGGTTTATCCGCTGCGCGCCCAGGCCCCCTTGATCGAAGTAGCGGCGGCGGTGGATAAATCCGTCATCACCATCGGCGACCGGGTTACTTATACCCTCAAAATCACCCACAAAAGGGGGCTGGAAGTCAACGATCCCGGCAAGGGCAGCAACTTAGGCATGTTCGAGATCAAAGAGTACGTGATCCACGACTCCGTAATTGCCGGGGAGCGGGTAATCCAACAGTTCGACTACGTGATCTCGGTGTACGACACCGGGCGCTTTGTGATCCCGCCCTTCCCGGTGGCCTTCCTGCCCACGGATACCTCCTCGAAATACCAGATCATCACGTCCCAGCCCCTGGAGATTTACGTCGAAAGCGTGGTAAACGACCCCAACGCAGCGATTCACGACATCCGCCCGCCGCTGGGCATTCCCGCGGACTACCTGCGCCTGGCGTTGATGATCGGCAGTTTGCTGTTAGGCCTGGCGGCGCTGGGGTTTGCTTACTGGATGTACCGCCGGAGCAAGCAGGGACAGCCGGTGTTTCGCAGGGAGCCGCCCCGCCCGGCGCACGAGATCGCCCTGGCGGAGCTGCAAAAGCTTTTGCAAAGCGGGCTTCTGGCCGCGGGCGAATACAAATTGTTCTATTCCGAACTCTCGGACATTGCCCGCCGCTACATGGAGCGGCGCTTCTACGTCAACGCGATGGAGGAGACCACTACCGAAATCCTGGCCTCGCTCAACGGGGCCTCCCTCGCGCCCGGCCAGCTGGAACTGGCCCGGGAGCTGTTAACCGCCTGCGACCTGGTCAAATTTGCCAAATATGTTCCCGGCAGCGCCGAGACGGAAAGCGCGGTGCAACTGGTGCGGGAGTTTATCGAGCGCACCCGCCCGGTGTTCGAGCCGGCGGGGGAGATGCAAATAGAAGCGTCTAAATGAGCAACAGGAGTGCAAAATTTATTTTGCACTAAGGGTGCAGAATAAATTCTGCACTCCTGCACGATTATCCGTTTACAGCATTACTGATGGCACTTTTATGTTTCGTTTTGCCGATCCGCAATATCTGTTTTTGCTCCTGTTGCTGCCTTTGCTGGCCGGGTATTACATCTGGCGCCGCCGCCGGCTTACCGGGCAGATGAAATATTCCACCCTGCGGCACGTTAAAACCGTGCCGTTTTCTTTCCGGCAGATGCTGCACCGGCAGCTTTACTGGCTGCGCCTGGCGGTAGTGGCGCTGGTGGTGTTGGGGCTGGCCCGCCCCCAATCCGGGGCGCGGCAGGAGGAGATTATTACCGAGGGGATCAACATCATGCTGGTGGTGGACGTGAGCAGCTCCATGCTGGCGGAGGATTTCAAGCCCAACAATCGCTTAGGCGCGGCTAAAATGGTGGCCAAGGAGTTCATCCAGGGGCGCACCAACGATCCCATCGGGCTGGTGATTTTTGCCGGGGAAGCATTCAGCCAGTGCCCCCTCACCCTCGATTACGGGGTGCTGATGCAAATCCTGGATAATACCGAGATCGCTCCCCAGGAGTGGGACGGAACCGCCATCGGCAACGGCCTGGCGACCGCGGTAGCCCGGTTGAAAGACGGCCAGGCGAAGAGCAAGGTGGTGGTTCTCCTCACCGACGGGGAAAACAACGCCGGGGAGGTCGATCCCATTACCGCGGCGCAGGTGGCGCATACCTTCGACATCCGGGTGTACACCATCGGGGCGGGCACCCGGGGCACCGCCATGTACCCCATCGACGACCCTTTCTTCGGAAAACGCTACCGCCCCATCCCGGTGCAAATCGACGAGGAACTGCTCACCCGCATTGCCGATATCACCGGGGGGAAATACTTCCGCGCCACGGACACCCAGAAACTGCGGGAAATTTATCGGGAAATCGGGGAGCTGGAGAAAACCAAAATCGAGGTCAAGGAGTTCACCCGCTATACCGAATTATTCATCTACTTTGCCGGCGCGGGCATGGCGCTGCTGCTGCTGGAAATTCTGCTGGGCAATACCTTTTTGCGCAAATTGCCTTGAAGAATTGAAGATTGAAGATTGAAAATTGGAGGAGGATTTATGAATGAGGAAGAATTGAAAAAACGGACGAAAGAGTTTGCGCATCGCTGCGTTAAGTTGGCTTTGGCGCTTCCCAATACTAAATTAGGCAACCACATTGCCGGGCAACTCATACGCGCCTCAACCTCGGTAGCTTCCAATTACCGGGCGGCTTGTTTGGCGCAATCGAAAGCAAGTTTTGTATCGAAAATTAGTATCGTTTTGGAAGAAGTTGACGAATCGGTATTCTGGCTGGAGTTTATTATCGATGAAAACCTTTTGCCGGAATCCAGGGTGCGCTCCCTGTTTAATGAAGCTCTTGAGTTAAAGGCAATCTTTTATTCATCCAGGAAAACAGCGCAAATTAGAAAATAAATCAATCTTCAATTTTCAATCATCAATTGGAGAAGGCGTTGCTCCGTTTCGCGAATCCGCAATATTTCCACCTCTACTGGCTGGCGCCGCTGCTGATCGCCTTCTTTTACTGGTCTTTCCGGTACAAGAGGCGGTTGTTGAAGCGGTTAGGCGATGAGGAGCTGATCTCCCGCCTCACCGCCAGCGTGAGCCGCAGAAAGCAAATCTGGAAAGCGGCGTTGATCGTGATCGCGTTCGGCGTCCTGGTATTTGCCCTGGTCAATCCCCAGATCGGCACCCGCTTAGAAGAGGTGAAGCGGGAAGGGATCGACATTTTCGTGGCCCTGGACGTCTCCAACAGCATGTTGGCGGAGGATATCGCTCCCAACCGCTTTGAAAAAGCCCGCCACGAAATCTCCAATTTCGTCGATCAATTGCAGGGCGATCGCATCGGATTGATCCTCTTTTCCGGCCTGGCGTTTGTGCAATGCCCGCTCACCCTGGATTACGGCGCGGCGAAGCTGTTCCTCAACGACGCCTACGTCGGCGTCGTGCCCCAGCCGGGAACCGCGGTTTCAGAAGCGATCAAAACCGCGCAGCGCTCTTTCGTTTCCAGGGAGCTGAAACATAAAGCTTTGATCATCATTACCGACGGGGAAGACCATGAGGCCGACCCGGTGGAGGCGGCGAAAGAGGCCGCCAAAGAAGGGGTGATTATTTATACGGTGGGAATCGGCTCCCCGGAGGGTGCGCCGATCCCGGAGTACGATCCATACGGCAACCGCATCGGCTACAAAAAAGATCGCAGCGGCCAGGTGATTACCACCCGGCTGGATATTGCCACCCTGGAAAAGATCGCTTTCGAGACCGGGGGCAAGTTTTATATTTCCAGCACCGGCAAGGCGGAATTGGAAAAAATTTACCAGGAAATTACCGGGATGGAGAAGAAAGAGCTGGCTTCGCGGCAATTCACCCAGTTCGAAGACCGTTTCCAGATCTTCCTGATCGGGGGATTGATTTTCCTGATCCTGGAAACTTTGCTCAGCGAGCGGCGAAAAATAAAACGGTTTCGGGAAGCGTCAAAAATGAGCGAAGGCGTCTGATAAAGAATGCCATTCCGGTTTTTCCCGTTTTTTGGGAAAATACCGGAATCCACTGCGGAGATTCCGGCATTTCGCTCCGCTACAGCCGGAATGACAGTGTTGTGAAATTTAACAAGTTATTTTTTGACCGATCTTTTTGCCACTTCAGGCGCTTGCGAAGGGCTTTTTATCATGCACCGAATATTAACCATGCTGATCATCCTGCTGGTATGCCAGACCTCCCTGCCGGCGTTGGCCGGGGTGGACCAGGAGAAGCTGAAAAAAGGCATTCAGGCGTATGAGCAGGAGCAATGGGACGAGGCGCAAAACCAGTTTCAGGATGCGCTCTTGGACGACCCGGAGAATCCCCAACTGCACTTCAACATCGGCGCGGTGCAATACAAAAAGCAGAAATACGAGGACGCGCTGAAATCTTTCGAAAAAGCGATCCTCACCAAAGATATCAAACTGCAACAGCACGCCTACTACAACCAGGGCAACGTTTATTACCAGATGAATCAGTACCCCGAGGCGATTCAGGCATACAAAAAGGCGCTGGATTTGAATCCCGGCGACCAGGACGCTAAGTTCAACCTGGAACTGGTGCGCGCTAAATTAAAAGAACAGGCCCAGAAGCAGCAACAGCAGGATCAGCAGCAACAGCGCATCGAGCCTTCGGAATATGCCAAACAGTTGAAGGCGCAGGCGGAAATCCTGGTAGCGCAGCGCCTCTACCGCGAAGCCTATGATTTGATGCAGCAGGGGCTGCAATCCGATCCCACGGTGGCCGCGTTCCAGGATTTCATCACCCGCATCAAAGACGTGGTCGATATTGGAGGGTCGCAATGAGAACCCGCTTTATGATTTTTTTGCTGCTGCTGTTAGGCCCGGCAATGCTGGCGCAAACCGCGGATGACTATTATCACCAGGCCGCCCGGTTTTACATCGGCGCAAAATACCCGGAAGCGGTGGATGCCATTTACAAGGGGCTGGAAGTTGATCCCGCGGACGAGCGGTTGAAAGCCCTGCTGGATAAAATCAGAGAAATGCAGCAGCAGCAACAACAGCAGGCGCAGCAACAGGAGCAACAGGGACAGCAAGACGACCAGCAGGAGAATTCGCAGGATCAGCCGCAAGAGCAGCAACAGGCGCAGCAGGAAGAGCAGCAAGCGCAGGCGGAGGAGCAAAACCGGGAGCAGCAAAAGCCAGAAGAACAGGAAAACCGCCAAGCGGCGCAGGCGCTGAAGGAGGAGAAAAAAGAACTCTCCAAGGAAGAAGCGGAGCGTATTTTGCAGGCCCTGCGCAGCAAGGAGCAGGAGAACAAAGAACTGCGCCGCCCGCGGGCCAGCGGGAAGAAGAAGGTGGAGAAGGATTGGTAAGCGGGAAGTGAAAAGTGAAAAGTGAAAAGTGAAAAATGAAAAGTGTAAAGTGAAAAGTGAAAAATGTAAAATGAAAAGGGAGTGGGGTTTAGTCGTGAGGCGTTTTGCCGGTAGAATGAAGGCGATGGTTTGGACCTTTGTATGGCTGGCCTGGGGAGCGGGGCCGCTGGCCGCCCAGGAGATTACCCTCACGGCCAGCATCGACCGCAACCCGGTGGGGTTATACGACCAGTTTACTTATACCCTGGAAATCAAGGGCGCTTCCTCCGGGTATTCGGAGCCGAAGCTGCCGGATTTTTCGGATTTCCGCGTCATGGGCGGGCCGAATGTTTCCACCAGCGTGCAGATCGTCAACGGCGCTTACAGCGCCAGTAAAATTTACAGCGTCATTCTGCTGCCCCGCAAAACCGGGGATTTTACCTTCCCGGCGGTTGCGATCTCTTTCAAAGGCAAAAATTACCAGTCTAATCCCATCCAGGTGACGGTGATTCCCCAAAGCGCCGCTTCCGGGCAAGGGGGAGCCGGCGCCGCCCCGGGCGAGGCCGCCCAGGCTGCTCCCGACGAGCTTTTTCTGCGCGCGACCCCTTCCCGGCGCAGCGTTTATGTAAATGACCAGGTGACAGTTGTTTATAAACTGTACTTCCGCAATTCCGTGCAGGGGCTGGATTATCTCAAACTCCCCGAAACCGTGGGATTCTGGGTAGAAGAGTACGAAATTCCCCAGACCAACATTCCGGTTAGCCAGGAAACCGTTAACGGGATGCGCTACAACGTGGCGGAGATCAAAAAAATGGCCATTTTCCCTACCAAATCCGGGGAATTGGCCGTTACCCCCATGCAGTTGGCCGTGAACGTGGTAGAACGCCGCCGCCGGCGCGACCCGCTGGGCAGCTTCGATGATTTCTTCAGCGATCCGTTCGGGAGAACGGTGCGGAAAGTGGTCGCCAGCGAACCCCTGGCCTTCAACGTCAAACCCCTGCCCTCCCAGGGAAAACCGGCTAACTTCAGCGGGTTAGTGGGCAATTTTCTGCTGAAGGTGGAGGTGGATAAGACCGAAGTGAAAGCGAACGAGGCGATTTCCTACAAAGTGCGGTTGAGCGGCAGCGGGAATCTCAAATCGCTCAGCAAACTTCCCATAGGATTTCCGCCCAGCTTCGAGGTATATGAACCGAAAGTGAATGACGCGGTGAATCGCAGCGGCAGCAGCATGACCGCCTCACGGGAATTGGAATACGTGTTAATTCCCCGCGCCTCCGGGCAGTACCGCATCAAGCCGTTGGAAATTTTCTATTTCGACCCCGCCGGCGAAACCTATAAAACCCTGCAATCCCCGGAATTCGCTTTATCCGTGGGAGAGGGAAAAGAGCTGCCCGGAATGGCCGGCAGCGGGTATTTGGCGAAATCCGAAGTAAAGCTGTTAGGAAAGGATATCTTCTTCATCAAAGAAGAGAACCTGCGCCTGCAACCCCTGGGATACAAACCTTACCGCACCCCCTGGTTCTGGGTTGCGCTCATTCTGCCGCTCATTTTCCTGGGCCTCGCTTACGGGTATCGCACTCACCAGGAAAAAATGGCCACCAACCTGGAATATGCCCGGCAGCGAAAAGCCTACAAACAGGCCGAAAAACGCCTGAAAGGGGCCAGCCATTTTCTGAAACAACGGATGTTCGGGGAATTTTACGGGGAGGTATCGCGCAGTTTGATCGGTTTTGTGGCCGACAAAACCAACCGCCCCGCCGCGGGGATGCTGCGCCAGGACGTGGAAAAGCTGCTGGCCAATAAAAACGTGGACGCCGCCCTGGTGGCCGACTACCTCAACTGCCTGGATGAAGCGGATTTCCGCCGCTTTGCCCCCGCGCAGGCCACGGCGGAGAACGCCAAATCCTTCTACCATCGCGCTGAGGAGATTTTGGTGCGGTTAGGGAAATACTTTTAACGCTACTCTTTCAGGAGTGCAAAGCTTCAGCTTTGCACGGGTTAGAATGCGGCCCCGGCTCTTTGGACTTGCACCCTGACTCAAAAAATTTCCCTGAACGAGTATAATCATGAGCTGGAGATATGTAAGTGAACTTTCTCGGTTCCCAATACATTCAGACCTCCCCCCTGTCCCCCCTTCAAAGGGGGGAATTCCAAAGGGGATGTAAATTTTTTGGTTATTCGATCATCAAAATCGTTCTGCTGCTAACGCTGATCGCTTTTCGCCTGCCGGGCCAGAGCGGTATGGCGCACTTTTACGAGCAGGGCAACCAGGCCTACCGGGAGGGAAACTACCAGTCGGCGCTGGAGTGGTACGGGAAAATCCTCTCCGCCGGCTACGAAAGCAGCCAGGTTTACTACAACATCGGCAATTGCTATTACAAATCAGGCTCGGTGGGTCGGGCGATCCTGTTTTACGAAAAAGCGCGCAAGCTCAATCCCCGCGACCGGGAAATCCTCTTCAACCTGGAGTTGGCCAACCTGAGAGTGATAGACCGCATCGAAACGCCCCCGCAATTTTTTCTCTTTGACTGGTGGGAGGCGGTGAAAACCTACTTTACGGTTTCCCAGTTAACCCGCCTAACGGCAATTCTCTTCGGGATTGCCATCCTCACCCTGATCGGGTTTCTGTTCTTCCGGGAGCGCCGGGTTATCCTTTCCGCACTGATGGTTTTTTCCGTATTGGCGCTGTTTAGCGCCTATCTTCTGGTGATAAACGCCCGGGAGGAAAACACCCACATCCACGGCATTGTGCTGGTCTCTTCCGTGAACGTTCTGAGCGCCCCCAACGAGAACAGCACCGACGTATTCGTGCTCCACGAAGGGGTAAAAGTGACCCTGCAAGAACAGCGCGGCGAATGGGCGTTGATTATCCTGCCGGACGGCAAAAGCGGCTGGATGAAGCGGGAGAATCTGGGGATTATTTGAAATCGCCTGCTGAAGAACTTTTATTAACTGGGGATTTATCCCCGAATCATGCTCAGCGCGTAACATCAGTTAATCCTTCCCATCATTCCTGAAAATAAAACGGGCGAGGAATACTCCTCGCCCGTTCCTCAAAGTTCCCTGTTTGACAGAGTGGGTGATTTTCCTCCCCTGCCCGCTCCCGTGAGCTTGGGCGCCATTATTCGGCATCCGGTTTGGGCGTATTCGGCCCGCTGGGCGGTAATGCCGGTTCTTTAATATATTCCGTGGGAATTTCTCCCGTCATGCTATTCAAAAACGAGACGATATAGCGAATGTCTTCCGGCGAGGGGGTTTTGTTCATCTGATGTCTGGCCATCATTGCGACCATTTCCTCCAGGCTATTGATAGCGCCGCTATGGAGGTACGGGGCAGTTTGGGCCACATTCCGCAAGCTGGCGACCTTGAACACAAATTTATCCGCCTCATTGTTGGTGAGGTGGAACCTGCCGGTATCTTCATTGCCCGGCCAGGGCTGCACCATACCGAGCTTTTGGAACATGCCCCCGCCTAAGTAAGGGCCGGAGTGGCAGGTGACGCATCCGTTTTCAACAAATTTGTTGAAGCCGGTTTTCTCTTCGTTTGTGAGCGCGGTTTCATCGCCCCGGAGAAATTTATCCCAGCGCGACGGGGTTACCAGCTTGCGCTCGAACGCGCCGATTGCTTTGGCCATGTTGTCATAAGTGATCGGGTCTTTCTCCCCGGGAAAGGCTTTCTGGAACGCTTCCACATAGCCGGGAATGGATTTCAGGGTTTTGACCACCAACTTTTCATCCGGCATGGCCATTTCTACCGGGTTCAGGATCGGACCCTTGGCCTGCTCTTCCACGTCCCCGGCGCGGCCATCCCAGAACTGGGCAACCTGGCCGGCGGCATTATAAACGCTGGGCGAATTGCGGGTGCCGGTTTGCTGTTTGTGACCGTCTGAGACGGGTTGGTTATCAACCCCAAAGGTATTCAAATCGTGGCAGGAATTGCAGGAAAATTCATGGCTTTTGGAGAGGCGCTTTTCATAAAAAAGCATCCGCCCCAGTTCCACCTTTTCGGGCGTAACCGGGTTATTCGCCGATTCCATGATTTCCGGCAGTGGTTTGAAGGCGGCCAGCATGGCCTGGTCGATCTTTACGCTGATTTCTTTCTTGGCGCAGTTGCTGAAGGCAGCCAGCACGAACAATACACTGGTCAAAAGTAGAAAGAGTCTCATAGATGAATCCTCTAAAATTAAACTTTAAGCGAATTAATTGCCGCCGGGCGATTTCCTTCCCGGGGACAGAGCACTTTTCAGATACCCCGGTGTGCAAAGCGAAGTTAAGATTTTTTTTTGATAACCCATAGCAGTTAAGAATAAATTCACTTAATTGAGGCATGGTCATAATTTCGATTCTATAAAAAACAAAGGGTTGGTTCTGGGTAGGGGACTCCTGCATTCGTCACGAAGTGACTCCTTTGGAGCCGGAGTGACAAGATCGGCGGCTGTCATTCCGGCGAATGCCGGAATCTCCTTTTTTCATCTGAAAAGTGCAATTTGTGCTGCGCCCGCCTGAAACGATTTCATCCTCCCGCCTGCGGATTATTTAACCACCCCAAGCGCAAAATTTGCGCCGCAAGGTGCATTTTTGAACTCAAAAACAGTTCATCTGAAATTGGGTGAACTGTAAAAAAAGGAAGTTTTATTCTCTTTAAAACAGGCGTTTAACCGCGTTGTCGTTCCATCGCGTTTTGGTTTGGCATTCAACTTGACTATGTCAAGATCAGTAAAATCAGTACAAATTGTCTAACTCAAATTCAGGAGATCGTTATGAAACTATTTTTTAATGCGTTCAGGAAGTTTCAATGTTGGAAGAACTTCAAGTTTCTCATTTTTTTGAGCATTCTTCTGACGTCGATCGCCGCCGCGCAATGGAACACGCAGAGTCCCATTCCCACTTATCTCGACGTGCGGGGAGTCGCCGCGCCCACGGCGCAGCGGGTTTTCATCGCTACGGATGACAACTTCTTCGATAACAGCGGGGCGCTCTTCGAGTCCAGCGACGGCGGGGCAAGCTGGATCCAGCGCGAGGTGCCCTTCAGCTTAGGAGAACCGTTGAACGGCATCTTTTTCTTCGACAGCAACTTAGGCTGGACTTTCGGAAATTTCAACTACCGCACCACCGACGGCGGAACCACCTGGGAAGAGCTTCCCTTCCTCGGTTCGGCCTATTTCATGAAGTTTTACACCGCGAACTTTGGCCTTGCGACCGGAAACTTCGACCGATACGTGAGCCGCGACGGCGGGCTTTCCTGGGAACCCTCTCCTAATGGCATATTTGCTTTCGATTTTGCCGATGGCCAGACCGGGCTTGGCGTGGCCGACAGCGCTCTTTACCGCACAAACGACGGCGGAACCACGTTTACACTCGTGCACAGCGGCGCCGCACAGGCCGCGGCGTTTCTCTCGAATAGCGTGGCCGTTGGCATCGTCGATAACAGTTTCGTGCGCTCCACCGACGGCGGCGTTGCCTGGGCTACCGGCGCTGCATCCGACGGCAGAAGCCGCCTGACGGCCATTTCCGCGGACGTCGCCCTGGCCTGGGGGCGAACCGGCAGCTTCCCGAATTACGACGACCGCGTTTTCCGCTCCGCCGACGGCGGCCAGACCTGGACCGACCTCGGCGAGGTGATGCCGGCCGGCGTCCTGGCTTTTACCGTCATTGACCCGCAAACCGTGGTCGCCGCGGATCTGGAGGGAAACATGTTCCGCTCCGTGGACGCGGGGCAGAGCTGGACGCAAACGTTTGCCTCCCCCGGGCCGCTGCCAAGCTTCTTCAGCAGCGCGGTTCCCGTCTTCGTTGATTCCCAAACCGGTTATTTCGGCTACGGCGCCGGTTTCGTTATCAAAACGACCGATGGCGGCGCTTCCTGGGCGCAGATCTCCAGCGGCTCCGGCCAAAGCCTCAACGATATCGACCGCTTCCCGAACGGCGACCTGATCGCGGTCGGCGATAACGGAACCCTCCTGGCCAGCGACGGCGCCTCACCATGGGTTATTCACCAGGCATTCACAACCCTCGATCTGGCGGCGGTGCAGGTGATCGGCCAGCAGGAGGTCGTGGCGGTGGACCGCGACGGCCGCGTGTATAGCAGCGCCGACGGGGGCGCAACCTGGCTGGCCGCCGCAGCAACGCCGCCCAATCTCGACGCTGAAGACCTGCACTTCACAGACCTCCTGAACGGCTGGGTGACCGGCGGGGGCGGCATCGGCAACGCCTTGTTCCGCACCACCGACGGGGGCGCTACCTGGACGGGGACGCCGGGCTTCGGCGGGCTTTACGTCGCGGTTGATTTCGAGGGACAAAATGGCTGGGCGGCGAATATCGGGGGGATTTTTTATCGCAGCAACGACGATGGCGAGACCTGGACAGAGGGAGAACTCCCCGGGTTTCCGTTTCAGATCAACGACATGGATTTCTTCGACGTGAGCACCGGCTACGCAGTGGGCTGGTGGGGCTACGCCGCCCGCAGCGACGACGGCGGCGCAACCTGGGAGGTGCTGCCCACGCCCAACGAAGATGACCATTTCACCGACATCTACCTGGTCGGCGCCAATGAGCTGTGGCTGAGCACCAGCGCCGGGGTCGCCTATTACTCCGCCACGGGAGGCCAGAGCTGGGCCATTCTGGACATCGGTTCCGCGGGTTTCGGCAGCTTTTCCGCCGTTGCGGCCAACCCGGCCGGCGACGCCTGGACCGTGGGTTTCCAGGGCTACATCGAGCACTTCGCCGGCCCCCCGCCTCCGCCGCTCAACCGCCCGCCCGATGCGTCCTTCGAATTCGTCGCTACCGGGCTTACGGTGGACTTCACCGATACCAGCAGCGATCCGGACGGATTCATCGTGAGCTGGTCCTGGGATTTCGGCGACGGCAGCGGCTCCACGGCGCAGCACCCCTCGCATACTTATACTGAAGCCAACACCTATATCGCGCGCCTCACCGTTACCGACGACGACGGCGACAGCAGCACTACCGGTCGAATCGTCACCGTGCAGCCCCTGCCGGGAGGCACATTCGGCGATTTCACCGAGGTGACCCCGCTCGACTCGCTCTTTGTGACCTCCCAGGACGAAGATTTCTGGGTGATTACCACCGCCCCGGCGGATTACGACGGCGACGGCGACCTCGACATCGCGGTTCTCGGCTACTACGTGATTTACAACCAGAGTGTGGAGGATCGCCTGGTTTTGATCACCAACGAGGGCCAGGCCGGGCCAGGGGAATGGGAATTCAGTTACACCGACGTGCCGCTCGGCGGGCTAAGCGCCGGGGCCTCGGACCTCGCCTGGGGCGACTTAGACGGCGACGGCGACCAGGACCTCGCGGTGGGAAGCGACGGCGAGACTGTGATCTATCGCAACGACGCCGGCGCGCTGGCGCTGATCGACGCCGACCTGCCGGGATACTGGGAGGACAACGACCAGGCCGATTTCGATCTGCGCTCCATCACCTGGACGGATTACGACAATGACGGCGACCTCGACCTCTTGCTGCCCTCGGTCTTTGACCCGGGCACGTTCTCTTACCGCACCGCCTTGATGCGCAACGACGGCCCTGACGGTACCGGCGGCTGGATATTTACCGAGACCGACTCGGTTTTCGCGCCGGCCACTCACGCCCAGAGCGCCTGGGCGGACTTTGACGGCGACCAGGATCTCGATCTGCTGCTCGTCAACATCGCGCCGCTGACCGACGACGGCTTCATCCGCCGCTACCGCAACGACGGCAACGGGGTCTTCACCGGCGAGGACATCCTCGGCGCCCTGAGCGTTGAGCACGGCGAGGCGCAATGGGGGGACTTCGACGCCGACGGCGACCTCGACATCCTGGTGGCCGGCAACATCAAGGAGATCGACGGCACTTACACTCACATGGCGCTTCGTATCTATCGTAACGACGCTGAGAACTACGTGCCGGTGGAAGTCATCGATTGCATTCCCTGCCAGGGTTGGTTCGACCTCACCGCCGCCACCTGGGCGGATTATGAAAACGACGGGGACATGGATATCCTGCTGGCCGGCACCTACAACTCCGGCTCCCAGATCGAAGGCCGGGCCTGGATCTACACCAACACTGACGGTATTTTTGCCGCAGATTCCGCCAGCGGGCTGCCGGCGCCGCGGGCCAGCGGTGACCGCGGGGGCACCTTCTCATGGCTCGACATCGACGGCGAGGGCGATCTGGATTACTTCATCGCCGGGCAGTATTTTGTTCCCGGCGGAAATGGCCTGGTCGAGGCGCAGATGCACATCTATCGCAACGACAAACCGGGGCAGAATGACTCTCCATCGGTCCCCTCGGGTTTGAGCGCTACTGTACAAGCCGGCGGCACGGTTCTACTGTCCTGGATCCCGGCCAACGACGATCACACCCCGGGCGCCGCGCTCACCTACGATCTCGACCTTTTCCGTAACGGCGTCCCGCTTGAAATCCCCCGCCGCCTCCCGCAGCCGGGCAACGTCAGCGCTGTAACGGAATGGCTGCTAACCGGGCTGCCGGACGGCCAGTACGATTGGACCCTGCGCGCGGTGGACGCCTCCTACAGCGGCGGCCCACTTGCCGCGGGCGAGTTCATCGTCGGCGGTCCGCTGGCGGTAGAGCCGAGCGACAATCTGCCTCGCGAATATGCTTTCGCGGAGAACTACCCGAATCCGTTCAACCCGGCGACGACCTTCCGTTTTGCGCTTCCGGAGCGGGCGCACGTGGAGCTGGCCGTTTACAATTTGAATGGGCAGTTAGTTACCCGGTTGGTGGACGAGAGCCGCCCGGCAGGAGTTCACGAGCTTCTTTGGGAGGCGCGCGGTCTCCCCAGCGGCACTTACTTCGTTCGCCTGTCGGCGGGCGCGTTCACCAAAACCCGGAAAGTCACGCTGCTGAAGTAAGACGCATCCCCGGAATTGCCGAGATAGGCAACCTCGTATTCAGGCTGCGACCCGCGTAGAGCCATCTGCGCGGGTCGCGGTCGATACAAACGACTCATTTTCGATGCGTTATATGCAGTCCTTTGCCTGGCCTGCCCGAACGATCTACTCCGATGATTGCCTGAATTTATATGAAAACTTAAAGAGGTGAGATGTACTGCGTAATAAACCGGAGCGCCATCCCGGCTGCCGGGATGGCGCTCCGGAAAACAAATTTCGCAATGTAGTAAAAGTCACCCTGTGAGCATCTGGGGGGCGCGTCTCAACAGGGTTACTGTTGCGCTACTGCCAAATTTCAAATCCGCGATCCGCAATCTGAAATCCGCAATCGCCTCAGGGATCCAACCGCACCGCTAAAAATGCCGCGCCCACGTTGCCGGAGGTATCGAACGCCCGCACGTAAATGGTATGGTCGATCCCGGTGGCGTATCCCGAGAAATTCCAGACGTACTGGTACAGCGGGGTGCTGTCGGATCCTTTAAAAATCCCGTCGATATAGAAGGCCACGCTGTCCACCCCCATATCGTCCTGGGCGTCCGCCACCACGGTGATGGAGTTCAGGGCGCTGACGGAAAATATGTTGTTGGCCCCCGGAGCGGGAAACACGATGTTGACCGTCGGGGGAGTTACATCGGGAATCACGTTGGATGAGACCGTCACGTTGATGACCCCGCTGGAGACGTTGAATCCCTCGCGGTCGTAGGCCACCGAAAAGATGGTATGCCGCGATCCGTTGGGCAGGTTGCTGACGTCCCATTCGTAAATGTAAGGGAACTGGGTATCGCGGAATTTGCGGAAGCCGTCGATGACGAACACCACGCTGTCAACTGGGTTGTACTGGATATTTTCGACCTGGGTAACCACGCTCACCAGCCCGCTCACGGCCTGCTGATTAATCGGATTGGCAATTTGCACCACGGGAGCCGTGATATTCCCGATCACCGCCGAGGAAATCGTTACCGTAATAACGCTGGAAGATACGTTGAAGCCGATGCGGTCGTAGGCAATCGCAAAAATGGTATGCTGCGATCCGTTTACTAAGTTCTGGGTATCCCAGGTATAGATATAGGGGAACTGGGTATCGCGGAATTTGTGCACCCCGTCGATGTAAAATGCCACGCTGTCGATGGGGTTGTTTTCATCCCGGTTCACGCCCACGGCAATATTCACCAGGCCGCTGACGGTCTGGTTGTCGAGGGGATTCTGCACCGCCACCGCCGGGGGTAGGGGTTCTCCCGTTGCCGGGGCAAATAGCCGCACCGTAATGATGGCGGAAGGGCCGATGTTGCCGTCATCGTCGATGGCATAGGCGGTGATATGGTGATCCTCATTATCCGCAATCGGGTCGGTATTCCAGAGGTAATTCATATTATCGCTGTTGGCGCTAAGGGCTTCCTGGCCATCGATAAAGAGCCGGATCGTTTCCACTTTTTTTTCATCCCAGGCAGATACCAGGATGGGAACCTGGCCATGCACGACTGCGCCGGAAGGCGGGTTATTGATAGTGGTGACAGGGGGGCCTTCATCCCTCTGCTCCAGGCATCCGTTAAAAAATAACAATGCCAGGGATATTGCAGCCGGCAGCCCTATTAAGCGAGTGGATTTGGGATATACCATCTAATGTGCTCCTGTTTGGTTAATTATGACATCCTTATGTAAGTTCATAAAAAAAGCCATTTACGATTTAATTAGTGTGACCGGCATCATAAACCATGCCGCCTAATCTTTTCAGTGATCCGGGGAAAACCTTAAACGTGAAACGTAATGCCTAATTCGTAAAACGTAACTGGTATTCCGTATTCCGTTTTTATTACGCAATACGCATTACGAGTTACGAGTCATGCATCACGTTTTCCCTCCCTGCACAACCATTCATTTTTGACCCCGCACATTTCCCCATAAATATTTCTCTTGAATCATCGGCCATTTTAGTTTATTTTTTGACAAAATTTTTACATAATTTGCTGAAAAAGGGTTTTCAAAGATGAGCGGTACAACCAAATTTCGATCAGGCTTCTCTGCCGTCATTTTGATCGGTCTCATGATCTGGGCGTCCGGGTGTTCGGCGTCCAAGAGCGCCGGGGTTCCGGATCGCGGCATGGAGCCGGAAGCTCCCCGCACCGACGAATCTTTCGACCCGGTAATGCTCCAGGATGAAGATATCGAATTCCCGGCGACGAAAAGCCAGCCTCAAACCGAGGAAAAGCTTCCCCTGCCGGAAGAAAGCGGGGCAACCTCTCCGGCGATGCCGGAAAACCGGGCCATCGAAGGATTCCGGGTGCAGCTTTTTGCCACCCAGGAAATCGAAAAGGCTACCCTGGAAGCAAAAGAAGCGGAAAACCGGTTTGCCGGGGATGGCGTTGCGGTCTATATCGAATTCGATTCCCCGATGTATAAGGTGCGGATCGGCGATTGCGCTACCCGGGACGCGGCCGAGCAGCTTCGGGAGCTGTCCCGGCAAAGAGGATACTCTACCTCCTGGATTGTGAAGACAAAGGTTAATTCCAACCCTGCTCTGCCTTCCCCATCTAATACCGGAAGCGATGATCATTGAGTTCTCGAGCGCACTCCTCTTGTTCAATCCATACTTCTTTTGAAATTGAATGCGTGATGTTTTAACGGAGGAATTATGGCAGGACATTCCCAATGGGCGAATATTAAATTTCGCAAGGAACGGCAGGACGCCAAAAAAGGCAAAATTTTTACCAAGCTGATCAAAGAAATTACCATTTCAGCGCGGCTGGGCGGCGGGGATCCCAACGCGAACCCGCGCCTGCGCAAGGCCATGCTGGCCGCCAGGGCCGCCAACATGCCCTTGAAAAACATGGAAAATGCCATTAAGAAAGGCACCGGCGAACTTCCCGGGATGGTAATCGAAGAGGTCGCCTACGAAGGATACGGCCCCGGCGGCGTTGCCCTGTATGTACTTTGCACGACCGACAATAAAAACCGCAGCGTGGGAGAAATTCGCCATATCCTGTCCCGGCACGGGGGGAACTTAGGGGAAAGCGGCTGCGTGAGCTGGATGTTCCAACGCAAGGGTTTGATCCGGGCGCCGCGTGAAAATTATTCGGAAGAAGACCTCATGCTCCTGGCAATTGACGCCGGAGCCGATGATTTTAAAGTGGAAGAGGCGTTTTACGAAATTTATACTCCCTTTGAATTGCTGGATGCGGTGCAAAGCACCTTAGAGGAAAAAGGCATCCGGGTTGAGTCTGCCGAATCGACCTATATCCCCCAGAATACCGTGCGGCTGGAAGGCAGGCAGGCGGAGCAGATGTTGAAATTGATGGAAGCCCTGGAAGAAAACGACGACGTGGAAGACGTTTACGCCAATTTCGACATCGACGAAACCGTTATGGAGCAAATTGGAAGCGCTTAAAAACGGTGTTATAGTGTTCAAGTGTTATAGTGTTTTAGTATTATTGTAAAGAACCGGGAACCAAAACACTAAAACACCCTGCCACTTCCAATCTCGAAACGATGATCATTTTAGGAATCGACCCCGGCTTGAGCGTTACCGGTTATGGCATTATCGAAGTGCTAGACCATAAAGCCCGCTGCCGCGCTTACGGGGGAATTTACAATCGCGCAAAAGAGGCCGGGATGGCCGAAAAGTTAGAGAAAATTTACCGGGAGATTCGCGCGGTGGTGAGTCAGCACCGCCCGGCGCACTGCGCCATCGAGGAAGTTTTTTTCCATGAAAACGTGAACACGGCCATCGTAATGGGACATGCCCGGGGGGTAGCGATGTTAGCGGTGCAGCAGTCGAACGTTGAGATCTTTGAATACGCCGCGCGCGAGGTCAAAATGTCCACCGCCGGCTCCGGCGCGGCTTCCAAACAACAGGTACAGGCCATGGTTAAAAACCTGCTGGGACTCCCGGAACTGCCCCGCCCGCAGGACGCCGCGGACGCGCTGGCGGTGGCCCTGTGCCACTTTCACCGCCTGAAGTTTCGCGGCCTGAAAGCTTCAAGGCACTAAGGTATTAGGATATAGGGTATAAGGTATAAGTGAACAGACGCCTTATACCCTATGACTTCATCCCCTAACCTTTGAATCGCAACGGATGATCGACCGTATTTCAGGAAAGCTCATCGAAAAAACGCCTACCTATTGCGTGGTAGATTGCCAGGGAGTAGGCTACGGGCTGCACATCTCCCTGAACACCTTTCAGCAGCTTGAAAAATACCCGGAAAACGCGTTCGTTCCCATGTACACCTATCTTCACGTGCGGGAGGATGCTTTGCAGCTTTTTGGATTTTATGAAGTTGCCGAGAGGGTAATGTTTCAAATGCTGATTTCTATTTCCGGGATCGGCCCGCGGATCGCCATCGCAGTGCTCTCCGGCAGCAGCCCCGCAGAATTACGCGCGGCCATCGCCCGGGAAGACGTGGGAATGTTGACCCGCATTCCCGGGGTGGGGCGAAAAACCGCCCAGCGATTAATCCTGGAGTTGAAAGAAAAAATCCAGAAGCAAAAGGATATCGAACAACTGGCCGCGATATCCGTGGTGTCGCAGGAGCAGCGTTCTAAAGTGAACGAGGCGATCCTGGCCCTCACTTCCCTGGGCTACAAACAGCAGGAAGCGCAAGCCGCCGTTGATAAAGTGGTGCGCCGGCTGGGGGATGAAATTTCCCTGGAAGAAATGATTAAAGAGGCTTTTAAAGAGGTGTAAATAACTGCGAATTCCACCAATTAGCACGAATTGTATTTGTTGATCCCGGTTGGCCGTGAAAAAATTAGTGTAATTCGTGTAATTCGTGTAATTCGTGGTTTAAAATGAATAATAAAAATGGCAAAAGAAAAAGCACAACGCCAGAACGCGATCGACCCCTTTCCGACTTCGGAAGACCAGGCGTTCGAGTCCGCCCTGCGCCCCTCCGCATTCGATGATTTCGTCGGCCAGGCCAAGGTGGTGGAAAACCTGAAGGTGTTCATCGAAGCGGCGCGGCAGCGCGGGGAGGCGCTGGACCACGTGCTCTTGTACGGCCCGCCGGGATTGGGAAAAACTACCCTGGCCTACATCGTGGCGCACGAGTTAGCGGTGGACATCAAAACCACCTCCGGGCCGGTGTTAGACAAGGCCGGGGACCTGGCGGGGCTACTCACCAATCTCCAGGAGCGCGACGTCCTGTTCATCGATGAAATCCATCGCCTCAACAACGTGGTGGAAGAGTACCTCTACTCCGCCATGGAAGATTACAAATTGGACATCATGATCGACCGCGGGGCCAACGCCCGCAGCATCCAGATCAACCTGCCCAAATTTACCCTGGTAGGCGCAACCACCCGCGCCGGGTTGCTCACCGCTCCCATGCGCGCCCGCTTCGGGGTGGTGTTGCGGCTGGATTATTACCGCGCGGAGGATCTCTACCACATTATTATGCGCTCCGCCCGGCTGCTGAACGTGGCGGTGGATGAAGACGGGGCCATGGAGATCGCCCGGCGCTCCCGGGGAACGCCCCGGGTGGCCAACCGCCTGCTGCGCCGCACCCGCGACTTCGCCCAGGTGAAAGCGGAGGGGAACATTACCCGGGAAGTGGCCGACCAGGCCCTGCAAATGTTAGAAGTGGACGAGCTGGGGCTGGATGAGATGGACAAGCGCATCATCCGCACCATCATCGAGAAATATAACGGCGGCCCGGTAGGGATCAATACCATTGCGGTGGCGGTGAGCGAAGAGAGCGAAACCATCGAAGAGATCTACGAACCCTATTTGATTCAAGAGGGATTTATCAAGCGAACCCCCCGGGGGCGCGTCGCCACGCCCCTGGCGTACGAACATTTTAATTACAGGCAGAGGAATCATGGATTTCAGCAAGAACTTTTTTGATGACGACGGCAATATGAAATTAAAACTCTCCGATTTTGATTATGAGCTTCCCCCGGGGTTGATCGCCCAGTATCCTTTGCCGAAGCGGGAAGAGAGCCGCATGATGGTTTTGAACCGCCAGACCCGGGAAATTCAGCACCGCAGCTTCAAAGAGGTGGGGGAATTCATCAACCCCGGCGATTGCCTGGTGGTAAACGACACCCGGGTATTCCCCGCCCGCCTGGTCGGCACCAAGGATAAAACCGGCGCAAAGGTAGAGGTATTCCTGCTGCGCAACTTAGAAAACGGCATTTGGGAAGTGATGGTCAAGCCGGCCCGCAAAGTGCGATTGGGAAACAAGATCGTATTCAGCAAAGAGTTCTTCTGCGATATCATCGACAACACCGTATCCGGGGGACGGATTATCGAAGTACACTGCAACGGAGATTTTTACAAATCCCTGGAAGAAGTCGGGCAGATGCCTCTTCCTCCCTACATCAAACGCCAGCCGGAAGCTATCGACCGGGAGTACTACCAGACCGTGTACGCCAAGAAATTAGGAGCGGTCGCCGCGCCTACCGCGGGGCTGCACTTCACCCAGGGAATATTGGATCAACTAATAGAGAAAGGGGCCAAAATCGCTCCCGTTACCCTGCACGTGGGATTGGGAACCTTCAAACCGGTGCAGGTGGATGATATTTCCCGCCACCAGATGCAGTCCGAATACTATGATATCAGCGAAGAGTCGGCTGAAATTATCAACAAGGCCCGGGAAGCCGGCAAAGCGCTGGTGGTGGTGGGAACTACCTGCGCCCGGGTGCTGGAGACAGTGGCGGACCGCAACGGCCTGGTGCGGCCGGGCAAGGGCTGGACCGACAAATTCATCTACCCGCCCCACCAGTTCCGGGCGGTGGACCGCCTGATCACCAATTTTCACCTGCCCCGCTCTACCCTGCTGATGCTGGTGTCTGCGTTTACCCAGCACGATTTTATGATGGAAGCCTACCGGGAGGCAATCAAAGGCTCCTACCGGTTCTTCAGTTATGGCGACGGGATGTTGGTCCTTTAAGAAAGTTTTGTAATCGGCCATCGGCAATTGCCAATTCGCTACCAAGTCTTCTCCCGGAAGGGATATTTTTATCCTTCCATATCGATTCTCCTGCCTTTTTCTGCCAGAATTTGAATTTTCCCTTGATTTATTCCCTGAAACCGTCGATATTTGCAGTGGAGAAAAATCCACTTAATTCCATTAAAGTGGGGAATAAGGGCGAAATGAACGGGTTTTGGGGCAGCGTCAACAGCACCCTGGATAACAAAGGGCGAATCAATTTCCCCGCCAGGTTTCGCAGGAATCTTCAGCCGGAAGACGAAGATACCCTCATGCTGGTTCGCGGAACCCATCCCTGCATTGGCGTGTACCCCCTTACCTCCTGGCGTTACTTAATCGAAGACCTCCGGCGAAAGGTGCAAACGGAGCGGGAGTTCGGGCTGATCTCCCGGCGGCTGATGTACCAGGCCGGGGAGCAGAAGATCGATAAACAGGGGCGTTTGAACCTCAGCGCCGATTTGATCGAATACGCCAACCTGGACAGCGACATTTTGATCGTCGGCTACCAGAACAAACTCGAAATTTGGAACCCGGACAAATACCAGCAATTTGTGGAGGCGACCGAAACGGATTACCAGAACATCGTTCGGGACTTGGATATCTAACCTTGCAGGGATCGCAGGCATGGAAAAGGAATTTCACCAGCCGGCGCTGGCAAAGCCGGTGATAGAGTACCTGGTTCATAATCAGGAAGGGGTGTATGTTGATTGCACGCTTGGGGGCGGCGGGCATAGTTATGCAATTCTGGAACGGACTTCTCCCCGCGCGTTTTTAATCGGAATCGACGCCGACCCTGAAGCGATAGAATATGCCGCACAAAGATTGAGCCGCTTCTCCAACAAGTACCTGCAACAGGCTTTTTTCGACCGGTTGGAAGTGGTATTGCACGAAGCCGGGAAGTATCCGGTGGACGGCGTTCTCTACGACCTGGGTATTTCTTCTTTCCAGGTGGATGAAGAGCGCCGCGGGTTCAGTTACCAAAGCGAGGGGCCTCTGGATATGCGCTTTGATCCGCGGCAGAAAATTACCGCAGCAATTGTGCTGAACGATTATTCGCAAGAGGAAATCGGGCGAATAATCCGGGAATTCGGGGAAGAGCGGCACTGGCGGGCCATCGCCCGGGAAATCGCCCGCCGCCGGGAAACCGCGGAATTCCGCTCCTCCGGTGATCTGGCAACAATCGTGCGCTCGGTAGTGGGCGAGCGCTTTTTGAATAAATCCCTGGCGCGGGTGTTCCAGGCGGTCCGGATCGAAGTGAACCGGGAGCTGGAGCGCCTGCGCGCCTCGCTGGAGGCGGCTTTTACCATGTTGAAGCAGGGGGGGAGGCTGGTGGTGATCAGTTATCACTCCTTAGAAGACCGTATCGTCAAAGAATTTTTCCGGGAAAAATACCAAAGCTGTATTTGCCCCCCGGAGCTGCCCGCCTGCGTTTGCAACAAGGTTCGGGAAATGGAAATTTTAACCCGCCGGCCCCTGTTGCCGGACGAGGATGAAATCCGCGCCAATCCCCGGTCGCGCAGCGCCAAACTGCGGGCGGCGGAGAAGATCGTACCCTATCGGGAAGGCCAGGAGTAACGTGAAACGCCCTCGCGCTAAAATTATGCCCAAAACCGCCCCGGGCAAATCCAAAGTTCTGCGGGAGCCGAAACGGCCGGAAGCGCCCCGGAAAAAACCGGCGGAAAAGCAGCGGCGCTCCCCCGCCCGGGCGGAACGAAATACCTACTATCTCCGGCAGGGGGTGCAGCAGGCGCTTTACGTGGTAACGGTTTTTTTGGCGCTGATCCTGCTCAGCCTGGCGTTTTTGCTCTATCAATGGAAAGATTATAAAATTGTCGAATTCACCAAGGATATTCAAAAACTAAAATCGGAAGTCCTGCGGCTGGAGAGCGAAGTGAGCCGTAACCAGGCGCAGGTCAATTCCCGGTTGACCAAATACCACCGGGTCGCGCAAATCTCCGGTGAAAAATTGGGCTTGAAGCCCACGGTTGAAGAACCGCTGATCTTTAAAGTCGATAAAAAAAGCTGGCGCTACTATGTTGGAAAAGACCGGCAGGCGGATCAATAAAACCGCCCGACCAAAATCATCCCCCCCGCTTCCCCACTACCGCCTGGTGGTGTTAGGGATTTTTTGGATATTGGGATTGCTGCTGGTGGTGATCAAGCTGGCTATTATCCAGGTTTTTTCTCATGGGAAGTATGAAAAAATCGCCCGGGGGCAGATGGAAAACCGCCTGGTGCTGCCGGCGCAGCGGGGAAATATTCTCGATCGCAACGGCCAGGTGATGGCCACGGATTTGATCTATTATTCCCTGGCGGTTCGCCCCAGGCTGCTGAAAAATCCGGAAAGCAACGCCCGGAAAATTGCCGATCTCATCCAGCAGTCGCGCAACAGCGTGCTGCAAAAAGTGCGAACCAACAAGCCGTTTGTGTACCTGGCGCATCGTTTGACGCCGGAAACTGCGGAAAAAATCCGCGCCCTCAAACTACAGGGGGTCATCCTGGAGAAAAAATTCAGCCGCTACTATCCTTACGGCCAGACCGGGGCGCACCTGCTCGGCTACTGCGATTTTGATAACCACGCCAAAGCCGGCCTGGAGATGGGCTATGATGAATTTCTCAAAGGGACTCCCGGCTGGTCGATCTACCTGCGCGACGCCCTGGGCAACCAGTTCCCCAACCTGGATTTCCCCGCCTCCGAGCCGGTGAACGGAATGCACCTCGAAACCACCATCGACGTGGTGTACCAGGGCATTTTAGATGAAGAAGTGAAAAAAGCGGTGGAAGCCCACCAGGCCGGCAGCGGTTCGGCCATTTTAATGAACCCGCTCACCGGGGAAGTGTTAGGAATGGCCAATTACCCGGGCTACAATCCTAACGAGTACAACCGCTACTCCATGGAGCGCTACCTGAACCGCGCCATCATCGACCTCTACGAACCCGGCTCGACCTTCAAAATGGTTTCCCTGGCCCTGTGCTTAGAACAATTGCACTTAGATATGCAAAACGAAGTGATTTTCTGTGAAAACGGCTCCTACCTCATGGCGCAAAAGGTCATTAAAGACCACCAGCGCTACGGGAATTTGACCGCCCGGCAGGTGTTCGAGAATTCCAGCAATATCGGGGTGATCAAGCTTTCCAAACGCTTCAAAGCGCCGGCATTTTACCGTTACGCCCGCGATTTCGGCTTCGGGGCGCCCACCGGCATCGACCTGCCCGCGGAAGCCGGGGGCATTTTGCACAAACCGGCGGAATACTCCCGCCACTCCCTTTCATTTATGAGCATCGGATACGAGGTGGCGGTGACGCCCCTGCAGATTGTCAGCGCCTACGCCGCCGTCGCCAATGAAGGCCGGTTGATGCAGCCTTACCTGGTGCGCCGGGTAGTGGATTCTAAAGGGAAAGAACATAAAGAATATCGCCCCCGGCCGATCCGCGAGGTCGTTTCCCCGGAGACCGCCCGGCAGATGAAAGCCATCCTTCAAGGAGTGGTAGAAAACGGAACCGGGAAAAACGCGCGCATCGAGGGCGTCAGCATCGCCGGCAAAACCGGTACCGCCCAGAAGTTAGATCGCAATACCAACACCTTTTCATCCAACAGCCACATCGCTTCCTTTGTGGGATTTTTCCCCGTGGAAGCGCCCCGCTTTGTGCTGCTGGTGGTGATCAATAACCCGCGCCTCGGTTACTACGGCAGCCAGGTGGCGGCGCCGGCTTTTCGCAATATTGCCCAGCGGATTATCGGCCTGCCCCAAAATGATCTGCCCCAATGGGACCGGCCGGGAGAGCCGGAAGAGAAGAAATCTGCCAGCGTGGTTTACGCCCGGGCAGATTTGCCGGAAGTGAAAAATGTGATGCCGGCCCTGGAGGGTCTGGCCGTCAATAAAGCCTCCCGGATGCTGAAGAAGAAGGAGGTCGAATACGAGATCGTCGGCAAGGGGGAGACGGTCTATCGCCAGGAGCCTTCCGCATACACCCCCCTGAGCGGGAAGGAAAAGGTGCGCCTGTTTACCGAAGCCGCCGGCGATCCCCGGCGCGCGCTGATGCCCCGGGTGACCGGCCTGACCTTGAAGGAGGCGCTGCAAGTGCTCTCCACCTGGGATATCCCCGTGGAAGTAGAAGGCAGTGGAGTGGTGGTAAGGCAGCTGCCGGGCGCGGGGCAGCGGATGCAGCAAAACACAAAAGTAAAGTTAGTGTGTAACCCGACATGAAACGCATCTCCGAAATCATGGGGGACCTGCCGGTAATCAGCACGCGGGGAGACCTCTCCACCATCGTGCGGGATATTCAGTACGACTCCCGCAAAGTGGCGAAGGAGGATATTTTTATTGCCATTCGCGGGCTGCGGCAGAATGGGCATCGCTTTATTCAACAGGTGTATGAGCGGGGTTGCCGGGCTTTCATCGTGGAAGAAATGCCCGCCATAGAAGACGCGGTGATCGTGCAGGTGAAAGATACCCGGCGCTGGCTGCCCTTCATTGCCCGCAATTTTTACGAAAACGCCGTGGATGAATTGCAAATCGTGGGAATCACCGGCACTAACGGCAAAACCACCACCGCCTACCTGCTGCACTCGATTTTGCAGGAGGCGAGCTGGAAGCCGGGATTGATCAGCACCGTGGAAAGAATCATTGGGGAGCAGCGCACCCCCTCGGAGCGCACCACCCCGGAGTCGCTGGATTTGCACCGCACCTTTTACGACATGCACCGCCAGGGGCACAAGAGCGTGGTGATGGAGGTCTCTTCCCACGCCCTGGCGCTGCACCGCACCGACGGGGTGCCCTTCCGGGCGGCGGTGTTCACCAATTTGGGGCACGATCACCTGGATTTCCACAAAACCATGGAGAAATACTTTTTAGCGAAAAAAAAACTCTTTGACAGCTTGCAGGAGAACGACCGCGCGGTGGTAAACCTGGATGATCCTTACAGCCGGCGCATCCTGCAAAGCACCAAAGGCGACGCGTTTAGCTATTCGCTCTTCGATCCCGAAGCGACGGTGCGGCTGAAATCCTACCAGCTGCTCTCCGAGGGCATGTCCGTGACCCTGGCGACGCCTGCCGGGGAGATGTTTTTCACCACCGCGCTGGTGGGGCGGTTCAATATTTACAATTTGATGGCCGCGGCGACCGCGGCAATCTCCTTAGGATTGTTGGAAGAATACATTACCCGGGGGATCGAAAAACTTGGCAGGGTTCCCGGGCGCAGCGAGAAATATCTCTCCGCCCGGGGATACCGGGTCTATATCGACTACGCCCATTCCCCGGACGCGCTGCAGCGGATGTTGGAAGCGCTGCTGGAATTCAAGCCTCCCCGCCTCACCGTGGTGTTCGGCTGCGGGGGGGAGCGCGACGCGGAAAAACGCCCGCGCATGGGGAAAATTGCCGAGGATTACGCCGACCGGGTCATTTTGACCAACGACAATCCCCGCGGCGAAGACCCGGAAAAGATTTTGGAGCAAATTCAAAGCGGTATTTACGACCGGGGAAAGGTGCAGGTGATCCCGGATCGCCGCGCCGCCATCGAAACCGCGCTGAAGCAGGCGCGCAAAAATGAAATTATCTTAATTGCCGGAAAGGGGCACGAGACCTACCAGGAATTTGCTGGCAAGAGAATCCACTTCGACGACCATGAAGTGGTAGAACAGTTTCTGACAAAGGAGTCTTAAGGTGCAATAGTGTTCATGTGTTATGGTGTTTTAGTCACGAAAACACTATAACACCAAAACACTAAATTCCCGGCCTTTTCCGGCCCTCTCCTGTCAACCCGCACGGTGGGGATGCCTTCGGGAGGGGGCCGGAAAGGGTTTCGCGGGTATAATTACCAATTGGCAATTGCCAATTGCCAATTGGTAATTAAAAAAAATATCAGCCGGGTTGAGCGCGGTGAGCCATGATCGGGGAGTTTTTGAAAGAATATCGCGGCCTGCATTCGCTGAGCGGGAACGCGGAAGCGGCGGATGAGCGACGCCTGTCCATCGACAGCCGCAGCTTGCAGCCGGGGGAGCTATTCCTGGCCCTGCGGGGCGAGGCGCACGACGGGCACGACTATATCGCCGCGGCGCTGGAAAAAGGCGCCGCCGCCGTCGTGGCGGAGAAAAAATGGTGGGAGAAAAACCGCGCGGCGCAAGCGTTCTCCCAACGCCCGTTCATCGTGGTGGAAGACAGCCTGCACTTTTTGCAGCAATTGGCTGCCTGGCGCCGGCGGCAATTTGACATCGAAGTGGTCGGCCTGACCGGCTCCAACGGTAAAACCACCACCCGGGAGATGATCGCCGCGGTGCTGGCGGCGCGTTTCCGGGTCTTCCAGTCGCAGGGGAACAAGAACAACCACGTCGGGCTTCCCCTGATGCTGCTGGAATTGAACGAGCAGGCCGAAATGGCGGTGTTAGAAATGGGCATGAATCACCCCGGGGAAATCGCCCTGCTGGCCGGCCTGGCAAAGCCCACCGCCGCGGTGGTGACCAACGTCGGGAAGGCACACATCGGGTTCATGGGCAGCTTAGAGGCCATTTACCGGGAAAAGATTTCCCTGTTCGAGGCCCTGGAGCCTTCGGCGCCAATCTTTTTGAACGTGGAAGACCGCTTTTTGCGGAATTATCCCCGCGCCGGGCGCAAGGTGATTACCGTGGGATATAACTCCGGCAACGACGTGCGCGGCAGGGTGGAGTTCATCGACCGCTACGGGCGGGTGAGATTCCGGCTGAACGACGCGGTCTCCATTCAACTGAAGGTCCCGGGAACGCACCAGGTGCTCAACGCCCTGTTAGCCGCGGCGGTGGGGCTGCATTTCGGCGTTTCGGAGAGCGAAGCGGGGCGGGCGCTGGAAAATTTTTCCCCGGCAAAACAGCGCATGGAGATATTCGAGAAAAACGGCGTTCTGTTCATCAACGACGCCTACAACGCCAATCCGGATTCCATGCGCGCGGCGCTGAACTACCTGGCCGGGCTGCGAAACGGCCGGGGAAAACGGATCGCGGTGTTAGGCGACATGTTAGAATTAGGCGAATTCGCCGAAACCGAGCATCGCCGGTTAGGAGAATACCTGGCCGAAAAACCGGTGGACCTGGCGCTGCTCTATGGACCGCTCTCCCGCTTCACTTTGCAGGGCTTTGAAGAAAAAGCCGGCAGGGGAAAGCGAGCGTTTCATTACGAAACCCATGAAGAAATTGCCGCGCATTTACGGCAAATTTTGCAGCCCCACGACCTGGTGCTGCTGAAGGGGTCGCGGGGGATGAAAATGGAAAAAGTTTTGGAGGTTTTATAGTGTTCAGGTTTCATAGTGTTTAGGTGTTCTGGTGTTATAGCAAGTTGATAATGTTGCCCCCCTGCGCCAAAACACTATAACACTCAAACAACTGAACACTCGAACACCCAAAAATAGGTAAGAGTATGCTGGCAGATTTTCTATTCGAATTCCGGGACTATTTTTTCGGGTTCAACCTGTTCCGCTACATCACCGTGCGGGCGGCGTTAGGAGCGATCACCGCGCTGCTGTTCAGCTTTGTGATCGGCCCGAAAATCATCCGCCTGCTGCATAAAAACCAGATCGGGGAGGAAATCCGCCACGACGGGCCGGCCAGCCACCAGGCCAAGAAAGGCACTCCCACCATGGGAGGGTTGATCATCTTAGGCGCGGTGCTGATCTCCGTGCTGCTGTGGGCCAAATGGAGCAATTATTATATCCGCATGATCTTCCTGGCCACCTTCTGGATGGGCGCGGTCGGTTTCATCGATGATTACCTGAAAGTGGTGAAGAAGTATAAAAAAGGATTGATCGGGCGTTATAAAATGGCCGGGCAGATTGCGTTAGGGCTGCTTTTCGGCAGCTTGATCTACTTTAACCCGGAGTTTGTGGAAAAAGGCTATAACGCCAACACCAGCGTGCCCTTTTTCAAGAACCTGGAGATGCAGTTCGGATTATTATACATCCCATTGATCGTGTTCGTCATCGCCGGAACCTCCAACGCGGTAAACCTTACCGACGGTTTGGACGGCCTGGCGAGCGGGTTGATCGCTATCGCCATGCTGGCCTTTGCGGGAATGTGCTACGTGACCGGCAACGCGGTGTTCAGCGATTACCTGAACATCATCTTCCTGCCCGGCAGCGGGGAGTTAACGGTGTATTGCATGACCATCGTGGGCGCGGCCACGGGATTCCTGTGGTACAATACCCATCCCGCGGAAGTGTTCATGGGCGATACCGGCTCCCTGGCCCTGGGCAGCACTTTAGGCGCGGCGGCGGTGCTCATCAAAAAGGAGATTTTCCTGATCCTGATCGGCGGGATTTTCGTGGCGGAAACGCTCAGCGTGATCATCCAGACCAGCTATTTCAAATATACCCGGAAGCGTTACGGGCAGGGCCGGCGGGTGTTCAAAATGGCTCCCCTGCACCATCATTTCGAGTTGAAAGGCTGGCCGGAAAGCAAAGTGGTGGTGCGCTTCTGGATCGTGGGAATTCTGTTGGCCATGTTAACGTTGACGACGTTTAAGGTGCGGTAAAAATGCAAAGTGAAAAATGCAAAGTGGAAAGTGTAAAGGTAAGAGAGTGAATGGGACAATCTCCTATTCAATTTTCACTTTTCATTTTGCACTTTTCAATGCTTCAAGGATGCGATGTTCGAAATATCACGCCATAACCGGGAAAACCGCCAGCGCCTGAAGGGCGCGTCTGTGGCGGTGTTGGGCGCGGCCCGCAGCGGGATCGCCCTGGCGGAATTGCTGGCCTCCGCCGGGGCCCGGGTGCTGCTGAGCGAGCAAAAACCCCGCCCGGCAACGCCGTTTTCAGGGGAAGAAATCGCGCTGCCCGGCGTGTCCGTGGAGTTTGGCGGCCACAGCCAGCGAGTGCTGGAGAGCGATCTCATCTGCATCAGCCCCGGCATTCCCCTTTCCGTTCCGGCGCTGGTAGAGGCGCAGGAGCGGAACATCCCCATTCTCGGGGAACTGGAAGTCTCCTCCTGGTTCTGCCCCGCGCCGGTCATCGCCATTACCGGCAGCAACGGCAAAACCACCACGACGCAATTAACCGGGGAGATTTTCAAGCAGCAGTTTGAGCGGGTGCTGGTGGGGGGAAACATCGGTTCGCCCCTGGCCGCGGAAATCCGCCGCCTGCCCGACCCGGAGGCGGCCATCCTGGAAGTCAGCAGCTTTCAATTAGAAACCATTGCCAATTTCCGGCCTCGCGTTGCGGTGATTATGAATCTGTCTCCCAATCACTTGGACCGTTACCCGGATTACGAATCCTACGTGCAGGCCAAGCTGCAAATCCTGCGCAACATGCAGGAGGAGGATTTTCTGATCTATTGCGCTGACGACGAATTTCTGAGCCGGCGGATCGCCGCTTCACGCCCGCAAAAAATTCCTTTCAGCATCTCCCGGGAGCTGAAAGCAGGGGCGTTCTGGCGCAATAACGCCATCGAAATCCGCTGGCAGCGCCTCAGCCTGCGCGTCCCGGTACGGCGAACCCTGCTGCGTGGGCCGCATAATCGCTACAACATGGCGGCCGCCGCCCTGTTAGCGGCGTTGCAGGGGATTTCCGCGGACGCCATCCGCGGGGTGCTGGAAAATTTCCCCGGGGTGGAGCACCGTTTGGAGGCGGTGCGCACCATCGAAGGGGTGCAGTACGTGAACGATTCCAAAGCCACCACGGTCGCCTCCCTGGGCTACGCCTTGCAGAGTTTTCCGGAACCGATCATTTTGATCGCCGGGGGAAAGGATAAAGGAGGCGATTTTTCGGAAATCAACGAACTGCTCAAAAAACACGCCCGGGCGGTCATTGTGATCGGGGAAGCATCCCGGCGCATGGCCGAGGCGTGGGAAAGAGTCGTGCCGGTGTACCAGGCGGCCGGTTTGGAGGAAGCGGTGAGCCGTTGCCGCGCCCTGGCCCGCCCCGGCGAGGTGGTGCTGCTCTCCCCGGCCTGCTCCAGTTTCGATATGTTCCGGGATTATGAGGAGCGGGGGCGGCGTTTCAAAGAGTTGGTAAAGAAGATGAACGTGCTGGAAGGCGGGTTTATGGTGCTTTAAGGGTGGAAGGAAAACGCGAGGCAGAGCCTCGCTGGCGGCGTCACAACGCGGAGCGTTGTGACGAGTAGAAGAATCCACTACGTTTTGCTCGATCCGACGCTCCGCATCGGATCGCCACCGTGGAGGCTCCGCCTCCCGTACAGCGAAGAAGACGATGAAAAAACGTTTCCAAAATTTCTGGCTGGCAGCCGCGTTCTTCCTGCTGATCCTGTTGGGGATCATCATGGTGTATAGCGCCAGCGCCTTCTATGCCCAGCAGTATTTCGGCGACCATTTTTACTTTCTGAAGCGCCACCTCACCTGGCTGTTCTTAGGATTGATGGGCATGGCCGCGGCCTACAGCCTGCCCTACAAAAAATTGCAGGGGAATACCTGGATTCTCTTGTTGATCAGCCTGGCGATCCTGGTCTATACCGCCTTTATCCAGCGGGGACGCTGGGTCTATATCGGCCCGATTCATTTCCAGGCCGTGGACGTGGCTAAATTCAGCCTGATCCTTTTCTTCGCCGACTCCCTGAGCCGCAAGGAAAAGATCATGGGCAGCTACGGCCAGGGGGTGTTCCCGCACCTGTTCTACGTGGCGGTATTCTCGTTTTTGACTTTGCGCCAGCCGAACTTCAGCAGCGCCGCCATGATCGTCCTGATCGGAATCACCATGCTTTTTGCCGCCCCCACCCGGGTGTGGCACCTGGCGCTGACCGGGCTGGCGTTCATTCCTCCCCTGGCCGCGGCGGCGGTGATTTCGCCCTACAAAATGCGCCGGGTGCTCTCCTTTCTCAACCCGGAATCGGATATCCAGGGCGCGGGATACCAGGTCTATCAATCCCTGGTCAGCTTAGGGCAGGGCGGGATCGCCGGGGTAGGGTTTGCCCAGAGTACCCAAAAAATGTTCTTTCTGCCGGAGGCGCATACCGATTTCATTTTTGCCATCATCGGGGAAGAGTGGGGGCTGATCGGCGCTTTAACGGTGGTCGCGCTGTTCGGGATCATCCTGGTGCATGGGGTTCGCATTGCCCGCCGCTCTGCGGATCGTTTCGACGTGTACCTGGCGGTGGGTGTCACCGCCCATTTCGTGTATTATGCCACCATCAACATGATGGTTACCCTGCGCCTGATCCCCGCCACCGGCCTGCCCATGCCGTTCATCAGTTACGGGGGAACTGCGCTGCTGTTCTCCTGCATCTATGCGGGAATGCTGCTGCGGCTGGCCGGGCAGGTATCCGGGCGGGTTTCCGCCAACCGCGTTCCCTGGAAAGAGCGCTCGTTGCGGAGCCTGCGAATGCCGAAGTTCAACTACCTGCCGCGGGAGAAAAGAGTGAGAAGTAAGAAGTAAGAAGGAAAAAGTAAGAAGGGAAAAGGATTCGCGGAAAGGATGGCGTGATATGAAGATGAAAATGAAAATCAAAATCAAGCTAAAAAGTATGGCGTTTATCCCGGCGGTTTCTACCCCGCTGCCGCATGAGGGGGTTCATCTGCCGGTTCGTCGCCGAGCCCGCAGCCGGGCGGGGGTGAAGAAGGTGCGCTGAACGGGGGGATGGTGAATTCAGTGAATGGCGAATAGAGAATCGTGAGTGGTGAATAGAGAATTGTGAGTGGTGAATAGGGAATGGTGAATTGAGGATGGAAAAGCGAATTCTGATTGCCGGGGGAGGAACCGGCGGGCACGTGTACCCGGCGCTGGCAACTATCGAAGCGCTGAAACGCAAGGGCGATTTCCGGTTCCTCTACGTGGGGGGCAAAAACGGCATCGAAACCCGGATTGTGCCCCGTTACGGCGTTCCCCTGGAGACTATCCTGATTTCGGGATTCGCGCGCAGCTTCAGCCTTAAAAACCTGCTATTCCCGGCGAAGCTGCTGATCGGTTTGTATCAAAGCCGGAGAATCGTGAAGCAGTTTTCACCCCACGTAGCGGTGGGAACCGGCGGCTACGTGAGCGGCCCGGTGCTGTACGCCGCGGCAAAGATGAAGGCGCCGGTGCTCATTCAGGAACAGGACGTGTACCCCGGGATCACCACCCGGCTGCTGGCCAAATATGCGAGGCGCATCTGCCTCTCTTTCGATGCGACGCGGCGGCATTTTCCGCAGTATGCGGATAAATTAGTGGTCACCGGCAATCCGGTTCGGGAAACCCTCGGCAGCGTTACGCGGCAGGCCGGGCGGGAAAAAATGGGCCTGGAGCAGGGTAAAATGGCCCTGCTCATCTTCGGCGGCAGCCAGGGAGCGCGCTCCGTTAACACCGCCATGAGCGGCATTCTCCCGGATTTGCTCCGGAAATACGAGATGCAGGCGCTCTGGCAGACCGGAGAAAGCCAGTTCGAGGCAGTAATGAAGGGATTTCAAGGCGCCGCCGAAAGGGTGCGCATTCTGCCCTACATCCAGGAGATGGATGTAGCCTACGCTGCCGCAGACGTGGTGGTCTGCCGGGCCGGGGCGATCACCCTGGCGGAGTTGGCCGTGGTCGCCAAACCGGCCGTGCTGGTGCCTTATCCTTACGCAGCCGGAAATCACCAGGAGCACAACAGCCGGATGGTCGCGGAAGCCGGGGCGGCGCTGATGGTCACAGAAAAAGCGGGCTGGGAAAAAGAGTTGCAGCGGGCATTGGAAACCCTGCTGAGCGATGAATCCCTGCGGCAACAGCAAAGCGCGGCATGGAAAAAACTGGCCCGTCCCCGCGCTGCGGAACAGATCGGCGAGGAAGTATTGAAATTGTTGGAAATATGAAGAGAAAACCGTGTTCGAGTCCTCAAGTGTTCAGGTGCTCCGGTATTCGAACAACTTGAACACCAGAGCACAATAAAACCATAACACCAAAAATATGCGCTTAGGCAAAATTCACAAAATTCACTTCGTCGGGATCGGTGGGATCGGGATGAGCGGGATTGCGGAGCTGCTCCTGAACCTGGGCTACCAGGTAAGCGGCTCCGATACCCAGCTTTCCGAGCTTACCCACAAGCTCGCCGCCATGGGCGCGCGGATTAGCGAAGGCCACCGGGCGGAGAACGTGCAGGACGCGGAGGTGCTGATCTATTCCTCCGCGGTCACCGCGGATAACTTAGAAGTGCAGGAAGCGCTGCGGCGCAAAATTCCGGTGATCAAACGCGCGGAAATGTTAGGTGAGCTGATCCGTTTGAAATACGGGATCGCCGTGGCCGGAACCCACGGAAAAACCACCACCACTTCGCTGATTGGGGCGGTGCTGACCGAGGGCGGGCTGGACCCCACCCTGATCATCGGCGGCAAGGTGCGCTCCCTGGACACCAATGCCAAGTTAGGACGGGGAGATTTTTTGGTGGCGGAAGCGGATGAATTCGACCGCAGCTTCCTCTCCATGATTCCGACCATCGCGGTGATTACCAACGTGGACGCTGATCACTTAGACTGCTACAAGGACCTGGAGGATTTGAAAAACGCTTTCATTGCCTTTGCCAACAAGGTTCCCTTTTACGGGAAGGTGATTGCCTGCCTGGATAATCCCGGGGTGCAGGAAATCCTCCACGCCTTGAAGCGCACGGTGATCAGCTACGGCTTCAGCAGCCAGGCGGATTTCACCGCCCGCAACCCGCATTTTTTGCCCTACAGAACGGAGTTCGACGCCTTCCACGAGGGCGCATTGTTGGGCCGCGTAAAGCTGAATTTGACCGGCAGGCACAATATTCAGAACGCCCTGGCCTCCATTGCCGTGGGATTGGAGTTAGAAGTTCCCTTTGCGACCATTCAAAAAGCGCTGGAAGGATTTTCCGGGATCAGCCGCCGGTTCGAGATCAAGGCGCAGGTAAACGATATCATGGTGGTGGACGATTACGGCCATCATCCCGCGGAAATCCTCACCACCCTGCAAGGGGCGCGCAGCAGCTGGCCGGAAAAGCGCATTATTGCGGTATTCCAGCCGCACCTGTATTCCCGCACCCGGGATTTTTACAAAGAGTTTGCCCGCTCCTTTTTCGACGCCGATATCCTGGTCGTCACCGACGTGTACCCGGCGCGGGAGAAACCAATCGAGGGCGTCAGCGGAAAGCTCATCGCCGATACCGCCCTCACCATGGGGCATAAAAAAGTGCTCTACGTGGAAGACAAACGCAAATTGGCCGGGGAAGTGTTCCCGCTCCTCCAGCCCGGGGATATGGCCATCACCATCGGGGCCGGCGACGTCTGGAAGTGCGCCAATGAATTGGCGGAAAAGCTGGGAAAGAATTGAAGATTGAAAATTGAAGATTGAACATTGAATTCGGAGAAGATCAAAAAAATCATCCAGCGGCTGAAGCGGGAATACCCGGATAGCTGCCGCCTTGCTGAGCCGCTGGCGCCGCTGACTAGTTACCGGGTGGGCGGTAAAGCGGACATCCTGGCGACCCCCGCGACGGTAGAAGAGCTGGAGCAGATCATTCGCTACTGTATGCGGGAAGGCATACCCTGTTTTGTGATGGGAAAGGGCGCCAACGTGCTGGTGCATGATGAGGGGTTCCGGGGTGTGGTAGCGCTGCTGGAACATTGCTGCGGACAGTTGTTTCACGAAAGAAACCTGCTCTACGTGGGCGCCGGCGCAACCGTGGCGGATTTGGTGGAATATTGCGAAAAACACAGCCTGGGGGGATTGGATTACATGTCCGGCATTCCCGGCACCGTGGGGGGAGCGCTGCGGATGAACGCCGGAGCGTTCGTGGGAGAGATCGGCGAGCGGGTGCTGCGCATCGACGCACTGGACGAGAAAGGCCGCCGGGTTCAGCTTCCCCGGGAGGAAGCGCAGTTCGGTTACCGCCGCGCCGACGGCCTGGAAAACAAAATACTCTTAGGTTGCTGGCTATTCCTGGAGCCGGGAGACCGGGAGCAATTGAGCCGCTCCCGGGAAGATTACCTGAAACGCCGCGCCGAGAAGCAGCCTTTGGAATATCCCTCCTGCGGGAGCGTGTTCAAACGCCCCCCCGGGGATTACGCCGGGCGGCTGATCGAAGCGGCAGGGTGCAAAGGATTTACCGTGGGAGGCGCGATGGTCTCTCCCAAGCACGCCAACTTCGTGGTCAACTTTAACCACGCCGCTGCGGGGGACATTTACGAAGTAATCTGGCGGGTGCAGCGCAAAGTGTACGAACACTCCGGGGTGTGGCTGGAATTGGAAGTAAAGTTAGTGGGTTTTTCGGAGGAAGATCAGCGAAGGGTGGAGAAGCCGTGAGGCGTGAAGCGTAACTTTTAAATGATCGCGTATTTCGTATTGCGTATTCCGTTTTTCTTACGCACTACGGAATACGCACTACGCAATACGAAATTCCGAGACCATGAAACGCAAAAACAAACAAATGCCCAAAATGTTATACCCCAGCCCGAAAATGGTGGCAATTTTGGGATTGCTGGCGCTGGCGGGGTATGGCGTCTATCGCGGAAGCAATTACCTGATGTACCGCACCTCTCTTTTCCGGGCGGAAACGGTTCGCATTACCGGCAACCGTTTCATTGATACGCAGGAGATCCGCAAGGCGGCTAAGATCGATACCACGCAAATCATGTATAAGGTTAACATCGATGAGCTGAACAAAACGCTGCTGAAGAATGCTTATTTCCGCGGGGTCAGCGTCTCCCGGGTGATGCCGGCGACGATTTTGATCAACGTGCAGGAGCGCGAGCCGGTCTTCTACCTGGCCGATAAGGTGCTCTACATGGTCGATGAAGAGGGGGCCATTCTCAAAAAATTGCCCTCCATGCCCATGAGCAAATACCCGCTGGTGACCGGCATAACCGCCCGGGAGCTGGCCAAAGACAGTCTGGCGCTGCAAGAGATCATCGGGGTGGTGCAAAAAATTCGCGAAGTCGATCGCGATCTCTTTTCGTTTATTTCCGAGATCAACCTGGGGAAGAATCGCGAACCGGAATTGATTTTAGTAAAAGGCGCGGCGCGGGTAAAGATCGGCCGGGAAAAGCATTACCAGCGTCT
>CAZFVV010000004.1:44393-46999 GCA_964522165.1 uncultured Calditrichaceae bacterium
ACCAAGATTTGCGCCGTGGTGGTGAAAGAGGATCCCGACGGCAAGCTGAACGTCGTGGGAATCGGCAGCTCCCCCTCACACGGGCTGCGCAAAGGGGTGGTGGTAAACATCGATAAGACCGTTAGTTCCGTGCGGGCGGCGGTCGAAGAAGCGGAAGCGATGGCCGGCGTCCAGGTGGAATCGGTCTTTGTAGGCATTGCCGGGGACCATATCCGCAGCATCAACAGCAAGGGCATGGTGGGCGTCTCCCGCGATGATCACGAGATCAGCGAGGAAGACGTGGAGCGGGCGATCAACGCCGCCAAGGCCCTGGCGCTTCCCATCGACCGGGAAATTATCCACGTCATCCCGCAGGAATTTCTGGTGGACGACCAGGACGGTATCGCCGACCCGGTGGGTATGTCCGGGGTGCGCCTGGAGGTAGAGGTGCACATCGTCACCGCCGCGGTTACGTCGGCGCAGAACATCGTGCGCAGCGTGCAGCGCGCCGGCTATGACGTGGAAGAAATCGTTCTGGAACCGCTGGCTTCCAGTATAGCGGTGCTGGATGACGACGAGCGGCAGTTAGGGGTGTCACTGGTGGACATCGGCGGCGGCACTTCCGACATCGCCATGTTTTTCGACGGGCACATCCAGCATACCTCGGTGGTGGCGCTGGGCGGGCAGCACGTCACTAATGATATTGCGGTGGGATTGCGCACCCCCCCGGAACAGGCCGAGGCGATCAAGATCAAATACGGGGCGGCCATGCGCGACGGTATCAGCGAGGCGGATACCATCACCGTGCCCGGGGTGGGAGGGCGCCTGCCGCGCACCATCTCCCGTTCGGTGCTGGTTGATATCATTGCCCCGCGCATGGAGGAAATCCTGTCGTTGGTACACCAAAAAATGAAAAAATCGGAACTGCTGGATTTGATGGCTGCCGGTGCGGTGATTACCGGCGGAGCGGCGCTGTTGGAGGGTACTACAAAAATGGCGGAAGATATATGGGGAATGCCGGTGCGCCTGGGCGTTCCCAAAACTCTGGGCGGGCTGACCGACTCTGTGCGCAGCCCTATTTACAGCACCGCGGTAGGATTGTGCCTTTACGGGCCGCTCTATCACCAGAGCGGTATTTTATCCAATCCCCAGCACGGGGTTTTATGGGACGACGTGCTGGGCAGTTTCCGGCAGTTTTTTAAGAGGTTCTTTTAGACCCGGAGTGCCACGAAGTGGCTCCTTTGGAGCAAAACTTTAGTTTTACCCTGGGGGTGATTTTCGGCTTACTTCTAAGTGCAAAACTGAAGTTTTGCACTCCTATGAAAAACGGCGGCAAGGAAGGCGATCAACTATAACCAACTGGAGGCGTTATGGCGATAGAGTTTGACGAACGAGCGGAATTGAATGCGAAGTTGAAGGTAATCGGGGTCGGCGGTGCCGGCGGCAATGCCATCAACACCATGGTAACAACCGGCCTGAGCGGGGTGGATTTTATTTCTATCAACACCGATTCCCAGGCCCTGGAGCAGAATCACGCCCAGTTCAAGGTACAAATCGGCAAGCAGCTCACCCACGGGCTGGGCGCCGGGGCCAATCCGGAGATCGGGCGCAAGGCCATCGAGGAAGACTATGAAGAGGTGAAGAAGGCGCTGGCCGGGGCGGACATGGTGTTCGTAACCGCGGGAATGGGCGGCGGAACCGGCACCGGGGCCGCGCCAGTGGTGGCGCAGGCAGCCAAAGAGTTAGGGGCGCTGACGGTCGGGATCGTGACCAAGCCCTTCACGTTCGAGGGCCTGAAACGATTCCAGCGGGCGGAACAGGGCATTCAGGAAATGCGCAAGGCCGTGGATACCCTCATCGTGATCCCCAACCAGCGCTTGTTTGCGGTGGTGGATAAAACCACCCCCCTGTTAGACGCCTTCAAAGTGGCCGATGAAGTGCTGCTGCACGCCACCAAGGGCATTTCCGACCTGATTACCGTGCCGGGGCTGATCAACCTGGATTTTGCGGACGTGCGCACCATAATGGCGGAGATGGGCGACGCGCTGATGGGAACCGGCTACTCCCGCGGCGACGGAAAGGCGGTGCAGGCAGCGCAGCAAGCCATTGCCAGCCCGCTGCTGGAAGGGGTTTCCATTCGCGGGGCCCGGGGGGTGCTGGTCAATATTACCGGCGGCAACCAGATGTCGCTCTACGAAGTAAGCGAAGCGACCACCATCATCTATGAGGAAGCCGGGGAAGACGCCAACGTGATTTTCGGGGCGGTGATCGATGAAAATCTGAACGATGAAATTTTCATCACCGTGATTGCCACCGGCTTCAATACTGATGAACGGGCGGTGGTCAAGCCGGAAGTTAGCAAGCCCATGGAGGTCAATCCCCGGGTGCTGGATTTGCCGACCTTCTTGCGGGAAAAACGGAAAAAAACCGAAGAAGCGGCGGAAAACCGCCCCCTCATCCAGAAATCGGACGGCATCACCTTCGATTCGGAAATCGACGACCTGGACATCCCCACGTTTTTGCGCAAGCAGATGGATTAGGGATTTTTGATTGAAGATTGAAAATTGAAGATTGCCGGGTTGGAGATGCCGGCCCGTGTTGTGGGGCAAGGTTCTTAATTGGCAATT
>CAZFVV010000004.1:47099-82540 GCA_964522165.1 uncultured Calditrichaceae bacterium
AATTGGCAATTCAATGGATTCTTCGCCATACCGCCGGGACGCAGGGAAGCGTCCGATTATGGAGCGGTTCTCCCGGCATCATTGCCGAAGAGAACCGCTTTGTATCGCTGGTAGAGGTACGATACCCCCAACAGCACCAGCCCCAGGCCGATGAAGGAAATGAAGCGGTACAAGGTGCCGAGAAATGACAGGTCGTACACAAAAATCTTCAGAATGGTAAGGCCGAACAGGCCGATGGCGGCAAAACGCGCCCCGGCCATGCGCCGCCAGATTCCCACCCCCATCAAAATAATCGAATACATCAGCCAGACCAGGGAGATGGCCAGTTGCTGCACGTCGCGCAGGGTTTTTACCTGCGGATGGGCGTCCGTGGTTTGATTTTCTAAGATAAAGGAAACGATCTTTTTGTCGAATGCGTCGTTGGTTTCCGCGGTGACCAGCGCCAGGATCAGCAGCAACGCCGCCAGGCGCAGCGCTGTCACCACTTTCCGGCTCCGGCGCAGGGGCAATTCCTTCCGATAGACTAACTGCCCGTGAACAAACAATCCCAGGGCCAGGAAGAGCAGCGCCAATGCCCGCCCGTTCCACAAAACCGTGAAACGCTCGATGGGGCGGTAGAGGCTCAGATCAAAGACGGAGAAGAAAACCGCGATTCCGGCGATTCCCAATCCCACCCAGCGCAGCGCCGGATTCCCCCGGGAGGCGCCGAAGAAGGCCAGGAGCAGGGAGTAGGCCATCCAGGCGCTGTAGCGCAGCAACAGGAGCCGGAACTCCAGGGTTTCGTTATAATCCGGGGAGGCTTCGAGCAATTTCCGGAAATATTCGTTGATCTCAACGTTGATCCAGATAAATCCTAACACGCTCCAGGCGTAATGTAAAATTTGCTGAATAATTGCCGGGCGGCTTTCACCGGTCCGGTTTAAGAGCGCGGCGCTCAACCCGCAGGCCAGCGCGGCCATTGCAAAGGCGGCGGTGCGCTTGCTGAATAGAAAGGGATATTCCGGTTTTCCGAACGGGAACGCATCGAACGCCAGGGTTCCCAGAAGCGCAGCCAGGGATACCGGCAGCAGCAGCAGGGCGATTTGCCAGACCCGCTTCAGGTTGAAGCGCACCCCGGCGCCCACCAGCGCCAGCCCTTCCAGGGACCAGAAAAACACCCGCCAGTACCCGGAAAACTGGATCGCCGTGGCGATGGCTAACAGCGCAACGGCGATGGCCGCGAAGGGGGCCAGGCTTTTTTCTTTTTCCGGCTGCCGGGAAGTAACTTTCAGATAGGGAAGGAAGTAAACCGCTCCTAACGCCAGGGCCGCCAGCGCGGTTGCGGCAGGATGTTCCGGGTGGAGAATGATATGCAGAAAGAGGTAGTAAAGCGCCGCGTTCAGCGCGGCGATGGCCTGGTCCAGTGAGGCAAAGGAGAGTTCCGCCCGCAGCAAATTGGGCAGGGCGGCGGCGTAGAAGAGCGCCCAGAACAGGGTGAGGAAAAAAATGGTCGGGGCGAGCCGTTCGGGAGAATAATACTGGTCGAACCAGAGCAGGTACATCAGGTAGGTGGCGCCCAGGGTGAGGGGTTTTAAAATGGCCCAGTTGGGTTTCCGGTAGAGAATCGCCAGCAGGGCAATATCTAAAAACGCGATGTAGCTGAACAATCCCACCTGGTTGGCCTGGCCGGTGCTGAGCGCCAGGGGGGTTAGAAAGCCGCCGGCCCAGCCTAAGATGGCGATGGAGAGGGCATTGTAGCGCAGGGCGATGAAGATGCTCAGCGCGGTAATGATGATCATCAACCCGAAAGCGCCCGGCTGGGGAACGAGTTGATAAAAATTGTAGGAAGCATAGCTGGACAGGTAGAGCAGGCCGATCCCCGCCCCGAAGAGTCCCTGGGAAAAGATGTGGAACCCTTTCCGGTGGGAGCGAAACGCCGCGAAGAGCGCGGCCAGACCCGCCAGCCCGCCGAGCAGTACCCGCACGGTTTCGTTGATCCAGTCATTGTCGAAAGCGTATTTCAGGAAAAAGATCGCCCCGATGATCAGCGCCAGCGCCCCGATGCGGTTGAGCCACTGCCCGCCGATGAGCGCCTCCCACTCTTCCCGGCTGGCGGACTTTTTCAGGAACACCGGCGAGGGAGGGGGGAGAACCGGCGGGGCAGGGGGTTTTTCCGGCATTGCGGGCTGCGGCGGCGGCAGGGAAGGTTGGGGCGCCGCTGCGGCCATCTCACCGGCCGGCGGTTGCGGGGAGACCGGCGGGGACGCTTCGCCCCGGGAAAACTGCCGCCGTAGATCGGAAAGCTCCCGGCTCATCGAGCGCAGCTCATCGCGCAGGGTGTAGGTTCTGCGAATGAAAATGCCCAGGAGAACGAAGATGATCAGCAACAGAAATTCGGTCATAAACACCCCGCTTTAAAGGTCAAGATTTGTACTATCACGTAGTCTTTGACAATTCCTTCGCCAGGAAGCAGAGCTTCCCCAATTGCGTTGCGATCCCGGCTTATCCGGGATCGCAACGAGTTGCCCGATACAATGCTCGTCACGATGCTCTGCATCGTGACGCCAGGGGCGGGAAGCTCTGCTTCCCATTCATCCCGGCAATTGTCAGAGACTACGTGATAAGACAGGTCAAGATTGATAGGAGGAGCAGTCAGCAGTAGGCAAGTTGCCAATCACGCACCCTGCCGCCTGCCGCTGCAACTGCCCCTGTCTTCCTAATATCCCACCCGGATATGGGGAAATTTTTCAGCAATGGTTTTCAGCCACTTGCGCATGCCCACCTGGGTGCGCGGAAGGGTCCAGAGCATCAGGCGATCCATGTACCATTCCGGGTCCACGTTGAGATTGACCGGGCGAATCCATTCCACTCCGGTTTCGGAGAGCAGTTTTTTCAGCGCTTCTAATTCCAGGGGATGGTCGGTCAGTCCCGGGAAGACGCGATAGCGCAGGATTGCGCGGCGGCCGGCCCGGCTGACGGCTTGCAGGGACTCCCGCAGGGTTCCGAATGAGAGGTCGGCGAACTTTTCGTAGTACTCTTCCCGGGCGGAATGGGTGATGGCTTCCAGGCCGTCTAAGCCGGCGCGGCAGCACTCTTTTATGCGCCGGGGATCGAAAACCCCGGCGGTGAGGTGCACGGCGCCTTTATCGGTTTGGGAGCGAATTTTGCCGATTATTTCCGCCGCCAGCGGCAACTGCTCCAGGTGGTTTATTTCGAAGCGAACCAGGCCATGGGGGACGCTGTTCAGGTGCAAGGCGGCGGCGGAAATGGTTTCGGAGGCGGCGACATCGCCCGGTAAGACGGCAAATATCTGCTGACCGGGAAAGAGGGATTGCTGCAGCGGCGTTGCCGCGACAACGTAACGGTCTTCGAGGCGTCCCACCGCGGTAAAATTTCCGTTCGGCAGGCGCGGGGAATCCAAGACCATGGAAAACGCGCTGCGCAGGAGTTGCAGGCAGGTATCGGGCAGCATTGCCGCCGCCGGGAACACCCGCGTTCCCCCATATTCCCGCAGGGGAATAAATTTTTCCAGGTCCGCATCGTAGCCGATGGCGTTCCGTCCCGGCAGCGCCGCCAGCCGGGCCTCCGGGGGAAGGGGAATAAGGTCTTCCGCCCGGGGCAGAAGCGGTTTCACAAAATTGACCCCCGCCATATTCAGTTCCGGAACCTCGGTAAAATTCCCGTTTCCGTCTCCCACTACCAGCAAGGGGATTTCCACATCAGTCTCCTGGGTTTAGGAATATCACGCTTGATTTAGCCGTAATGAGCGAAACGTAGAGCGTGAAACGTGATGCGTAAGGCGTGAAATGTAAAGCCCCATGGCGCCCGGAAATCACGCATCACGTTTCACGCGCACTATCTTGTTTCCCTCCCACTGCGCATCATTCACCCAATGCCCCCCCTCTCACATCCCCGCCCACATCAGGGCGCCGCCGAGCAGTAATCCGGCCACCAGGCCGATCCCCTTGATCACCAGGGAATCCTTGAGCGATACCGAGAGCAGGGGCAGCAGGGCGTGGCCGTTTTGCACCAGCATATTGGTGAACAAAACCGAAAACGGAATGGTCTTTTCCATGAACATGGTCACGAAGATCAGGTGCGGCCCGCTTTGGGGGATCAACCCGACCAACCCCGCTGCTAAGAGCATTAAATACGGTTTATCGCTCAGAAATCGCTCCAACTGGTAGGCGGTAATCGCCCACTCGATCAAAAAAATGGCCGCAAAGGTCCACAGAAAAATTTTGATCATGTGCTGCTTGATGATGTGGTTCCAGACGTGATCGAGGGTGTAGTGCCGGAAGGAAAACTTGACCTCGGGATGAAAAATTGCCGTCACACAGTGGAATTCGTGCCCGCCGCGCCGCCGTTTTTGCGCCACATCGACCAGCCAGCCGGTGAGGTAGCCTATTAAAAAGAGCAGCGCAGTCAATCCCAGCGCCGCGAGGGGGAATTCGGAGAACATCACGTATGCTTCATCGCCGGTGGTGGCGATAAATGCTGCCAGCAGCGCTCCGAAAGTGATCAACCCGTGGGTGTGCAGAGAGACCGCTAAAAAAGCGCCCTCGCAACCGGGAATGGCGCCCAGGAAAGCGCTGATGAGGTACTGGGCGCGGGGGTATTTTTGCAGGAAGGAGAGCATTTTACCGCGAGAATACACGTAGGCCAGGTCCATCGCCACCAGGGCGACAAACACTAACCCGGAAATCTCCAGGGTCTCCCAAAAGGTGTGTCGGAGGATCTCAATCATCATATTTATTTGCTTATCAGCCCGGCGCCCTCAAAAATGGCGGGAGCCAATATAACGAATCCTCTCCGTCATTTGCAAAGCGGATGTCAATAATTTAGTGGAAAGTGGCAAGTAGCAAGTGGGAAGTTGCAAGTAAGAAGTTGCAAGTGAGAAAGCCTGCCCCGGGAATGCGGGGTTGCAAGTGGGAATTGAAATTACTACCTCACACTCTCACTTCTCACTTCACACTTCTCACTTCACACTTCTTACTTGCCACTTCTCACTCCTCACTTTTCAGCAAGAAAATCAGCTTGATTTTAAGTATGTGAAATCATTATATTTGACAGCCTATGAATCAAAAATATTACGTTATACTCTGTACCGTTCCCGACGAGGCGACCGCCGCAGCGATCTCCCGGGCGCTGGTAACGGAGAAATTGGCTGCTTGTTGCAACGTCATCCCGGGGCTGCGTTCGATCTATCGCTGGAAGGGGGACATTTGCGATGACCGCGAATACCTGCTGATGATCAAATCTCGCGCCGACGTTTACGAGCGCCTGGAACGGCGCATTCAATCTTTGCATCCTTATGAAATACCGGAAATCCTGGCTCTGCCGGTAAATGATGGATCCTTGAAATACTTAACATGGGTGGATGAAAATGTCGAGTAGCAAAGCAAGCAAAGAAATTAAGACAAGTAAAGAAATCGACGAATTGAATGGATCGGAAGATGACGGCTTAGAGTATTGGAGAACGGACGTCGCCAAAATCCGCGACGATTCCACGCACGGTTCCATTTACCTGGCCAACCAGGCGTTAGATATTGTGGAAGATTTCGTTCGCCGGCAGTTGTACAAGAACCGTACCGAGCTGATTCAGGCTCTCTCCAAGCTGAGCAACGCCCTGGTGCGCGCCAAACCGTTGATGGCGTTGATCTATAACCGCACCCGCCACGTATTGGTATTCATTCAGAATATTCCCAAAGAACAGAAGGATATCAACTCCATCCGCGACGCCACCCTGGAAGAGATCGTTCAAATCCGCCAGCGCGCGGAAGACAACGTGAAGGTCATTACCCGCTGGGGATGCCGCCTGATCCTGGACCACCACGTCATCCTGACCCATTCCGCCAGCAGCGTGGTGGAATCCATCCTGATGGAGGCGCGGCGGCAGAAAAAGCGTTTCCGGGTGATCTGCACCGAAAGCCGCCCGTTGAACGAAGGCACCCAGATGGCCTACCGCCTGGCCAAAGCCGGAATCAAGGTGCGCCTGGTGCCGGACGCGGACATCGCCCGGGCGGTGGAGGAGTGCCATTTTGTATTGACCGGTACCGACCGCTTTACGGAAACTACTTTTGTGAACAAAACCGGCACCCACGCAATCGCCGTCATGGCAAAACACATGAACAAATCGCTTTTCGTAGCCGGAGAAACCGCCAAGGTGCTGTTAAAAAGAACTTACCCGGTGCGGTTTGTGCAAAACAATCCCAAGGAGTTGGTGAGTAAATTATCGGACAACTTGCAGGTGGAAAATATCTACTTCGAGGAATCCCCCATTTCCATGGCCGATAAGATTATCCTGGAAGACGGGGTGTTCGAGTTGAAAGAGTTTGTGGACCGGTATTTGTAAAAACAGGGGAAGATGGTTCCGCAGCCAGAAAAAACTAAGATCAGTGTGTTAGTGGTGGACGACGACCCGGTTACCCGGCAGATTCTATCCGATCTTTTGACCGGCAGGGATTGCCGGGTGGCGACCGCCACCAACGGGGAAGATGCCATCCAACTGGCGTTGGTGTACCGCCCGGATTTGATTTTCCTGGACGTGATCATGCCCCACTTAGACGGTTTCCAAACCCTGGAGCGGCTGCGGAAAATGGAAAAAACCCGCGCCATCCCGGTTATTATCATCACCTCCCGCACCGACAGCGCTACCCTGATGCAGGCGTTACAGATGGGCGCCAATGATTTTATCACCAAACCGTTTTTACGCGGCGACCTGATCCGCAAGATGAACTTCGTGCTGCTGAACCGGCAGCAGCAAAAGAAGGTCACCGAGGCGGCCCTGGCCCCGGACCCGCTGGCCGCCCCGCCCGGCAAATCCTACGACCGTATGAAGGAAAGCTTCATTCTGCACTTCGAAAATATCTACCTGACCCTCCTGCGCCTCATCTCCGAGCATAATCAAAAAGAGCTGGAGCGGGTGATCGCCCGTTTGCTGGATACGGTGCAATTCTACCAGTTTATGGGCGTTAAGGAAGAAATCGCCCAACTGCTGCGGGCGGTTAGCGAGCGGGAGTGGGACCGCGCTATCGATTACCTGGAAAACGCCTACCACCTGTTCCGGGATTTCCGCACCAGCATTCCGCGGGTACTACAGTGATCAAGTGTTTAAATGTTATTGTGTTCATGTGTTATGGCCGTCTTGTGATCGAAATTTAGGAAAGCACCTTAATACTAAAACACTATAACACCTGAACACTTAAACACTTGAACACCCGCAAAGGAGAAATTGTGAGCGAATTAGGCAAGCGAATCGGCGTGGCGACGTGGGGAATTCCCTCATTGCTGCTGCTAACCTACTTAGGCGGCTATTATTTCCTGGCCTTGATTTTGATCATTAACGGAATGGCGTTGTGGGAATTTTATACCATGTACCACAACAAGCAGATCTATCCCTACCGCGTGCCGGCGTTAGTGTTGAGCAGCTTTTTTCTGTTGGCGGCGTTTTTCTACCCCGGCCACTGGGAGAGCCTGCTGCTGCTGGCCCTGGTGTATATTTTATTCGTGCACCTGAGCAAGCAGGAAGGGCTGGCCAGCAAGAACGCCACTTTTACGATTACCGGGTTTGCTTACATCACCCTGTTCTTTTCCACCCTGCTGCGCCTGCGCCTGAATTTTGCGGAGTGGATGCCCGCCGCGGCGGAGAGCGTTTCCCTCACCGGGCTGGAAAGCTGGCTGCCCACTTTCGGGATGCCCATCTCCCCGGCCGGGGGGCGTTTGATCATCGTGATGTTTGGCGCCATCTGGATTTGCGACACCGCCGCCTACACCGCCGGCCGCAAGTTGGGCAAACACAAATTAGCGCCCGCGGTCAGCCCCAACAAAACCTGGGAAGGGGCGATTGCCGGGCTGTTATTTGGAATTCTCAGTTTTATGCTGCTGGGCAAGCTTTTCCTTCCCGGCCTGCCGCTAACCTACTCCCTGGCCTGCGGCGCGATTGTGGGGATTTTCGGGCAGGTCGGCGACCTGGTGGAATCCCGCTTCAAGCGCGACGCCGGGGTGAAGGATACCTCCACCCTGCTGCCCGGGCACGGGGGTTTTTTGGACCGCTTCGATTCGATTATTTTTACCTCCCCGTTTTTGTGGGCGCTGTTTTACTATGGCGGGGGCGGGTGAGCGAGGAAGGCGGAGGGGGAGTATTGGAAGGATGGGTTTTGGGAAGAATGGAGTAATGGGGGAATGCCTGCCCGGTGTTCTGAAAGATATGTTTCACGGGGTTTTGCGGATCCATTAGCAAATGAGGGATTTTTTTATTTTTTTTTCAATATTTGCCGCCCATTGGTGAATATATAAGTAGGTCAGGCTTGAAACGTAAGAGTTTCTTCGCCCGGGAGCGGCGTGATGGCGTTGAATTTTCCGACATTCCTTTTCCAGCGTTCAGGGACAGCAGTGTTAGGAATGTTCCTTCATTATATTATATTCTATTCTATTCTATTCCTCCCCCGTCTTACCTGCCTAAAACTTTTTGCCAAAACCGTTTATTCCTGCCGGGAAACCGGTGTACTTTCCCGGAAACTCATTATAAGGAGGCCCTGATGATGCGTTACCGATCTCCTGAAATTCGTATTCACCGCATTTTGCAATTTACCTTTTTCATTTTGCACTTGCTGCTATTGGCGTGCAGCTGCGAAAAATCCACCACCGCCCCGCCCCCGCCGGGGCCGGAAATTGTGCTCACCCTGGCCGAAGAGCCTTATCTCACCGAAATCTCCCTGAAGTTAGAACTCCGCAACCTGCCCCTGCCGCAACAATTGCTGATTACCCGCAACGACAGCCCCATTTTCAATGGCTCAATGGCCGCCAATGACACGACCGTAACTGACTCCGCTTTACAACCGGCAACTAACTACTCCTACCGCGCCTACCGGATGGTAGAAGGGCAAAAAACCGACTCCAGCGCCCTGCTGCCGGTGAGCACCATGGATACCACCAGCCACGACTTCCAGTGGGAGATCATTGAGTTCCCCAGCCTCTACGGCAGTGGGGTGCTGCGCGACGTGGCCATTATAAACGAAAACGATATCTGGGCGGTGGGGGAGATTTACAGCGACAGCGCCCAACCCTGGCTGCCCTATAACGCGGTGCACTGGGATGGGCAGCAGTGGGAGTTGAAGCGGATAACATATAGTGGTTCGCCCTGGTCTATAAAATCAGTCTTTGCATTTTCTTCTACTGATATTTGGTTCGATGCTTTTGTGAGATGGAATGGGAACAGTTTTATTCAGTTGCCAATACCCAATATCCTCATTGGCTATGGTATAAACAAAATTTGGGGCACATCCAGCAACAACTTATATGTGGTAGGAACCCAAGGTCTCATCGCCCACTACGACGGCCGGCGGTGGCAGAAGCTGGAGAGTGGGACAGAGTTAGGCTTGCGGGATATTTGGGGAGTTTCTGATAATGAAATATATATCGTTGGCGTTAACCGTGCACAAGTTCTGGGAGTGGTACTAAAGTATGATGGCTCCTCCTGGCAAAAGATGATTGATGGATTTGCCGAAGGAAACGGTTTTGATCCCTCACAATTGTTTAAAACTCAACTATACGGCGCAACCGAAGGAATTTGGGTGGATGAGCATGGAACGGTTTATACCGTCGGTAATTTGATGTATCAATATAAACGGGGGAAATGGGATTACGTGCGATCCTTACCGGAAAACCACCTAAACGGTAATCCCGGCAATTATTACCGCGGCTATTTACACGCGGTGCGGGGGAATGCTTCCAATGATATGTTTATATTCGGCCAGAGTGAAACCTTAATTCATTTCAATGGTTCGACCTGGGAAAAGATAGGGCCCGCTTATGTTCCCTGGAGCCCTCGTTGGTGGTATAACAGTGATGTGAAAAGAGATTTAGCAGTGGCGGTGGGAAATACGGTGGATTTCGCCCGGATTATCAAACTATGGCGATAAAAATAACCGGCGCCGGGCACTGCACTGCCCGGCGCCGGGAGGATGCAATAATACTGTGACGCTTAGAGGTGTCATCCCTTAAAGGGTTCGTATTATTGCGAAGCAAACATACGGAAAGGAGGTGATTGGCGCAAGCGAAAAGCCCGTTAAATTACAAGTCGGTTTTAACATGGAGGAAATATTCTGATATGGGGCTCAGAACCCAAATGGCCAGAGAAAGCTGCACCTTTCTCGAAAAAACATCACCCAAGTTCAACCTTTTTAAAACCAGTAGAGGTGTCATTATGAAGAAGATTATCAGTTTCCTGATGATGGCCATATTCTTTACGGCCATCGTGCAGGCCGGGGAATCGCCTTATAAAGAAGGCGAATTGATCATCCAGCTCGAAAAAACGGCGACAATTGAAACCTGGACCGGCAAATATTCTTCCATAAGTCTGAAAGCCCAAAGGTTGCTCTCCCGGCGGCTCAATATCTGGCTGATGGAATTCGACCCGAAGGCGGTTTCATCAGAATCCGCCTTAAATATGGTTCGTTACGATGAAGCGGTGATCGCAGTCCAGTTCAACCATTACGTAACCCTCCGTTCCATTCTCCCCAATGACCCTCGTTTTAGTGAACAGTGGGGATTGCACAACACCGGGCAGTCCGGCGGGACTCCCGATGCCGACATTGACGCCCCGGAGGCCTGGGACCTTACCACCGGCGGTGCCACCGCCCAGGGAGATGAAATCGTCATTGCCGTGATAGACGGCGGGGCAGACTTGAACCACCAGGACCTGAATTTCTGGAAAAACATCCACGAAATTCCCGGCAACGGCATTGATGATGACAACAACGGCTACATCGATGATTATGACGGCTGGAACGCCTATAACCATACCGGTAACATACCTTCCAGCTCCCACGGCACCCACGTTTCCGGCATCGCCGGGGCAAAAGGCAACAATGGACTGGGGGTGAGCGGGGTCAATTGGAATGTCAAGATCATGCCCATCGCCGGGTCTTCGGGAACAGAATCGATTGTCGTTGAGGCTTATGGATACGCCCTGGAACTAAGGGCCCGCTACAACGAGACCAACGGAGAATACGGCGCATTTGTGGTGGTGACCAATTCTTCTTTTGGGGTGGATTATGGAAATCCGGCTAACTTTCCCATCTGGTGTTCCATGTATGATGCCATGGGCGCGGAGGGCATATTGAGCTGTGCCGCAACGATTAATGCTCATGTGAATGTAGATATCGTGGGCGATGTTCCTACCGGCTGCCCCAGTGATTACCTGATTTCCGTAACCAACACCACCCGGACGGATCAGAAAAATTCCAATGCCGGTTACGGAGAAATCTCGATTGACCTGGGCGCCCCGGGAACTTCCATTTTATCCACCCTGCCAAATAATCAATATGGCAATAGCAGCGGCACTTCCATGGCTTCCCCGCATGTCGCCGGGGTTGTGGCCTTAATGTTTGCCCATGCCAATTCTCAACTCATCCAGGAGTATAAAAATGATCCGGCCGCTGTGGCATTGCTATTCAAGCAATGGTTATTAGCCGGGGTGGATCCCATCCCTGCGCTCCAGGGAATTACGGTTACTGGCGGACGGTTGAATGCCCATGGCGCTCTACAGAGTATTGGTAGCGGAGTAGAGTTTCAATTTGTCAATCGAATCCAGGGAACCACTAACTATGGCAGTTTAGTCGTGGATAATGACCTCAACAACCCGGTTCCTTCCGGAGGCGTCCGGAGTTTCGCTTACGGCACTTATCACCAGGTTCGCACCGCCCAATTGCCCTTCCTTCCCAACTGGCAGGGCGGGGGAACCACACAGAAGCATCATCGCTGGTATCAAAACAATTCCGATTTTAGTCTCAATCATCAGTTTCAGGCAGCGGCTCCAACACCAAGCCTTCAAGATGCCTGGTTTAATTCAACTGAACCGGCAACCGTAAGAACGGACCTGATATCCGGCGGGCAGGGCGGTATTGTAGAATTAAAGGATCCCTGGCGATACTACCAGGATGGCTTCGGCAACTGGCAGCAATCCAATCAGTTCATTTCTTATCCTTCTCCCTTCATTATCGAAAATGGCCAGATAACGGATTACGGCGGCGTGTTTTTGAATCAAGGTTTGCCCAATTGGCAACCGCCCTACTACACCCTCCGCGTCCCGCAAACCCAGTATCTCACCTTCCACAACCAGGTCATTCCCTGGCATTTCGTCAACTGGCAGGAAGACGCCAGCCAGGCCGAGGTTCAATACCTCATCCAGAACACCAGCCCGGTGGTGTTCAAGCAGGCTAACGCGGAAATACGCGCCCGCTATAAAGGCCACCTGGCTTCCAGCAACCCCGCCGCCACCAGGCACAACAACGGCCGGCGCATTGTGCGCGAGGCCGGCGGAACCCTCCACGCGGTCTATTCCGACGGCGGGCATTGTTGGTACACCTTCTCCACGGACAACGGGGAGCACTGGGCGGCGGAGAGCCTCGCTTCCGAGGACCTGCCCATATACCACGATCCGGCGTTCCAATACCTTTACCCCGCCATTGCCGAGTATGAAGGCGCATTGCACCTGGCTTATACCAAAGCAGATTACGATGAGGAGGGAAACTTAACCGGCGCCGCGGTATATTACCGCAGCAAACCCGGCGGCGAGCCCTGGGGAATGGCGAAGTTGATTTTCAGTTACTCCCTGTCCGATCCCCTGCATCTTCCCCAACCGGCCATTGGAGTCTGGAAAGACGGTTACGAATACGTGGTCATCGCCGCCAATAAAAAGACCGCTTCGGGTTCCGAGATCGCCAGCTTTTATAAAAAAGTAAGCGATCCGGATTTCCAGACCATAGCGGCGTTCCCGGGCAGTCGCCCTTCCCTGGGAACCGATGAGTGGCATCTCAACCTGCGGGTAAGCTATGATGATGCAGGCCGGATTTTACTGCGAAAGTGGAACGGTTCTACCAAAACCTGGTATGGAGCAGAACAGGTTTCCGAGGAACCCTGGTGGTTAGGCGCTCAACTGAATTCCAACCTGACCCATTCCTCCGATAACTATTCCCACGTGGTCTGGGCTTCCCAGGATGAAACCCTGATGCCGGTGGTGGCTTACCGGGCGCATCGAGCTCCCGGAAGCGGAACGGTAACCTATTTTTATTCCGGCCCCTGGCGCGGGGCGGTCTATCCCACCGTGGCGGCCGATTACGGAACCCCGATCAGCATCTTTTACGAAGACGAGGGCCGGATCATCAAGCGCCGCTTTGAGGGAGAATACTGGTTAGAAGAAGGTTTCAGCGAAGGGCGCTATCCCAACGCCGCGGCGCACGGGCAATCCGGGGCCATCTGGGTCAGGGATGATAATGCCCCCTATCGCATCGTTCCCGATTATACCGACCCCTGGAAAATGCGCGCCGGGTCCGAAGACACCCTGCTGATCAACAAACGCTTCGATTACACTTTCACCCAAGACACTTCCGCTGGCTATCTCACCCTGGAAATCCAAAACCTGGCCTGCGGAGGGGGCTATTTGCAGTTAGACAGCCTGCTGCGCTCCCGGCCTATCACCATCCCGGCAAACGCCTCTCCGCAGTACCAGTTGTTGATCCATTTCCATAACCTGAATTTCCCTGTTGATAGTTCCGCGGTGCTGGTGGAGGCGGCCTTCGAGGCCGGGCCAAACCTCCATTCGTTAGGCAAGCTGCGTTTGAAACAACTGCTTCCCTTTAATAACGGGCAGGCGCACCTCCTGGCCCAAACCCTTGCCGCGGGGCACCTGCGGGGCAAAACCGGGCGGCTGAAATTCAGTTTTGAAAACCTTTCTCCGCTCATCAGCAACGTGGTGGTTCGCCGGCCGGAAAGGGGAGTTCCTCCTTTGGCGAAGCCGGGGGCAGACTCTTCCTCTACCCTTCCCACCCGCTTTGAGCTGAGCCAGAACTACCCTAATCCATTCAACCCAACCACCACCATTACCCTCTCCCTGCCGCAGGAGAGCAAGGTGAGCCTGGAGGTCTATGACATTACCGGGCGGAAGGTGCGAACGCTGTTAAAGGAAGCGCTGCCCGCCGGGGTGCACAAAATAAGTTGGGATGGGCGCAATGAGAACGGCGAGGCGGTAGGCTCCGGGGTGTATATTTACCGGGTAGTTGCCGGAGCCTTTAAGGAGAGCCGTAAAATGGCGCTGCTGCGCTGAGCTTGCATTTTTAGCGAATGCGAACCCTTATCCCTTCAAGAGGCGCGTTTCTCCGCGCCTCTTTTTATTTCAAGGATTGACTTTCCGGTGAATCGGCGGTTATTATTCAGCGCCGAAAATGAATTACCCGGAAAAGAAAATGGTTGAAAAAACCACTCCCATCCTGCAAGCCCGCAGCCTCCGCCTCGACATCCGCAGCGAAAACGGAACCCTGCCGATCCTCCGCGACGTTTCTTTCGACCTCCGCCCCGGCGAAGCCCTGGGCATCGTGGGCGAGAGCGGTTCCGGCAAAACCGTTACCTGCCTCAGCCTGCTGCGTCTGCTGCCTTCTCCGCCGGCGCTGTACCGCTCCGGCAGCGTGCTCTTCCGGGGGGAGGATTTGTGGCAGGCTTCGGAGAAAGCGCTGCAAACAATTCGCGGACGGCGCATTGCCATGATCTTCCAGGAAGCGCTCAGCGCCCTCAACCCGGTCCTAAAGGCCGGGGAGCAGGCCGCGGAACCGCTGACCCTCCACTCCGGCAAAACCCGCCGGGAAGCGCAGCAAGAGGTGTTGGAATTATTCGCACGGGTGGGCATTCCCGATCCCGAACGGCGCTTTCAGCAGTATCCCCATCAGCTTTCCGGGGGCTTGCAGCAGCGGGTAATGATCGCCATGGCCTTAGCCTGCCGCCCGGAAATCCTCATCGCCGACGAGCCGACCACCGCTCTCGACGTGACCATCCAGGTGCAAATTCTGGATCTGCTGAAAAATTTGCAGCGGGAGAGCGGGATGAGCATGATCTTCATCAGCCACGATTTGGGGGTGATTGCGGAAATGTGCCAGCGCGTGCTGGTGATGTACGCCGGGCAGATCGTAGAAAGCGCCTCCATCGAGCAAATTTTTGCATCCCCGCAGCACCCCTACACCCGCCTGCTGCTGCAAACCATCCCCGGTTTAGACAAACCCCGCGGCGTGCTGTCGCCCATCCCCGGCCAGATTCCCTCCCCGGGCGCCCTGCCTCCCGGCTGCCCCTTCCACCCCCGCTGCCCGGAAGCGGCGGAGCGCTGCCAGCTCGATCCCCCGCCGCCGATTTCCCTCCCTTCCGGCCAGGAGGTGCGCTGCTGGATGCGCGAAGTGCATGGCGCATAGGGCATGGTGCATAGTGCATGGCGCATAGGGCAAAGCGCATAGGGCATGGCACATAGAAGATTTCTTTTTACGCTATGCTCTTTGCGCTTTACCCTATGCGCTCTGCTCCATGCGCTCTGCGCTTTGCTCTCTGCCCCAACATTTATTTTTCCCACCCGCCATTTTGGGCAAATCATCAAAATTGGTGTCACGGTTTTGTATAAATTGTGCTCACTTCGTTGTAATGCCTCAGGGCCGAGGGATTGAACAAAGGGAAACTTTAACAGGGATCGTTCGCATGGAAGCAATCTACAAGCAAATTCCGGAAACGGAGGTTCTCAGAAACTATCTGGCGTTGTCAAAAGAATTTCAGGAATTGCAGCTTTATCGAAAGGCCGAAAAAACCTTGTTGTTGGCCCTGGAAAAATTACCCAACCATCCCCATTTGCTTACCCGTTTATCAAATTTATACCTCAAATTGGACATGCCGGAAAAGGCGTTGACCATGACCAACCGCCTGGTGCGCCACCACCCGGAATTGCCTTTTTCTTATTTCCTGCGCGGCAAGATCTTCGAGGAATTGCAGGACTCCAAAAAAGCCATGACCGACTACGAAAAAGCGCTCACGGAAAGCAAAAATGACCTCTATGTGCTCTCCCGCCTGGTTACCCTGATGATCGAGCACCGCCGGGCGGAGGAAGCCCTTACCCTCATCCGCGAATATCAAACCCTGCTCCGCAAACCGTTCCTATTCGCGGAACAGCAGGCGGAAGCGCTCCTGCAATTGAACAAACACGCCGCCGCCTTTACTAAAATGCGCGACGCCCTGTTGGGCGATCCCGCCAACAAGCGCCTCTTGAAACGCTATTTGCAGCTTTCCAGCCAAAGCGGCAAAAAGTCTCCCGCGGAAGTGTATCAAATCCTGAAAGCATCGGTGCCCCACCTGATCTCCCTGGATGAACTGGATTTGGTAGAGCTGGAAACCGACTACCTGGCCTGCAATGATCAGCACGAAGAAGCCCTGGCCCGGATCAGCGCCATTTTGAAAAAAGAACCGGAAAACTACTTCTGGCGCAAAAAAAGAGCCTTCCTGAAGTTAGAAATGGGCAGCGTGGAAGAAAGCGTGGAAGAGTTTCGGATTCTGTTTTTGCAGGATTCTACCGATAAAGCCGTGCGCAGCGTTCTGGAAAATTATTTTCTGGTGCAGGACCAGTTGGACAACTGGAAACACTTAGTGCAGCAGGTGCTGTTAGAAAACGCCAACCAGGTGGAGTTGTTCAACTACCTGCGCGGCATTGGCGCCCGGGAGGACTGGCTGGCGATTTGCGAGATGGATCACCGCAAATTTGTCGAGAGCCTGGAACACCTCAACATCATTAATTCCGACGTGCGCGACGTGACCTACGAAAAATTGCCCACTTACGCCCTGGAAATCTTCATCAGCCAGATTTCCATTCATAACTACATCCCCAATCCTTCCGACCTGTGGGCGGTGATCTACCAGGAGCGCAAGAAAAAAGGCCAGGTGCCGCCGTTTCAATTGGAAGACCTGGAGGCCGCTTACCCGCTGTGGGTATTTGCGCTGCACGTCTATTTCTTGTTCAAAACCTACGCGAAATACCCGGTTTCTTTTATTCCCCGGCTGTTTCAAAACGAACAGGTTGCGGCGACCGCGGCGGTGAATGGTGTTCCGGTGCAGGTGGATATCTCCATGTTGCTTCGCGACGGGGAAAACCGGCGCTTGAAAGCGCTGGTGAAGTCCGAGAACGGTTTTCGCTGGCGCTGGCGGCCTTCCGAAACACAGGCGCCGGAAATGATGCTCCATGAGATCAGTTTTTATTCTCCCGATCAATTCAAAGAAATTCTCCGGGAATTCGAAGAAAACCTGGCCGAGGCGCTGGCGCTTTCCTGAAACGAGGCGGGAGGGGAGCGCCCGGCCGGGGAATAATGGGTGCGGCGGAGACGAGGGCGGGGTCGTTTTCCCTTGCAGCGAACCGGGTGAGCATCCCCGGTGGAGCGAAGTTTCTCCCTCAATACCCGGGGCCTTGCCGCCCCGCGGTTTGATCTCCCTTTCAAAATCAAATTCGAATTCACTATTGCGAATTCACCCGCCCGCCGTACAGGGTGAAGGATAAACGATGGCCTGCCATCCGGCGTCCGGAAGCTGTTTTGAAAGTTCAGGTTTTGCCACGAAGACGCCAAGAGGCGGAGTTTCCGCCAAGCTTTTTGATATTTGGGGTGATTTCTTCGTGCTTTTGAGACTTTGTGGCAATTTTTCAAACAGCTCCTCAGGAAATCGATGTCGCCGAGATATGGAGAAGCAACATGGAAAACATGGTTCTGAGCGGAAAAAAGCGTGGCGCCGCAGTTGATTGGGAAAAATACCGCGCCTTGTTCCCGCACACCTTCAGGCCGGCGGAGCCGGCTTTGATAGCCCCTTACCGGGAATCCAACGGAAAAAACCACCCCGGTTTGGCCGGCGCTTTCGGCCAAAAATTGGCCGAAATAAGCGCCCCAACCCCCGCGATGGTGTATTTGAACCACGCCGCCCTGGCGCCCATGCACAGCGAAGCGATCGCCGCCATCGAGCGCCACAACCGGGAACGCTCCTGCGGCAACATCGAGTTCTGGCCGGATTTGTTAGAGGTCAAACGCAGCTTTAAAAGTTTGTTGGGACGTTTCATCAACGCGGCGCCGGAATACCTGGCCGTCACCGACAGCACCTCCATGGGGCTGAACTGGCTGGCGCAGGGACTGGAGTGGAACCCCGGGGAGCGCATTCTGCTGAACGATTTCGAGTTTCCCTCCAACGTGTACCCGTTTCTGAATTTGCAGCGCCGCGGGGTGGTGATCGACTTTGTAAAGCAGCGCAACGGCCGGATCGCGTTGGAGGATATCGCCGCTATGATTCGCCCGGAAACCCGCCTGCTCTCCATCAGTTTCGTGGAATTTCTGAACGGTTTTCGTAACGATTTGCAAGCGATCGGGCGGCTGTGCCGGGAAAATAATATCATCTTCTGTGTAGACGGCATCCAGGGGTTGGGCGCGCTGCATTTGGACGTGCAGGAAAGCGGGATCGATTTCCTGGTCTCCGGGGGGCAAAAGTGGCTGATGTGGCCGCTGGGAACCGCGTTCATGTACATCTCCCCGCGGATTTTCGATCTTATCCACCCCATGGCCGCGGGCTGGCTCTCCGTGGAGGATTCCTGGGATTTTTTCAAATATGAGCTGAAATTTTTGCCGACTGCAGAGCGCTTCGAGCCGGGCAATTACAACGCCGCGGGGGTGGCGGGGGCCGGCGCCTCCCTGGAGATGTTCCTGGAGATCGGCTCCCGCGCCATCGAACAGCGGGTGCTCGGCGTTACCGGCTACCTCATCGAGCGCTTGCAAGAAGAGGGATACCGGATTTATACTCCCTTGGAGCCGGAATCCCGCTCCGGCATCGTCACCTTCCACCATTCCAACGCCCCCGCCCTGTTCGAGCACCTGAATAGCCGCCGGGTGCACGTTTCCCTGCGCAACGGCTTCATCCGCGTCTCCCCGCATTTTTATAATAACGAAGATGACATCGACTGCCTGATGGAGCTGCTGCTGGGCTTCGACCGCGCTTGAGGGGGGAGTAATGGATTAATGGGTGGTTAAGTTGACTTTTTCTGTACACTCTCAAATTAGCTGCCCATTGCACTCCCGGCTTACTCCATCTTTGACCGGCTGATTTGAGTCTCTTTTGAATGACATTGCGATGTGCGGCTTCAATCGGGCCGCTTCCTTCAACCCCTCACCACCTTACCACCTTCCTGAAAATATTCAACAATAATCCTCTATTTTCCAGCAGGTAAATCCCTCCCGAAAGCGTGGTCAATAAGGTAACCGTCAGCATGGCAATCCCGATCGGGTCGAAATACCGGGCCGTGTAAGTCTCTGGGTTTCCGGAAGCGTAGTTATACCAGTTGATAAAGATCAAAATCAAAAAAATGGTGATCATCTGGGCGGCAGTTTTCCATTTGGCCAGCACGTGGGTAATGATCGGCTTGCCTACTTTCAGGGCAAAAATCCGGGTGGCGGTAATGAAGGCGTCGCGAATGATAATGATCCAGACCATCCAGGAAAAAACGTAGCCCAACGCTGCGAATACCAGCAGGGCGGAGCTGACCAAAACCTTGTCGGCCAGGGGATCCATAAATTGCCCTAACCGGGTAATCACCCCGAATTTGCGGGCGTACCAGCCGTCGTACCAGTCGGTCAATGCCGCAATCGTAAAGATTATCGAGGCGGATAATTGCTCCAGGGGAGCTTCTTTTAAAAACAGGATGATAAAAACGGGCGTCAGGATGATGCGCAGAATGGTAAGCTGGTTGGGTATGGTTAGCCGCATATCAACTTCAGTTTTGATCACGCTCCTCAAGACGTCAATTTAATAGTCAAACCTGATTTATTGAAACGGTTTTGTGCAAATCTCCTGGCGGGGCGCGCGGAGCATAGCGCAGAGCGCAGGGCGTCGAGCATTCCCAACGTCCTTGCTTTGGTACTCTTTGAAAGCATTTGCGATTTCCGCTAATGATTCCGTACAGGATTTCGACCGTTTATGGATGAAACGGGGGGGTAAAAATATGTGAAATCCTTCTGTGAGATGAGTCATACGGGCACTAGCGGCTATAACTATATTAAAACTATAAGTGTAATTGACATGGCGGAGCTATATATAACTTCCCGCCGATTTGACATAGTTCACAAATTTTGGCAGGGCGCTGACTATTATTGTTGAGATAGAATAATCTTATGTCTCAGGTGAATTTGTACGGAAAAGTAAATGTGATAAGAAAATCGTTTTCTTCCGATGCTTCTAACATTGCCATCTTAGGTTTGAATCGGATTGCGACCAGGCTTTGGGAGAACGCCTCGTTGTTCAAGCAGAATGGACGCAGGATAGTCGGATTCATCAATATCGAGCCGGCAGAAAATAATTTCGACCACTCGAAATTTCCCAATGTTTTGGGAGAGATGGCGGATATTAAAAAAATCATGCTGCGCCACAATATCGATCGAGTGGTGCTGGCGATCGATCCGGGCGATTTCCAGAAGCTGCATGAAGTGATCCAGAAATGCGAAAAGGAGCAAATTGCCTACGAAATTCTTCCGCGTACTTATGATGTCGATTACGATCATACCCTTTCGGAAATTATCACCGAGCAATCGCCCCCGGCAGAGCATCGTCTTCAACGGATATTGGATTTGACCATCTCGATCATGCTCTTCTTATTATTTTTGCCTTCCTGGATTCTTATTGCCATCGCCATCAAATTGGAATCCTCCGGCAAGGTGCTCTATAGCCAGGAACGGGTGGGCAAGGGGGGCCGGATCTTCAGAATTTACAAATTCCGCAGCATGTATTCCGACGCGGAAAAATACAATGGGCCGCAGTTGGCTACCCGCAACGATCCCCGGATTACCAAAGTCGGGCGTTTCATCCGCAAAACCCGGGTGGACGAGCTTCCCCAGTTGGTAAACGTGATCCGCGGCGATATGAGCCTGGTAGGCCCGCGCCCGGAGCGACCCTATTTCGTGGAAAAATATCGCAAGGAAATTCACCGCTATATGGAGCGTTTGAAAGTGAAACCCGGGTTAACCGGCCATGCCCAGGTAGAAGGCGGCTACGACGAAACCCTGGATGACGTGAAGGAAAAATTGCAATATGATCTTTACTATATTGAGAATCCGCATCCGGTCAGGTTATATTTGAAAATTCTCTTCAAAACGCTTTGGGTAGTATTGAGCGCAAGAGGACAGTGAGAAAAGGCCGGTTGGCCTTTTTCTTTATCTATGAAGTTGTGATATTGCCTGCCGGGCGCGTAGCGGCTATTTTCGGAAGCACTGATGACGAAGTTTACCAACATTCTGTCGTTTGATATTGAAGAGTGGTTTCACCCGGAAATATTTTCCGGCAGGTTTCCCATGGAGCAATGGAACATCCTGGAAAGCCGGGTTAAGAAGAACACCGAGATTATCCTGACATTTTTAAGCAAGAAACGATTGACAGCCACCTTTTTTTTCCTGGGCTGGGTAGCGGAAAAATACCCCGGAATCGTGCACGACGCGGCGCGGGAGGGCCACGAAATCGCTTCTCACGGGTACGCCCACCGCATGGTCACCCACCTCAACCCGGAAGAATTCCGCGCGGATTTACGCCGCTCTCTCGATATTCTCAATGCGCTTTCCGCAACCCCGGTAGCAGGATTCCGCGCGCCCACGTTTTCGATTACCAAAAGCTCCGCCTGGGCGCTCCCGATTATGCTGCAAGAGGGGCTGCGTTACGATTCCTCGGTATTCCCCATTCATCACGACCGATATGGCATTCCCGAAGCGCCCCGGGAGCCGTACGTTATTTACCGCGAGGGCGAGCAGGAATTATGGGAATATCCCATGACCACGGTACGGTTGGGCAAGGTTAACCTTCCGTGCAGCGGGGGAGGCTATTTCCGGCTATATCCCTTCCCCCTCTCCGTGCAGTTGATGAAGCGCTGCCAGCGGGAAAAACGGCCGATCATTTTTTACGCCCACCCCTGGGAATTCGACCTCGACTTGCCCAGGGTTCCCTTGAACCTGTTGGGCAAAATCCGCCATTACCGCGGCATCGATACTTTTTTGGAAAGGCTGAACGCCATTACGGACCTGTTCCCGTTCACGTCTTTCCGGGAAGCCGGTTTGGCCGGCGGCCGGCAGTAGGCAGCAAGCAATATTTTATACTGCATGTGGGCATAAGCTGTGTTTCTTTAGGGTATAAGGTATAGGGTATAAGGCGTTGTTTTCCTTATATCCATATACCCCCAAAATAAAAAACTCAAACTATGCCCTTACGCGTAAAGTACCGGCTACCGGCCATTTTCGGGATAGAAAAACGTTGCAGGATACTCCCGGGAGAGGGTTTTTCAGCGCGGTTTAAGCTAACCCGCAGATATTTACCCCCTTATTGTAATGGAAGATTAAAGAAATTATATTTAAGTTCGTAAATTGAAATAGCAACTAATAATAATGCCGCCATTTCCGATCATTATAAATGCAAACGGCGCGCTTTTTCAGGAAGAACAAGGCATTTCGGCCATGCGGAATGCCATTTCAAGGATGGCTGAATAGTTACAAAAAACGAAAAGAAGTAAAATGATTGAGCAAGAAGGCATCAAAATCGAAACAAAAGTAATGGACGACGAAGCCCGGATCATGTTGATCGGGATAAGCGGCTACGTGGACCAGGCCAATTGCCATCTTTTGCAGGAGATGATCAACAAATCCCTGAAGGACAAGTACTACCGCCTGGTTTTCAATCTACAGAACCTGGTTTATATGAGCAGCGCCGGCTGGGGGGTTTTGATCGGCGAGATCAAGCGTTTCCGGGAAAGCAGCGGGGATATCAAGCTGGCGAATATGGGGCCGGAAATTTACGAAATCTACCAGATGCTGGAATTTTATCATATCATTTCCGAATATCCTTCGCTTGAAGATGCGCTCAAGAGTTTCAATCTAAAGCCGAAAATGGTTTCTGCTTCCGCGCCGGTGCAAGAGGCAAAGAAGGAGAAGCCAAAAGTTGTGGAAAAAAAGAGCGGTGCGAAAAAGGCCGCGCCGCCCCAGCCGGCCGCCAAAGAAAAGCCGGTTTCGGCAGAGCTTACCCCGCCGGAAGAGAAACCACTTAAACCGGCCCAGGAGATTGGCGAGATAAAACCTGAACAGACCAGGGAGCCCCTGGAAACGAAAAATCCGCTGCTGACCGGGACCCTCTTCGAAGAACCGGCAAGGCCCGAACCTCTTTCCATAGATATCCCCGCAGAAGAGCCTTCCCCAAAGCTGGAAGCGCTGGAAGAGCCGGAAGAGCGGGAAGTTACATTTCAACCGGAGCGTAACGGGGAGGAATCACTCATCGAGGAGCCCTCGTTCAAGCCGGAGGTTCCCGGGGAGGACACGAATATTATTATCGACCAGGAAATCGAAATCAACATCGACGGAATTTTAGCCAACGAAGGTATATCGACCGCTCTTGCCCAGACGGATAAAGTCAATTACATCGCTTTCGACGCGGAAAAATATGGCCGCAGGATCGATATTAAAGTAATGCCGGTTCCGGATAAAGTGCGCGATATCATCTCCCAACACCCGGAATTGTCTCCCCGGGCAATTCGGAAAATGTTGCGCCAGCCGGAGTACGGAGGGGTAAAAATCGGCTACTTCAAGCTGCGTTCGCTGCTGAAATCTTTGGAATTGGATACAAAAGAAAAACGGTATCGGTATCACCGCTCTGCCTGAGAAAGTACAAATATCGGAGGTCATAGTGATCAGCCAGTTTAGACACCATATTCTTGTGAAGCCCCTGGCCCTGTTGTTGAGTGGGTTGCTGCTAATGACGACCGGCTATGCCGGCGAAACCGGGAAAGACGATACAAACGATAATGACCGCCCCGCCTCCACCCCGCCCCAGGAGCAAAACGTGCCGGGAAGGATTTTTATGCCGGGAGACGCGGTATTTATTTCTACCATGCCGGATACCACCTCGTTTTTGAACGGAATTTTTCCGATTGACGATCGCGGGTTCGTCGAATTGCCTATCTATGGAAAGGCCAAGATCAGCCACATGTCCGAAGCGGAGTTTATGAATTTTATCCGCGAAAATTTCCGCGATTACCTGCGCTTTCCCAACCTCCAGGTTAAGCCCATGATACGCCTGAGCGTGCTGGGTGGAGTGCCGCGGCCGGGGTTTTATTACTTCGACGCGAACCGCTCGCTGTGGGAGGTGATCTATGAAGTCGGCGGAACGCTGGATGAGAACGGGTTGAGAGATATGCGCTGGGAGCGAGACGGCGGGTCTATCGAAAACCAGTTGATTCCCTACCTGCAAACCGGCATCTCTCTCAGGGAAATCGGGTTTAGAAGCGGGGATCAAATTTGGGTACGAACCCCCACCAAACCCGGGTTCTGGGAAAAATCCCGTACCGTTTTGACAGCGATTACCGCCGTGGCTTCCCTTGTCGCTGTCTATATAACCATATATGACCGCACTGTGAATCGCTAACCTAAGAAGCATTGCGAGGGGATAAATGAATCTGAGCAATAATAATGGTATGAAAAAACCGCACGGCGCTTTTGCGGAGGGAGAAAATGAAATCAAGAAGTATTTGCGCATTCTCAAACGGCGCAAAATTCTGATTTCCACGACGTTCTTAGCCGTTTTTTTAGGGTGGCTGGGATACGTGAGCCTGTACGATAGCTACCCGGTGTACTCCTCCAGCGTGCTGTTGTACTTCCAGAACCCCCGCACCATGAGCGCAGTGGAGGAAAAAGGCCAAACGGTTAATGCCAGCCGGATTACCTTTCTGGAGACTAACAGCCTCCTGGGCCAGATAGTACAGGAGCTGCAACTGAACTTTTCCATTGTGACCCCGGGGGTTAGCAAGGACAAGCTTTTCAGTTTTGTGGACGTGAACCCGGAAAGTGACGCCGGTCTTTACCGGGTGGCGCCCAAAGGAGGGCAGTACGAGTTGTATTATTCCAACCCGGCTACAAAGGTGAAAGACCGGTTGCTGCTGGTGTTTGCGGCTCAAGATACGGTGCGCATCCATCACATGGCTTTTCAAGTGAACGCGCCTTACCTGGCAACACTGCCGGTGAAAGCGGTGGAATTTAACGTGAAAAATTTCGATGCCTCGATCAAGAGCTTGAAAAGCCGCATCTCCTACAAATGGCTGGATCGGAAAACCCTTACCAATCTCTCGATTTCCGCCACCAGCGGCTCCCCGGAAATGGCCGCTCGAATCGCCAATACCCTGGCGGAAAAATTTGTACAGTTCGATTCGGATATCAAGAACCGCAAGGGGAATGAGATTCTGAAAATTCTCGAAGACCAGTTACAAGTCGCCAAACAGGATTTGGATGAAGTCAACCAGCGCTTGCAGCGCTTCCAGGAAATAAATCCCCAGGTCACCGCGGTGATGCCGGCGACCCCGGTCACAACCTTGCAGCAGAATCAAAATGAGCTGCGCTTGAAAATCAACGATCTGAAAAACCTGGTCGCCCGCACCGAGAACGCCGCATCCTTCAACGAGCAGTTGGATCAATCCCGGCAACTGGTTACCTACCTGCTCAGCGCCGAAGGAGTCCCCTCGGCCACGGTATTCGACCAGGAATATAACGCCTTGATGACGGAGCGGAACGCCCTGGCCGGGAAATACGCGCCCACCCATTTCTTATTTGTCGAAAACGAAAATAAATTCAAATCGTTGATTGCCAAAGTAGAAGTTGCTGCCCGGGAGCACCTGACCAAGATGATGGATCGCGCCTCGAACCTGGAGAGCAATATTTCCTCAGAGCAGCAAAACCTGGCCCGCCTGCCCCTCAAGCAGCGGCAGCTCTCGGAATTGATGGTGGAACAGGGCGTCAAGCGGAATGTCTTCGAAACCGTGTTGACCCGCTACAACCAGGCCAGGATCAATTCCGAAGTAGAGGTTGGAGACGTCTTCATTCTTGATCCCGCGCCGGTGCCCCCGGTGCAGAGCCGCTTGTCCCTGATCTTGAAAAAATCCCTCCTGGGGCTGGCCCTGGCGTTGGGATTAGGCCTGGGACTGGCGATTGTACGGGAATTTTTTGACAAAACCGTGCAAACCCCGGAAGACCTGGAAACCCGCCTGAAGCTGCCGGTCATCGGAAGTATTCCGGTAATTCACAGCGACAGCGAAGTGCCGGACAATATCAAAGACCTCAAGGGCAAGCGCGATACTAAATTAATCACCCTGGATTATTCCCCCACCCTGGAGTCGGAATCCTACCGGGATTTGCGCACCAAATTGCTCTTCATGAACCAGAATAAAGAGCTGTCCTCTTTTATCGTTACCAGTTTGCGTCCCGGGGAGGGTAAATCCCTGACTGCTTCCAACCTCGCCATTACCTTTGCGCAGCAAAAAATTTCCACCCTGCTCATCGACGGGGATTTGCGCCGGGGAGTTTTGCACAATGTATTCGGAAACAAGAAAAAGCCCGGCCTGAGCGATTTCCTGATCGCCAAAGCAACCGTGGATTATGAAAACCTAAGCAAATTGATCCAAAAAACCATGATCCCCAATCTCTATATGATCACTGCCGGCACCCCCATTCCCAACCCCACGGAAATGTTAGGGTCGGAACGGATGAGCAGCGTGCTGGAGGTGCTCAAATCCCGTTTCGGGATGCTCATTCTGGATACCGCCCCTTTCCAGGCCAGCTCGGACGCGGCCATTCTCTCTACCAGCGTGGGCGGCATCCTGGTGGTGGTGCGGGCGGAATATACCAATATCGAACAGTTGAACCGTAAATTGCAGGAATATCGCAACATCCATGAGAACATGTTGGGGCTGGTGTTGAACATGGTGAAAGTGGACATGAAAAAGGAGCGCTACCAATATTCCTATTATAATTATTGAAAGCCCGGTCATATTTGCACAGGGCTTGTGGCGTTGTAAAGCCGGTTTACCGGGAGGGATGTTCAGTCATTTAGGCAGTTCTATTGTGGTATCAAATCCAGAACGATTCTGGCGGATAAGTGGCCGGGCTTCCACTTCCTTCCCGCGACAAATGATGCACTCCTTACCGATGCCGGGTTTACTTCTCGCCCGGCATTCTTATATTGGATGGAACAGCCGGGTTGGCGGCGAGCGCATCACTCTAAATTGAAAAAATGGAGCTATAATACGAACTGACAGTAAGGAGTTTGTTGTCAGCGAAAATCATAAAATTCTGCGTTCTTCAGCGTCAACTCTTAATTGGAATTTATAGAGTGGATTTATTAGAGTGCATTAATCCTGTCTTGCAGAGGAGAAATCATAAATGAATTACCTGATTACCGGCTGCGCCGGGTTTATTGCTTCCCGGGTGGCCGAGAAATTGTTACACCAGGGCCACCGGATTGTCGGGGTGGACGATCTCAACAATTATTATGATATCCGCTTAAAGGAATGGCGCTTAAAGAAGCTGCAATCGTCAGAAGATTTTACCTTCTTCAAAGAAAGCGTCGCGGATTACCGGGCCATGGAACGGTTGTTCCAGGGCTACAAATTCGACGCGGTGCTGAACCTGGCCGCGCGGGCCGGGGTGCGCGCCAGCGTGGAGGATCCCTGGACCTACTATGATACCAACGTTACCGGAACCCTCAATCTCCTGGAATGCGTCCGGCAGCAGGGCATCAAAAAATTTGTCCTGGCCTCTACTTCCAGTGTGTATGGGAATACCCCCACCCCCTTCAAGGTAACCAACCATACCGACACCCCCCTCTCTCCCTACGCCGCCTCCAAAAAGGCCGCGGAGGCGCTCTGCCATACTTATCATTACCTGTATGGATTGGATATCAGCATTCCCCGCTACTTTACGGTGTACGGCCCGGCCGGGCGGCCGGATATGTCCTATTTCCGCTTCATCCTCACCATCGAGCGCGGCAATCCGATAGATGTTTACGGCGACGGGAAACAGGCGCGGGATTTTACTTACATCGACGACGTGGCCGACGCGACCATTCGCGGTCTGGATTTGCCGGGATATAACATTTTCAACGTCGGCAACGACCGCCCCATAGAACTGCTGAAAATGATCCGCATTCTGGAAGAATTGTTGAAGAAAAAAGCCAGCCTGAATTTCCTGCCCCGCCACCCGGCCGATAATCTCATCACCTGGGCAGACCTGACCGAAACCGGGGCGTTACTGAAGTGGAGACCCGCGGTGCGCATCGAAGAAGGGCTGGAGAAAGTCGTAAAATGGTATTTCGAGAATAAACAATGGCTGCAAAACATCAAAATTTAGCGTTGCTGAAGACTGACATCGAAGTTTGCGAGACTCCCCCGGAGGGATGGGACCGTTTCGTTCTGGAGCATCCGGGGGGGAAAATATATCACCTGGCGGAATGGAGCCGGATGATTCGGCGAATTTTCGGCCACCCGGCGCTCTATATCGTGATTCGGAACGGGGAAGGAATCGAAGGCGCGCTGCCGCTGACGGAGTTCCACTCCTTCCTGTTCGGGCGTTTCGCGGTATCGCTTCCCTTTATCAACTACGGCGGGGCGCTGCTCTCAGATCCCACCCTGGCCGCGCCCCTGAACCGTTTTCTGGTAAACCTGCGGGCGGAAAGAAAGTACGGCTACATCGAATTGCGCTTCGATGCCCCGGTCGAGTCCGCGCTGCCGACCAAATCCCATAAGGTGACCTTTTTCTTAGACCTGCCCCCGGACAGCGAGACGCTGTTCAACTCCTTCAAAGCCAAGCTGCGCAGCCAGATTCGCCGCCCGGAAAAGGAAAACATGCGCGCCCGGGCCGGCGGGGCGGAGCTTCTTCCGGATTTTTACCGGGTCTTTGCGCTCAATATGCGCGAGCTGGGCACGCCGGTGCTCCCGCAAAGGTTTTTCGGGGAGATTTTGCAAACCTTCCCGGAAGACGCCTTCATCGTCACGGTTTACACCCCGGAGGGTTTGGCGGTGGCGGCTTCGTTCCTGGTGCGCTACAAGGGGATTATGGAGATTCCCTGGGCCTCCTCCCTGCGGGAATACAATCGCTACAGCCCCAACATGATGCTCTACTGGGAATCCCTGAAGCTCTCCATCGAAAAGGGCTGCCGGTTGTTCGATTTCGGGCGCTGCACCCCGGGCAGCGGCACCTACCAGTTCAAAAAGCAGTGGAACGCCCGGGAGCACCCGCTCCGTTGGGCGTACGTGCTGCCGGAAGGGGAAAAATTGCCGGAATTGAATCCCGATAACCGGAAATTCTCCCTGGCCATCAAGGTTTGGGCGAAGCTGCCCCTGGGCGTCACCAAAACACTGGGGCCGCGCATTATCCGGCATATTCCCTGAGGTAAGTGGCTGAAGTGCCTGAAGTGACTAAAGTGACTAATACATCGCGGCAGAGTTAGTCCGCCGCCAGGCTACTGGTTGCGAAGTTCAACTTCGCAACCCAATTGCGTGCCGAAGTTGAACTTCGGCACGAAGATCGACGGACTTTCTCTGCCGGGGAGTACTAAAGTGATAATGTGAATGGCTCGATCTGAGAATTTCTCCGGCATCGAGCATCCAGCATCGCGTATCATCGTTTTTATGAAAAAAATCCACCTTGCCCACCTGCTATACTTCATCGGCCCTGCCGGGAAAGAGCAGGGCGTCCTGAAAATCGTTTCCGGGATGGACCGCTCCCGCTTCAAAGTGGACATCATCGTCTTACAGGGGGTGCGCTACCGGGAGTTGCTGCCGATGGAGCAATTCAATATTATCGAATTGGAAGGAACCCCGGCCAACAGTTGGGAGACCGCCCGCCGCCTGGCGGAGGTTCTGAAACGCAACCGCTACGACATTGTGTACACCCACTCCTGGAACACCCTGTTAGAAGGCTACCTGGCCGCCCGGCTGGCGAAAATCCCGGCGCTCATCCACGGCGAGCACGGCACCTTCGAGCGCTCTTTTATGAAAGACCGGGTTCAGAAATACCTCTGGCCGCGCTTCGACGCGGTGACGGTGGTGGCCGGGGACCTGGAAAAGAAGCTGCGCGACTCCTTCGGCTACCGCAAAAACAATATCACCGTGCTCTACAACGGCATCGACCCCGCCCGTTTCTATCCCTCCCCGGAATTCCGGGAAAAATATCGCAAGCAATACGGTTTGGAGGGGAGCTTTGTGGTCGGCGCCATGGGGCGTTTTCACCCCGTGAAGGACCATTTTACTCTCATCAAAGCATTCCGGCGGTTCCGGGAAAAGACGCCCGCGACAAAATTAGTGCTGGTGGGGGGCGGGGGAAGCGCCGGGGAGGAAATGAAACGCCGCTACCAGGAGCTGATCGCTCAATTGAACCTGCAAGAGAGCGTTCTGTTCGTTCCTCCGGTCTCCGATCCGGAAACCCTTTTGAATATGTTCGACGTCTTTGTGCTTAGCTCCGTGAGCGAGGGATGCTCCAACGTGATTTTAGAAGCCCAGGCCTGCGGCGTGCCGGTGGTCGCTACCGATACCGGCGGCAACCCGGAGCTGGTCGATCACCGGGAAAACGGCCTGCTCTTCCCGGTGGGGGACGAGCAAACCTTAGCCGGCGAGCTGCACCGCCTCTATGCCGACGAAGATTTGCGCCGGCGATTCTCCCGCCGGGCCCTGGAGCGGGTGCGAGAGAAGTTCTCTTTGCGCAGCACGGTTTCCGGTTACGAGCAATTGTATCGGAAACTCTATCATTCCAAAATGAACGGAAAAGCAAAAGGCAGTTAAACCCGGAAGGTTTAATCCCGAGGAATTTCCAGGGATGGAAATGTTTTTGTCGGGATTGGCAGTAGGCAGGGGATAACAGAATAGGCAATTGCTAATTGCCTCCCTGTCTCCATTCAACCACTACATAAGAAATTAGCGATGCTCTTCAATTCCATAGAATTCCTGATCTTTTTTCCCATTGTGGTGGCGGTTTTTTTTAGCCTGCCGCAGCGGTTTCGCCAGGTCTTTCTGCTGGCGGCCAGCTACTATTTTTACATGTGCTGGAAGGCGGAATACGCCATTTTGATCCTGGCCTCTACCCTGATCGACTACTTCGCCGCCCTGCAGATGAGCAAAACCGCGGAAAAGAGCGCCCGCAAAAAATACCTCATTCTCAGCCTGGCCTCTAACCTCGGCATCTTGTTCGCGTTCAAATATGCCAACTTTTTCAACGAATCCATTCGGGCGGTTTTGCAGCAATTCGATATCTTCTACGGCTTCCCCGGTTTTGATTGGCTGCTGCCGGTGGGCATCTCCTTCTATACCTTCCAGACCATGAGCTATACCATCGACGTGTACCGGGGAGAGAAAGAGCCGGAGCGCCGCTTCATCACCTTTGCCCTCTACGTGACCTTCTTTCCCCAACTGGTGGCCGGCCCCATCGAACGCTCGGTGCGTTTGCTGCCCCAGCTCGATAGAACGGTGGGCTTCGATTATGACCGCTTGATTTCCGGGCTGCGCCTGATGCTGTGGGGATTTTTCAAGAAGATCGTCATTGCCGACCGCCTGGCGATTTACGTCAACCAGGTGTATAACTCCCCGGGGGAGTACCAGGGCTTCACCCTGCTCCTGGCAACCTACTTTTTTGCGTTCCAGATTTATTGCGATTTTTCCGGCTACTCGGATATTGCCATCGGAACCGCGCGGATCATGGGCTACGATTTGATGCTCAACTTCCGGCAGCCCTACTTTTCCCAATCCATCAACGAATTCTGGAAACGCTGGCACATCTCCCTTTCTTCCTGGTTCAGAGATTATCTCTACATCCCCCTGGGCGGAAACCGGGTGAGCAAGCCGCGCTGGTATTTCAACCTTTTGGCGGTGTTCCTGGTGAGCGGTTTGTGGCACGGGGCCAATTGGACCTTTGTGCTGTGGGGATTTTTGCACGGGTTCTACCTGGTCTTTTCCATCTGGACCCAAAAAGCCCGGGAGGCGCTGGCCGGGTTAGTGAAAATCGACCGATTTCCGCTCTTGCAGCGGGGCTTGAAGGTCTTCCTGACCTTCCACCTGGTCTGCTTCGCCTGGGTCTTTTTCCGGGCGAACTCCGTCGCGGAGGCCTTCCTGATCCTCGGTAACCTGCTCCGGCTGGATTTCTCTCCCGCCGGGTTAGCGGCCATCAACGTGGCGCTGGGCTGGGGAGAATTGCTCATCGCCGTGGGGTCTATCTTGCTGTTAGAGGTTTTTCATTTCCTGGAACGCGCCGGCAAGCTCAAAACCCTGGTTCTGGGGCAGCCGCGCATGTTCCGCTGGGCGATTTATTATGCCCTGATCCTGGGAATCGTATTTTTCGGAGTATTCAACCATACGGAATTCATCTATTTCCAATTTTAGAATGGCTATGATTCGTAAAACCGCGCTATTCCTCGCCGTGCTGGGGGGACTGTACTTCCTCAGCGCCTTCGTTTTCTCCACCGTGGGGGTAGGGGATCAAACCCTTATGAAGATCGCTGCCCGCAACCCGGTTGCCCCGGGTGGGTTCGGGTTCACTTTGCAGCGATTTCAAGATATTCAGAACTATCGAAACCTGGATATTCTCTTCCTGGGCTCTTCCCATTGTTACCGCACCTTCGATACCCGGATTTACGCCGAACACGGCCTGGAAACTTTCAACATGGGAACCACCGGGCAAACGCCTTTGAATACTTACTATTTGTTGAAACGCTATTTCACGGCGTTGAATCCCCAACTGGTGGTATTCGACCTGAATTACCGGGTGATCGACCGCGACGGGTTGGAATGTTTTTACGACCTTTCGCAGAACATCTCCTATTCCCCGGAGATGATGGAAATGGCCCTGGCTATCGGAAGCCCCCACGCCGTCAACCTTGCGGTTTCCAAATGGATGCTGCACCTGAGCGGGCGGGCGCCCCAATTCACCCAGAAACCGGATAAGGACGAACGCTATATACCGGGCGGCTACGTCGAATTTACCCGAAGCCTGGCCGGCGAGGCATCTCGCTATGAAGCGCGGTTCGTGGATCAAAAACCGCGCAAATCTCCTGCCCGAACGGTGGTTCCGCGGGAAGAACAATTGCAGGCGATTCGCGACGTCATCCGCCTGGTGAAAGAGAGCCACGCCCGGATCGTTTTGGTAACCAAGCCGGAGCCGTCCCAAAACCTGGGCGCCATCGCCAATTACGAAGAGATATCCCGCACTTTTGCCGGAATCGCCCGGGAAGAGGGGATGGTTTACTACGATTTCAACAAAATTCCCCTGCCCCTCGACCCTTACGCGCATTTCCATGACCGGGAATATCTCAATCCTGCGGGGGTGGAAATTTTCAACCCCGCTTTAATTGAAATGTTATATCAGACGGAATGAAAAAATTGTTCAGTGAATTTTTAGTTGCTTATTACCGAATCAAACGCTACTTCCTGGATCACCGGGTGGCGGAGCGCCCGCAATTCGAGCGCCTGCGCGAGCGGTTTTACTGCCAATTGTGGGAAGACGCCGCCGCGGAAATCGGCGCGAAGCTCGAAGATTTCGGCTACGGATACTATAAAATCAGCCGTGATGCTGCTTATACTTTCGTGCAGGAAGCGAAGGTGATGTTGGACGATCACCTGAGCCTGCGCATGGCCGGCAATAAACCGCTGGTACACCGGATTTTGTCCGAGCGAAACTACCCGGTGCAGGATTACTTAGAATACCGCCTCCACTCCCTGGGGAAAGCCCGGGAGTTCATCCGCAAAACCGGGGGGCCTTGCGTGGTGAAGCCGGCCGCCGCGACCGGGGCCGGCAACGGGATTACCACCAAGATTCGAACCCTCTCCCAACTGCGCAAAGCCTCCTGGTGGGCGGCGACCTTTTCCGAGCGATTGTTGATCGAGAAGGAAATTGCCGGGAGCTCCTACCGCTTGTTGTATTTGAACGGCAATTTCATCGATGCGGTGCGGCGCGATCCCCCCGTGGTGGTGGGCGACGGGAAGCGCTCCCTTAAGGAACTGATGCAGTGGGAGAACCACAAGCGCCTGCAAGAGCCGGAGATCATCGCCCTTTCTCCCCTGGAAATTGATTACGAATGCAAATTGTGCCTCCAACAGCAGGGGTTTACCCTGGGGTATCGCCCCGGCGCGGGAGAAAAAATCGCCCTGAAAACCGTGGTCAACCAGAATACCGCCGCAGAGAACGAGTCGGTTCGCCAGGTTGTGCATCCCTCCACTATCAAGATCGGGGCGGAAATTGCCGAATTATTCAAACTGAAACTGGTGGGAGTGGATTTGATTACCCCGGATATTACCCGCCCCCTGGCAGAGGTGAAGGGTGTCATCAACGAGATCAACACCAACCCGGGGCTGCACCATCACTACCTGATCAAAAATAAATCGGAAAACGCCGCGGTCGCCGGGGCGATTTTAGAATACATCTTGAGCCGGCATCACCATCAGGGATTTTAATTCACAAGGAAATGAGCGAAGCGTGATGAAAACCATAAAACAGAAAAAACCGCCGGTGCTGGTGTTGGGCGGAACCTCCAACGCCCTGGCCATCGCCCGCGCCCTGGGCCGGCAGGGAATCCGGGTATATCTTGCAGTGCTGCGCAACACCGCGGCCTGCTATACCCGCTATGCCGATAAAATATTCCCCATCCCCAGCAAAGACGGCGCGGCGGATTACTGGGGAGAACTGTTGTTGGCTTCAAACAGCGTCTCCCTGCACGGCAGCGTGGTTTTCCCCTGCAATGACGACGCCATCGAATTTGTGGCCAAATTCCGCAAGGAGTTGGAAAATCATTACATTTTGGATGAATCCATTCCCGATTTGCAATTGCTGCTGATCAACAAGCGCAAAACCATGGAGTTGACCCGCTCCATCGGGCTGCCCACCCCGAAATTCACCGCGGTGGAAGGCCCGGCGGACGCGCATAAGATCGATGGCGATTTCAAATTCCCCATGATCGTCAAGCCGCAGCAATCGCACGTGTTCAAACGCTTCTTCCCGGATGATAAATTGTTCATCGTGAACTCGTCGGAGGAGCTTCAGCGCCGCTTGCAGCAGGTACTGCAATATGAATTGAAAGTGATCATCAGCGAATTCATCCCCGGCCCGGACAGTCTGCTGGGCAGTTATTATACCTATATCGATTCCCGGGGTAATCCCCTGTTCCATTATACCAAGAAGGTGCTGCGCCGTTTTCCGAAGAATAACGGGCCGGCTACTTACCATATTACCGACTGGGACCCGGAAATTGCCGAATTAGGCTTGAAATTCTTCCGGGGCATCGATTTCCGGGGGCTGGGCAACGTGGAGTTCAAACGCGATTTGCGCGACGGGCAGTTGAAAATCATCGAGTGCAATCCCCGTTTTACCGCCGCCCACGAACTGTTAGTGCGCTGCGGTATGGATACTTCGCTGATTCTCTATAATCACCTGGCCGGGCGGCCGCTTCCGGCGGTAAATTCTTACAAACAGCGCATGACTTTGTGGTTCCCGTCCCTGGATTATAAAGCCTACAAAGAGCTGAAAGGGTTGAAGGAGATTACCTTTTGGAGCTGGTTCAAGAGTGTGGCGCGGCCGCAGGTGTTCCCGCATTTCCGCTGGTTGGATCCCCTGCCGACCGTGGCTCCTTTTCTTCAAAACGTTCGGAATAAAATACTCCCCTGAGACCGGGGTTGAATCGTAATTCCTGATCAATCTTTTCGGTTGTTTTCTACTTCTACTTTAAGACTTTGAGGGAAAAGAGCAAAAGTGAAGACTTATCAAGCTCTTGACATCCCCCCTTGCCCCCCTTCAAAGGGGGGAAATTTAAGCTGC
>CAZFVV010000005.1:0-80113 GCA_964522165.1 uncultured Calditrichaceae bacterium
CAGGGGGGATGTCCAGGGCTACAGAGGGATCGCAATTGTGAGTCAGTATATCAAAATCTTAAAGTAGAAATAATCCCCCGGCTAAAAGCCTATTACGCTTTCTCTTCACCTCACCAGTACCAACTTCCGCGCCTGTGCCCGGCCCTCCCCTTGCAGGCGGTAGAAATAGATGCCGGTGCTGACCCGTTCGCCGCCATCGCTGCGCCCGTCCCAGCCAACCTGGTGATACCCCTCTTCCTTTCTCTCCTCTAACAGCGTTTTTACCCGCTGCCCTAAGATGTTGAAAATCTCCAGGCGCACTTCCATCCGGTCGGGCACGTAAAAGCGGATGATAGTGCGGTCGTTGAAGGGATTGGGATAGTTTTGCAGCAGTAACGGGGTGGTGGGCGGAATGCTGTCCGGCCGGGCGGCGGGCGCCTGCACGTAAAACGTATCCGCGATGGTGAGCGGTTTGGCGCTGACGATGCGGAAAACCGTGCCCGGCTCCGGCAGGGAGGCGGTTAGATTGGCGGGAAAATTGGGATGGCTCACCAATCCGCCGTTCCAGCTTACCAGCGCCATGTCCGCCATGACCTCTGCGGAAGAATCCGCGTAGCTGCCCCCGGAGGCGACAAAAGCGTCGTAGCCGGCCCGGCCGGGGGTTTTGTCGAAAGGCTCCCGCCAGTAGAACCGGGGGGTGTAGGGATCCTCCGACCCGCCGGATATGGGGTGGTCATTGGGATCTAATTGAAACAGGTTTGGATCGAGAGAGCTATCCCCTGCCGCCTCGCTGGGAAGAATCCAGGGAATCATGCGAAAGTCATCCGCGGGGTCCTCGGGGGTGTTGAACCCGATATTCCACAGCTCAAAGGGTACCGGGCGGGTTTCCTGGTCGGTGTAGGCCCAGTTGGCGTAGTTGTCCGGCGCTTCGCTAAAGCGGATTTCGTAATCATAAGGGATCAGCCGGTCAACATTATCGTTGCGCAGAACGCGTTGAAGGAAATTCTGGTAAGAGTAATCGGGCTGATTGCCCGTTTTGATGTTGCCGGTATGAATGACCCAGCCCGTACCATTTGTCTGTTGGCGTGATCTGTCTGGCCGGTCGCTTCCGTTAAAAAAAGGAAAACCGTCGTTACGGAAGGCGAGAACCCCCATATCCGGCGGGTCGAGCGGCCCGGCGGCGTTGGCGGTGACAATGAAATAGAGGAAAGGAGGGAGCGCAGTCTGCTCCGTCACCCGGAACTGGATGCCGTCGATCACCGGGTGGGGATAGTTTTCCGCGTTGCTGATCTGCCCGTGGCTCCACTTGACCACGTTGGCGTTCAAATCGGTAAGCTGCCAACCCAGGGCGCTGTCCGAGCTTTCTGCGAAGGTGATGCGGTAAGTATGGCCGGTCAGCAGGGTGGGATCGGCAATGAGCGGGATAATATTGTCGCTTATAATGGGCGGGCCGCTCACCGGCAGTTGCTGGCCCTGGAGGGTATCGGGGTACCATTTGCTCACCGGAAAGCCGGGGGATTCGCTGAACGTATGATAATCATAGTTGATCGCTAATGTAATGTTTAGTGAATCTCCCTCCCGGGGAGCATCCGCAACGATGTACTGCTCCTCGCGGCTGCTAAGCTGCCCGGCGGGAAAGGTATGAGAAGACACATAAGTGAACCGCTGGGGAACGCTGCGGTTGGTCAAACGGATTTCCAGGCGGTCGATATTCTTCGCGCCGTCGGTATTCAGCACATCAAAGCGCAGGTGCACCCGCTCCCCGAGGTTGATCCGCCCATCCTGCTTGCCGTTCTCCCAGCGAACCCGCCAGTTTTGCAAAACCGGCCGGCGGCGCAGGGCCAGGTAGGAATACAGGCGCGGAAAGTCGATTTGTCCCCCGGGGGTGTAAATCGCCAGGTCGCCGTTGAAAGGATACTGGCGGTTGGGCACGGTGATGCTCCCGCCCCAGGTGCGGTCTCCCGGCAGGCTGTCGTTGTGGGCGCCGTCGTCGAACAGCGGAACGGTGAAATCCGCCTCATTGCCGGTTTCCGGGGAAAAATACACTAACGCGCCGGTGGCCTCGGGGAAATCCCCTAAATCAATTTGCAGCGCTAAAGCGGTATGTTGGTCATCCGGCGCGTCGATTTGCGGCGGAAATGGCCGGGGAATCAATAAACCGTTCTCAAAACTCTGCTTGATCAGGCCGGCGTTGGTTTTTAGCTCCGCAACCGAGGTCAGGTTGTCCCCGTTCAGGCGGTTGCCGCCCACAAAGGCGACGATCACCTCCTGGGTATCTCCCGGCTGCATGGTGAAGGGGCCGGAGGACATCAGAAAACGACGGTCGGTAGGCGGGGGGTTGTTTCCCTTGCCGTCAACGTCTCCCGTATCCAGCACCGGATCCCCGGCAAGAGGAAATTTGGTAGGCTGTCCGGCGGTGGGGCCGGCGCCGACAATGTAAGGAGGGGGATTCGCAATATTACTACTGCCTCGATATCCTCTAAGATAATTGAAGAACCAAAGAGTTAATTCATACTCCCCGGGTTCCGGATAAAATGTGGAGTAGGCCAAATAAATGAAAGATGTCATGGATAAATTCATCGAGCTCGAAATACTGCTAAAATCAAAGTTTCTTAAGAAATTTGATGAAGGCCCTGACGCTCCCCGGAGAAGTATATATCCCGCTGCGGAAGGGGGAAGACCGAATTGATCGAAATCAGAGTCAACCGGATAGGCGCTATAGGCATAGCCTAAATCCAAAAGGGTATCGCATCCGGCAAAATCATCGGTGTACACGCCGATATCCGGGTCCGACCACTGCCCGATAAACATGGAATCAATGGCAAAGCCGGATTTGTTGAGCAGCCGGTAGCGCTTGAAAACCGCCTGCCCCAGGGAAGAATTCGGCAGGTTATATCCCCACACGGTTACCTGCAACTCCAGGCCGATAGGGGGAGAGCCGAACGACCAATAAGTATGATCTTCATCCAGATCATTGCAAACAAACCAGGCCGCCTGGTCGGCGTTGGCCAGGCCGGGGGTTTCTCCCTGCACCGGTTCGTAAAGGCCGTTCCCGTTCAGATCGTAAAACGGCGCTCCCCATTCTACCGGCCACTCGTTCCAATCCGCACCATATTGGGCGCGAATGCCATCAATATCCACCTGGGTTACTTTGGAAATGTCGCCGTTGTAGAACTGCTCCGCGGCATCCCGGCGCAGCTCTTCATCGGAAACGGTCTGGTAGTCCCGGCGGATGCGATAGATGCGCGCCGCGGGATCGTTGGGGTCCTGCGCCACGCCGGGAGAAATGATTCTTCCCGGCACGGTACCACTCAAGTACCTTTGCCCTCCCGCGCGTAATCTCGGTTTGGCAGGATTGGGATCCTGCACAAATCCAGCCCAGGTCAGACCGTCCTGGTAAATAACCCGCGCCGTCCCCCGCGGATAAATTCCGCCGGCATCCCATGTTACCGGATGATGAGCAGAAATACCGTCATTGGCCAGCCAGTAAGAATAATTGCCGATATTCAATAAGGTGTAGGACGTGAAGCCGGCATTGGGTTTCGCTGCCGCGCCGGACTTTTGCAGAGCAGGATTTTCCCGGGCAGGCAGGGAAAAGCAGGCGAGTAAAACGCTAAACAGGGCCAGGAATACCGGCCTTCGGTAACAGCGTTCCATAAATCCTCCCGGTTAAGGCCTGAAAAAAGCCACTTCTTTTTACGCTTCAAACCAAAGAAGTATCTATCTGATCTCAATTGATGAACGATCCATTACCGCTTCCGCCGCCGCTTTTTCCCGCAAGGCTCCGAAAAATTACCGAATCATTTTACCGAGTGGTAGGAAGTTACAAAAGCCGGGAGGAGATTTCAATAACCCGTTGGGGTCAAATCCGCACCGCGCCCCGGAGCATCACCGCGGGATAATTCTGCGGGTCGCTCAAGATGCCGTCCAACAAAACCCGCATGGTATAATAAGGCTGCATGTCAATTTCTTCCCCCTCCGCCAATTCAACGAAGTTAATCCCGGTGATCAGGCGATGATCGGCGCTGAGCAGGAATTCCACCGCGCCGTTTTTCCACAGGTAAACTTTGTTACCGGGGTTGAAGGCTAACAGGTATTCTTTGCCGGCGATGCGCCCCTTCAGGCTGTAGGGATCGGGAAAATAGAATCCGTCGCAGGTTTTGAATCGTTGGTAGCTTGCTTCGGAGAAGAAGAAGCGCGGTTTCTCGATGAAGGGGCCGCCGTGTTCCGGGCAGTAAGTGTCGCAGTCACCGCACTCGTTGCAGAAATCCGCTAAGTTGGCGATCTGGAATTTCTGCTTCAGCGTGAATTCCCCGCTCTCCACCGGCGCGAAATCTCCCTCGCCGGAATATTGGAAATTGGTTTTTGGGATTTGCATTTCCCCGGCGGGAATGGAAAAATTCGCCCCGTTGGGACACACCGGCAAACATTTGTTGCAGGTGATACAGTCGAACAGGGTGAGGCGGCTGTCGATTTTTTTGGGCGGTTTGCTGTTTTGCGAGTCGTGGTAGCGGGGATTCCCGCGGAGTTGGGGAACGATTCTCCGGGCGTTGGCGGCCCCGGCGGCGGAAATATCCTGCCGGAACCCTTCTTCCGCGTTTTGGAGGATGAATTCTGCGATGGTATGGGAACCGCTCCCTTCCATAGCGTTTTTCAGGTTTTCTAAGTAGTCGAACAGGCGGGTGTAACCGCCGGTTTTCAGCAGATCGGTGCAGGTGGTGACCGGTTTCATGTTGCAAAGCACCGCCTCGGCGAAGTTGTGCTTGCTGATGCCCGCGGAGAAGGAGACCGGGAAATCCTCGCCCATGGCGCTGCGAAAACGGTGCATGGCGTTCATGGAAATCACGTGCAGGGGCGCGCCGGAGAGGTACATCACCTCGTCTTTGAAAATGTTCTGGTTATTTTTGACTACCAGGGTATTTGTAAACTTAGCGCCTACGTTTTTGCCGCGCGCCCGGGCGAATTCCCGCAAGCGCTGCATCATCGCCGCGGCCTCGTCGAATTGCAGGTCGTTCTCGAACGCTTTGGGATCGAGTTCGACGTGGGTGTAGCCGAGGTCTTCGTGCAGGGTTTTGCGCACGAAATCGTACCCCGCCAGGGTGGGATTCATCTTCACGATCACGTGCAGGCCGTGTTCGCTGATGAGGTGCTGCACGATCGCCTCGATCTCGTCGCGCGGGCAGCCGTGGAAGGTCGAAAGGGTGGCGGAGTTGGCGACATGGGGGTCGATGGGCAGTTTTTTTAAATGGGCGTATTCCGGCGGAAGGGTATCCAGAATGCTGGCGATGTCCTCCTCCGCGTTCATGATCCGGCGCAGCCAGTCGCGCAGCGGCGGAGAAGAAATGCCTTTCAGATCGTAGCCCACGGAAATATCGAAGATCGTGTCATAAAACGGATCGCCCCCGGGGATGCCCAAAATTTCCATTTCTTCGATGATTTTCAAGAGCACCCAGGCGGTGAGGTATTCCCGCAGGGAATCCTCTAACCGCAGTTCCTGCGACCACTCCACGTTGAAACCGATGTTGCGGGCGTCGATGCAGGGGCGAGGAATTTCCAATTGATCGAGTATCTGAACGGTTTTCAACTCCATGATCCGCCCCCCGCCGAGGAAGGCGAGGATGATGTTCTGCACCATCTGGGTATGGGGGCCGGAGGCCGGTCCCAGGGGGGTGGCGGCGGGCTTGCCGTGAAAATCCACCGAAAAATCGTACTCCGGGAAACCGAGGTAGAATTTACGCTGCGGATAGCCGTAGATCGACTGCCGGGATTGGTATTCCGCCAGGATGCTTTGCAGATGTACGCCGAGGGATAAACCGATCAGTTCTGCCATGGTAATCTCCCTAAAGAATGGGAACGTGGATGACACGGATACGGCGGATTCTCGCTGATTTTGAAAAAATTATCCGCATAAATCTGCAGAATCCGTGCCATCCGCGTTCCTATTTCTAACTCTGAAACCGCTTCCACACCCGTTCCGCCGCCTTGCGCGATTCCGCGGCAATCTCTGTCTCGTCGATGCCGGGCAATTCCCCGTTTTGCATCACGATTCTGCCGTTGATCATGGTCATAACCACCGCGGCGTCGGCGACGCCGAAGAGAAAGTGCCCCCAGAAATTTTCCGCGGTCATGGGCGTGGGCGGGTAATAATCAATCAAAACCAGGTCGGCCAAGTAGCCCGGGGCAATTTTTCCGACCGGCTGGCCGCTGATGCGGCGATACATCTCCGGGTTGTTTTTGAGCGTCATCTGCTGAATTTCCTGCCAGCCGATGGTGGAATTTTTTAGATCGTGTTTATGGAGCAGGTGGGCAGTGCGAACATCCGGGCGCAGGTCTGCGCTCATCCCGTCGCTGCCGATGCCCGCCAGCACGCCGCGCTGCAGCAATCCGAAAATATCCGTGCGCCCGACCGCGTTGTTCATGTTGGATTGGGGATTGTGCGCGACCATCGCGCCGGTTTGGGCGAGAATATCTTTCCCGCTCTCGCTGAGGTGAATTCCGTGCGCGGCGATGCTTTGCGGCCCCCAAATCCCGTATTCGCATAAGCGATCCATGAGGCCGGCGTGATACTTTTGCCGGGTTAGCTGCGCATCCACCGCATCTTCTAACAGGTGGATGTGGCAGCCGCGCTGAAGCGAACGGCTGATTTCCCCGGCCTGCTGTAAACTATCATCGTCAAGCGTAAAGGAGGCGTGCAATCCCACCATCGCATCAAACAGGTGGTCGGGATTCTTCTGCTTTTCGGATTGGCATTTTCGGATGTAGCGCTCATTCTCCTGTAATCCCTTGCGGGAAATTTCTTTGCCGTCGCGGTCGGAGACCTCATAGCAGAGAATTCCCCGCAGACCCACCAGCCCCAGGGCATCTTCGATGCGGTCGAGGCTGCCCTCCACCGCGTTGGGACTGGCGTGGTGGTCGATCACCGCGGTAACGCCCCTCTTGAGCGCGGTAATCGCCGGTGCCAGGGCGCTGTAATAAACCGCTTCCGCATCCAGCGCGGAATCCAACTTCCACCAGAGCACTTGCAGGATTTCATGGAAATTTTTCGGCGTTCCTTTCAGCGCCAGGCCGCGCGCGTAGGTTCCGTAGAAGTGCATGTGCGCGTTGATGAGGCCGGGCATCAGCAGCCGCCCGCGACCGTCGAGGACTTCGGCTTCGGGATATTTTTTTCGCATTGCGGATGCATCGCCGATCTCGATGATGCGGGAACCTTCGATCACCGCCGCCTGGCCGGTCAGGAGGGTATTTTTTTCATCGTTGGTGAAAATCTCGGCGTTATGGATCAGGAGATTCATGGCAACCTTCGTTCGATAAACTCACTATTTCAAGTTGTTTTAGGAGACCAGGTTTTGAAAGGCATTTAAATCCAGCTTCATAAACCCGCCTTCCCCTCCCCTGCGCACGGCGATGATCTCGCCCATGATGCTCACCGCAATCTCTTCCGGGGTTAGCGCCCCGATGTTCAGGCCCACCGGCGCGTGAATTTCCCGGATTCGATGCAGGGGAATTCCCTTTTCATACAGATTTTTATAAATCAGCAGGCTTTTTCGCTTGCTGCCCAGCAGGCCGATGTAGCGCGCCGGGGTGCGCAGGGCCGCTTGCAGGGTAACGTCATCGTGGCGGTGCCCCCGGGTGGCGATCACGATAAAGGTGTTGAGTTTTACGGTTGCTTGCCCCAATCCCTCCTCGTAATCCGCTGCGATGGTTTGGAAGGCTTCCGGGAAACGTTCCGGGTTGGCAAAATCTTCCCGGTCGTCGATAATGATAATCCGATACCCCAGGGTTGCCGCCAGCGAGGAAACCGCCTTGCCCACGTGCCCCCCGCCCATGATGATCAGGGTGGGCGGGGTGGTAAAACCTTCCACAAAAATTTCTGCGCCGGCGATTTGCAAATACTCATTCTCTCCCAACGATGCCAGCCGCCGCCCGGTTTTGAGCACTTCCGCCTTGATTTCCCCCTTTCCCGGGGAACCAAAGATTTCTCCGTCTTCATACACTAACAATTTGCTGCCTGCTGGCGGTTTACCATCCGAACCGGCTTTGACCACGGTTGCCAGCGCGAGCGGCTTCCCGCCTGCGAGGGCTTCATGAATGGGGGTAATGAAAGGAAGAACCGCATCGCCGGAATACACCGGCTCGATCCAGAAATACATGGTGCCGCCGCATACCAGCCCGTCTTCCGCGGCCAGTTCCTCGTTCAGAGTGTAACTACGAAATTGGGGCGGTTCTTTCTTGCGCAGCATCTCCATGGCGATGGACCAGATATCCCCTTCCACGCAGCCGCCGCCCAGGGTGCCGATGGCGCTGCCGTCGGCGCGAATGAGCATTTTAGCGCCCGGCTTTTGGGGGGTGGAGCCTTGGCAGCGCACCACTGTGGCGAGCACGAAGGGGTGGTTGTGTACGACTAAGTTTATAGATTCTTGAAAAATTTCTTGCATGGGTCGAAGGGGTTAGAAAAGTTCCAATTGAAGCTCGCTTTTTGCGGCAGTAGCCAGCGAAAGCAGAAAAGCATTCCATTTTTCTTCATCAATTTTATCGATCAAATGATCGGAAAGCGCCCTTACTCCATTGGCGATTTCCTCAAAACTTAAATCGTTCGCCAGGCGATGCAACGCTAAGCGCATCAAAATATCTTTGGTAAAGGGGCGTTTCGAGTCTAAAAAAGTAATTGAAGAAAGTAATTCACGGGTATGGCAGTGGTTTAGCAGCGCCCAGACAAAAACCGCCTCGGAAAGTTCTTCAAAGCTCAGCAAATAGCAGGTATCATCAACCATGACCGGCTTTTTATCTTCGGGAAGAAGTAACGCAAACCTCGGTTCTTTATATAAACCGGATACGGCAATCTTATAAGGTTTGAAGGAATAATCCCCAATCCCGAAAATTGAAAACGGGGGCGCATTTTTATAGATCGAGGATTTTCTGCGCTGCAGCAGGTGTTGATACCTTGTCAAATACGCGTATAACTTTGGATATTTTATCCTGATATAAGAAGTATTTTCGCCAATTCTGGTCTGGGGGATGATGACCGATTTAGTGGGTCTGGAAATCACCCATTTTTTAATATCCGAGCTTTTTACCAGGCCATATACCAGCTCTTCTTCAATGTCTAACTCTTCGCTAAACCCGTTTATCAGTTTCCCTGTTTCCCGTTTGAGTTCAAATACTTTAGCGCAATCGTGTTTTACCCCCTGGCGCCACTCATAAGGCGAAAGCCCGTCATAGCGGTAATTTTCTTCATAATCGCGAATGTGGGAAATGAATTTATCGGCAACCCAGCCGAAGTCTTTTTCAATGGCGTCGGGATTCTGGAAATTGGATGCCCGGCAATGAAATCGAGATTCCCTTTCATTTAATTTGCAAGTAAATAAGGAGGCTTCTACGGCGGCATTGAAGTGTTTTTTGGCATCAATTTGCAGCGCTCGCAAGCCGGAAATTCGGTATTTCTTTTTGGGAAGCTCATAAACGATGTTTTTGATTACCGAATTTTTTGCCAGCATTGCCAGCCAGCCATCACAATTTGAAAACTCCTCTAACATCATTAAAATGATATATTCGCAAATATCGAAATTGCCTTTGCCGGTAATGGCGTCTAATCCTTTATGGTTTTTGAAATTTGATTTATCCGGCAGATTATTGGAATCTAAGGCGCTTAGTTCCGAATTCGTTACCCAGGGCGGATTGCCCAGGATCAATAAATTTTTATCTTTTATGAACGGCGCTATGGTTCGGAAATCGAATTTAAAAATATCCGCCTGGTAGAGAAGGACGGAAGGCTTATTTGCTGATGGATAATCCAGAAAAAATTCCAGGATTTTAAATTTTGTCTCCCAGTAGTATGGGGGATAAATCTCGATACCCATGATCAATTCGCACTGGGGAAAAGATTTCAGAGAAGAAATCAAGAAAGAGCCTTTACCAAAAGTGGGCTCGAGTATAACCGCCGGTTGGATATTCCGGGTTTTTAGCCAATAACAAATCAGATCCGTAAGCTCATTGGGGGTTTGGAAATCGCCATACTCTCTCCTGCTGATGGCTTCCTGAATCGAATACACCGGTTTCATACATTCCTTAAAATCAGAAAATTCCTCCGGGGTTCTGAAAAAATCATTTATCCCGGATAATTCCAATAAAATTTGATTCGCTTTTACCCAGTTATCAACGGGAATCATTCTATCTTTCAGGAATTCTAAGTCCTTCGGTTTTAATTTTTCGGTATAGGTTCCCACCGCCTTGCCATCGATGATCCCATATAAATCCGGGTTATCATAATTGGATTCCTGAATACAGAAATTTTCCGCTTCGCTAATCAGCAAATCAATCGTAAGTCTTGCTTTCATCTCTTTGTTTTGCTCACCTTCTTACAACTGTTCTTTGATCTCTTCCGGTAAGAGCGTTTCCAGGTGCGGATAGGCTTCTACCAGGCGAAATATATCCGCCAAATCTTTCTGGCGCTTGCTTTTGCGCCGCTGGGAGTCCAGGTAGGCCCAGATTTTGCCCTGTAAAACATCTTCCAACGCGGCAACCCTCATCTCATAGCCAATAATTTCTTTATTCACCGCCCGGCCGATAAAAGCTTGATACCGCGCATCGGTTTGGAGTTGAATCCGCAGGCTGGATTGGGAATGGGTCAAATTCAGGCTGTGGGAAAACTCCTTGACGGTGAATATTTTTGCCGCGGCTTTCTTTAGCTTTGCCAGCGAATCCGCCGCAACAATCAAGTCCAGGTCTAAACTGACCACCGGTTCGACGTAGGCATTTACCGCTAATCCACCAACAACGCAATAAGAAATTCCCATTTCATGCAGCAGATTCAGAAACTGCTGCACAACATCGGTTTGCCCATTGGCCAGGCGGTTTAAAAATTGTTTGGGGGTCATGATATATTTTTTTGATTACAGAAAAGGATCAATAATGGTCAATGAGTTCTCAATCAACTGGTTATGCTGCAAATCTTCACTGTAGATTTTGACACAGTTGCTTTCCAATGCAGAAGCCAGTATAAGGCTGTCAAAATACGAATAACTGTATTTCCGGGCAAGATTAAGAGCTGATGCAACCATAGAGATATTGACGATTTTGATTTCACACGTTTGCTTCAAAAGATTGAATAAACCATCAATGTCATCATACGATAGTCCAAGCTTGCGAAGGCAAACATTAATAACCTCATTAATTACCTGGGTGGAAATGATGGGGTGTATTCTCAACAGTGACTTTGCTATATCTTTTTTGCGTTTGTCATTTCCAAACGCATAAATAAGAATGTTTGAATCTAAAAATGTTTTATCGCTCATTAGCCTCCTCTCTGTCGAATTTGAGTTGGCTTAAGTTAAAATTAAAACGAGCAAAAAATTGATCGATCTCGTCAATAATTTGATCAATTATCTCAATCTCTAAAATAATTTTCTCTTCCTCTATATTTTTAAGTTTCCCTACCCTGGGAATTAAAAATCCATCTTTAACTTTTGTTGCTTCTATCTTCATGGTTGGCTCCGTAATTTGGCTATTACTCGATTGAAACACTCTCTTGTTCTTTAATTTTTTCTTTTTCATATTTTCTATCTCCTAAAATAGCCAGTTCTTCCCCGGAATACAACTTCATCAACACCCGCTCCGGGGTCATGGGGGCGTGAAAACCGAATTCCTTCTGGGGGCGGAATGCTTTCATGGCCTCCCGGATGGCGAAGAAGACCCCGATGCCGTACATCAACGGCGGCTCGCCCACCGCTTTGGAGCCGTAAGGCCCCCAGGGATTTTCCGCGTCTTCCAACAGCGTTACTTGCAAATCGTCGGGCATGAAATAGACTTCCGGCGTTTTGTAGCTGGCCAGGGCGTTGGAGAGCAGCCGGCCTTTTTCATCGAACTGTAAATCTTCCATGGTCATCCAGCCCAGCCCCTGCGCCAGCCCGCCTTCGATCTGCCCCAAATCCACTAAGCGGTTGACCGGGCGGCAGAGATCATGTACCAGTTTCACCGCGTCGATCTCGTAAGCGCCGCGCAGGCAATCCACCGTGACTTCGATAATCGCCGCGCCGTACACGTGATAGGCGAAGGGATGTCCCTTCTCTTTGGTTTTGTCGAAACTGATTTTGGGCGTGGCGTAAAAGGCGTGGGCGGAAAGAGCGGTGCGGGAAAAGTATGCCGCTTGCACCAGGCGGTTCCAGTCCCAGCCGGTTTCCTTTCCATTATATAATATCTTTTCGCCTACCATGGCGATCTGGCCGGTATCTTCCAGTTTCAGTTCCCGGGCTGCCACCTCTTTCAAACGCTCTAAAATTTGAGTGACCGCGCTCATGGTCGCCTTGCCGTACAAATCGGTAGAGGCGCTGGCGGCGGTAGGGGACATATTGGCGATCCGGGTGGTATTGGTGCTCTCGATCTTGATGCGCTCTTCCCCGATGCCGAAGCTTCGCGCCGCAATATTGGCAATCTTGGTATTGATCCCCTGGCCCATCTCCACCCCGCCGGTGGTGACGCTCACGCTGCCGTCGGTGTACACGTGCACTAATGCGCTGCCCTGGTTCATGAACGTGGCGGTAAAGGAGATGCCGAAACAGATCGGCATGACCGCGAACCCTTTTTTGATCTCGAAATGCTCGCGGTTGAACTGCTCGATCCGGCTGCGGATTTCCGGAAGGCGGTATTTCCCTTGCGCGGTCTGCCAGGTGATTTGCGCCCGGGCCTGTTCGGCAATTTGCCCGTAGGGAAACATATCGCCGTCTTTCAACAAATTTTTCTGCTGAATTTCCTCCCGCGGCATTCCTGACGCTTCCGCCGCTTTGGCGATGGCGCTTTCGATAACGAACATCGCCTGCGGGCCGCCGAATCCCCGGAAGGCGGTGAAAGGGGGCAGGTTGGTGCGGCAGGAGGCGGCAAAGATGCGCACGTTGGGAATGAAATAAGCGTTGGCGCTGTGGAAAAGAGTGCGTTCTAAAATCGCGGGAGACAAATCCGCGGTCGCCCCGGCGTTTTGATAGTGCTTCGCCTCGTAGGCCAGGATTTGGCCCTCCCTGCTCAGCCCGATCTTGAAATCCGAAGAATAGGGGTGGCGCTTGCCGGTCATTTTCAGGTCTTCGTGGCGGGAGAGCAGCAGCTCCGCCGGCTTTTGGGTATGCCAGGCGGCCAGCGCGGCCAGGCAGGCCCAGGCGGTGGCCTGGTCTTCTTTTCCGCCGAATCCCCCGCCTAACCGCTTCACTTCCACTTCGATTTTATGGTTTGCTACCCCTAACACCTTGGCAGCGTGTTTCTGCACCGCGTAAGGGCTTTGGGTGGAAGAATAAATTTTGAGGATGCCGCCCTCCTGCGGCAGCGCCCGCGCCGCCTGGGTTTCCAGGTAGAGGTGTTCCTGCCCGCCGACGTCGCAGCGGCCTTCCACTACCAGGTCGCATTTCTCCCAGGCCGCGTCGATGTCGCCGAGGGAAAAGGTGCGGGCAGCGCCGATGATTTCCCCGCGCGCGAACGCTTCCCGGGGATCGGTGATGGGCGGGAGTTCCTCTATTTCTAAGGAGATTCCCTCCAGCGCCTTGCGCACGATGGCCGGGTCTTTCCCCACCACCAGCGCCACCGGCTGGCCGATGTAGCTTACCTTCCCCGCCGCTAACAGCGGCTCGTCCTGGATCAGGGGGCCGATCTGGTTTTCCCCGGGAATATCCACCGCGCTCAGCACCGCGACAACTCCTTCCATTGCCAGCGCGTTGGCGGGATCAATGCGGAGTATCTTTCCGTGCGCCACCGGGGAGGAAAACACCGCGGCGTGCAGCATGTCCGCCGGCTGGGGCAAATCGCCCAGGTATTGGGATTCGCCCCGGGTGTGCAGGGCAGCGTCGATGTGTTTCATGGCCGGGTTCCTTAACTTAGAATTTCAACTTAAGCCCTAATGTTACGCAAGTTCATTACGCAGGGATAAATCCCTACAAAATTAGGGCAGGATTGATATCTCCAATAAATCCCCGATCTAAAGATCGGGGCTATTAAAGCCTTGCATAAACATTGAATAGCCCTGCGATTCATCGCGGGGAGGGCTGTGAATGCTCCTCAAAATTGTGAGGGGATTTATCCCCGAGCCATGACCAGTGCGTAACATCAGTTAAGTCTTTATTTCAAGGGGGCTATCTGACCCAAAGGTTGATAATTTCTGGCTTTTTCCCATAAATCATTCAATTCATCCTGATGCAAAGAAGCCTATTCCATAACCATTCCAAATGCCCCTGGCGGCAATTTCCCGGAAATAATTGCCAGGTTTATTAATGCTTCAGCATCTCCATACTCAGCATGGAAATGAGGCGGAGGATGATCTTTAAAATACATTCTGATCACAATCCCGTGAAATCGGCTGATCTCAGGCATTAGCTGTCTCAATTTTCAGATTTCCAAAAACTTCTTCAGGCGTCTTCCCGGTTATTTCCATATAAACTGCATCAGGGCATATCTCGATCTCTTCACTCCAGGCGATCTGCCCGCTACTGCCGATATACACCATTTGAAAGTTCTTATAATCATTCCACAAAGAGAAAACTCCCTTTCCTGCCAGGGCAGAAAGATCGACTTCTCCTTCCACTCCGTCGGAGTATTTCACCCATAGTTTATAGTTTTCTAAGGGTTTCACTTGAATTGGTTTAAACATTAGATTTACTCCTCTCAGGTTACTTTTCTCAAGTAATGAAGCCACTTTCCAGTAACTCCCTTACTGTTACGTACCCCGGAAACAACTTCACAAAATGCGCGAAGAGCAACTGCCGGGCGAGCAGGCGCTTGTATTCCGCGGAGCCGCGAACGTCGCTGATGGGGGAAATCTCCTGTTGGGCAATCACTGCCGCCTGTGCGACAGTTTCCGGAGTGATTTCTTTTTCAGCTAAGAATTCGCAAGTGCAGCGCATAAACAAGGGAATGGGCGCCACCCCACCCACGCTCAAATTCACTTTTTGAATGACCCGGTCCCGGGTGGTAATCTTGATGGCGCTGTTCACGCTGGCAATGTCGAGGCACTTGCGTTTGGAGACTTTCTCGAAGTTGATCCGCGCTGCGGGAGAAGGTTTCGGGAAAACGATTTCGCTGACCATTTCCGCAGGCTTCTTGGCGAGCTGTTTGTATCCTTTGTAGAATTCCGTAAGGGGAAGCTTGCGCGATTTTTGCCCGTTTTGCAGTATCAACGTAGTATCCAGCGCCAGCAGCAAAATGGTCATATCCCCGATGGGCGAGGCGTTGACGATATTGCCCCCTAAGGTGGCGCGGTTGCGGATTTGCCAGGAAGCGTTCCGGTGCATGTAGGATTGGATGCCCGGTATCGCCTGTCGGACCAGCGGATGGGCGGCAAATTCTTCAAAAGTGGTCAACGCGCCCAGCCGGATTTCGCCATCCTTTGCGGAAATTCCCTTCATTTCCGGGTGCAGGTTCAGTACCGCTACCCGCATATCCGGCAGCGCCTCGCCGCGCTGCACGTACAGATCCGTTCCCCCGGCGATGAAGACTTCCGGCTTCTGCCGGCCGTTTGCAGAGGGAGGGGATTGGATTGCCCGCAATCTCTCCGCAATCTCCCGAAAATATTCCGGCAGCATCCCCTTCGCAATCATCTGTGCGATGTTTTCCGATTTGCTGCCGCTGCTCCCCAGTTTTGCAGCATCCTTGATGATCAATTCCCCGGCGCGTTTCAGCGAGGCATACCCGGTGCAGCGGCAGAGGTGGCCGCTGAGCGCGTATTTAACATCTTCAGCGCTGAGCGAGGCGCCCTTTTCCATCAGTCGGGCGGTAAGGGAGACCACGATGCCCGGGGTGCAGAATCCGCACTGGGTGGCGCCTTCGGCGACAATCGCATCCTGCACCGGGGAGAGGTGTTGCATGTTCAATCCCTCCACGGTTACCAAATGCTTGCCGGCCAACTCGCCCAGGGGCACTAAGCAGGAAGTTACCGGGGTATAGCTAACCCCGTTGCCGCGCAATTCCCCGATCAGCGCCGCGCAGGCCCCGCAATCGCCTTCTTTGCAGCCTTCCTTGGTTCCCATGAGCATGGCCCGGCGGCGCAGGAAATCCAGAACCAACATGCCCGGCGGCTCCGCGGCCGCTATTTCCTGCCGGTTCAACACAAAACGGATGGGAGAAAACATATCTGCTTCCTTTCCGGTTCTAAGCTTAAGCAGAGTATAAATGAGCAGGCCCCTAAATGCAATAGAAAAGTAGGGGCGCAAGGGGCGTTCAGGGGCAGGGGAGCCAACACCTCCCAGCCATTGATCCCGCGGGCGCATCACAAAAAATAGAGGTATGGCCAGCTTTTAAATTTTTTATCCAGAAAAAAGTTAACTTTGCATTGCAAAGTATTTTCTGATAGCATAAATTGTTCCCCCATTCATAAGGAGATGTACATGATTGCCAATCACGTCCACCATGCGCTGGCCCAGGTTCGGGAGTTGCAGCAGAAGATTTTGGAAAACCAACGTTTCAAAGGCTACTCCGGAAGGGCGCGGGCGATATGCGGTTGCGTCGCGCTTCTGGCCGCTTTCATTATGAACTCTTCGTTTTTTCCCCAGAATCCCCGCTCCCACGTGCTGGGATGGGGCGTGGTGGCGTTGTTCGGAATCCTGCTGAATTTCGGCGCCTTGATCCACTGGTTCTTGTTCGATCCCCAGGTGAAGCGGAATATTCGCAAGCTAAAACCCACCCTGGATGCCTTGCCGGCCATCCTGGTGGGAGCGGTGATGACCGTTACCATGCTGCACAGCGGCCTCCCCCAATACCTCTTCGGCATCTGGATGAGCCTGTTCGGGCTGGCCAACCTTGCCTCCCGCCACGTACTGCCGAAAAGAATCTGGATGGTCGGCGCTTACTACATTGTGTGCGGCTCCATTTTCCTCTTATTTCCCAGCGTCTCATTCCCTAATCCCTGGCCGATTGGCATCGTCTTTTTCGTGGGGGAATGGGCGGGAGGAATTATCCTCCATTTCGACGACCTCCAGAATCTTTCCGCCAGTGATATTTTAACCATTTTCAACGCGAAGGAGAATAAGCATGTCCAGCATATATGATAATCCCTACACCGCGCTGAAGACGATCTTCCACGAACCCAACCGCCTGGCGATCATGTCCGCGTTATGCAGCTCCGCCGATGGGCTGGCGTTCAAGGAGTTGAAAGAATCCTGCGAGCTTACCGACGGCAACCTGAGCCGCCACCTGAAAGCCTTAGAAGAAGCGCAGGTGATCTTGATCGAGAAGAAATTTATCGGCGCCAAGCCCCGCACCACGGTGGTATTGACCGATATAGGGAGGGAAAGTTTTGTCGATTATCTGAAGGCCCTGGAAGAGGTGCTGAAAAAGGCCGCCGAGGCCGTGGCCGCCGGCGCCGAGGAAGGAATTTCCCTGCCCCTGGCCTGGATCAAACCGGCAAACGCCTGAAATGCACCGGGGCCGATTTTGAAAACACAACCGCAGCGTTTTGGGGTAAATATCCCCGGGGGAAATTTAGTATTTCCTGATGGCGGATATTTTTTTAGATTTGGCGCTTTGTAATACAAAGCTCTTTGTTTTTTAAATATATTTTTGGGCAAAGAGTACCCCTGATCAAGATGGAATACAGATTGATGTGCGATTTTTAGCCGCTTTTAGCAGTCAAAAAACGGTTTTGGGGAAACGCGGGGGAACGGCGGCGCAGAGTTGCCGAGAAAATGGCAAAAAAGATTTTCTCGATAATGTGAGCCTGACAATCAAATCGCTTGAGGAGCGCATTTAATTGTTTCGCTCTATGAGCGTAATTTCAAATATCATTAAGCGGTGTTACGCACTTGTTACTTGTTCCCACGCTCTGCGGGGGAACATTACGCTTAACACTCTGTGTCCTGGTTTGAGGCAGTGTCACTATTCGACGCTGAGCATCGAAAAGCGGCGTTTACCCCGACCCGTCGGGGTGAACGAGGTGTAAATGCGTAACATCAGTCACTAAGTGTAACCTAATGCTGTATGGATAGAAAATCAAAGGCGTCCGCCTGGCAGGGGAGCGCTCAATATAATTCGGAATTTACCAACGTTTAACGCAGAGGTTCGGCATGATAGGTATGATGAAAAAGCCTTCTTCCAGGCTGGATGAATTGCAGAGACTACTGGATCGGGGACATGAACTGCCGCAACACGTGGCGATCATTATGGACGGAAACGGAAGATGGGCAAAACGCCGCGCCCTGCCCCGCGCCGCCGGCCATCGGGAAGGGGTCAAATCGGTGCGCAGCGTGGTAGAAGCGGCCGGGGAACTGGGAATCGAATTTTTGACCCTTTATACGTTTTCAAAAGAAAACTGGCAGCGCCCCATGGATGAGGTTTCGCTGCTGATGAAGCTGTTAGTGACCTCGCTCAAAAGTGAAATCGACGAGCTTGCGGCAAGAAACGTTCATTTGAACGTGCTGGGAGACCTTGACGATTTGCCGCGCTTTGCCCGCGCCGAGCTGATAGAGGCGATGGAGCGCACCCAACACAACACCGGCCTGAAGCTGAACCTGGCCTTGAGTTATGGGGGACGCGCGGAAATTGTTGCATCGGTGAAGGATATTGCCCGCCGGGTGCGCGATGGGGAATTGTACCTGGAAGATATCGACGAATACACCATCGGCGACAGCCTCTATACCCGCAATATGCCCGACCCGGATTTACTCATCCGCACCAGCGGGGAGCAACGTATCAGTAATTTCCTGCTCTGGCAGGTCGCTTATGCGGAGATCTATCTCACCCGCACCTTGTGGCCGGATTTTCGCAAAACAGAGTTTTATGAAGCATTGATCAATTACCTGCGCCGGGAACGGCGTTTCGGAATGGTCAGCGAACAACTTCAGAAAAAGGCGGTTTCCTGATTCCAATAAACTTTAATGGCTAAAAACGATTACCGGGATACGCTCGACTACCTTTTCAGCCTGCAACGGGTGGGCATCAAGCTCGGCCTGGACAACATCCGCGCCCTGCTGGCCGCCGTGGGCGAACCCCAGACCCGCTGGCCGGCCATCCATATTGCCGGAACCAACGGAAAAGGGTCCAGCGCGGCCATGTTAGAATCTATTCTTCTGAGCGCCGGTTATACAGTCGGCCTTTACACCTCTCCGCATTTGATCGATTTCAGCGAAAGAATCCGCGTCAACCGCCAGACCATCTCCACCGACGTGGTGGTGAAATTTACCCGGAGACTGCGCCCACTCATCGATAAAATTGAGCCTTCTTTTTTTGAAGTAACCACCGCCCTGGCGTTCTGGCATTTTGCGCAGCACCCGGTGGAAGTGGCGGTGGTGGAAACCGGCATGGGCGGGCGGCTGGATTCCACCAATGTGCTGGCGCCCCTGGTTTCGCTGATCACCCCGGTCGATTACGACCATCAACAATACCTGGGAGATACCTTGAAGGAGATTGCCGCGGAGAAAGGGGGAATCATTAAAACCGGGGTTCCCTGCCTGACCAACAACCGCCATCCCGAGGTGCTGGCGGTGCTGGCGGAGATGTGCCGGAGCAGGAACGCGCCGTTCGGCAATGTTTTCGAGCAGGGTTCCTGGGAAATTCTGCACGCCGATTTGCTGGGCACCCGCTTCAATTTGGCCCTGGGCGGGCGCAACTGGCAAAACCTGGCCCTCAACCTGCCGGGAGATTATCAAATGGAAAACGTTCTGTTGGTAATGGCAGCGCTGGAACCGCTAAAAGACTACCTTTCCATTCCCGATCAAGCGGTCGTAACCGGTTTGAATTCGGTTCTCTGGAAAGGGCGGTTGCATCTTGTTTCCACTGCCCCGCAGGTGATGATCGACGTCTCCCATAATCCCGCCGGTTTTGAGCGAACCCTGGGTTTTATCGGGCAATTTTTTCCCAAAAGCCGCGTCAACGCGATCACTTTTTTACAAGAAGATAAAGATTTTCGGAAAATCGGCGATTTATTAATATCGGGGGTGCAAGAGATATTCATCATGGATTTGCCCCTGGGCAAACCGCTGAATCCGCAAATCTACCGGGATTATTTGCGGGAAAAAGGGGGGCAGGTGCGGATTATCGATTCCTTTGAAACCATGCGCGAAAGGATTTTTCGCTCTCCTTCTCCGGAACCGTTGTGGCTGGTCATCGGTTCCCACTACCTTGCCGGGGAAGCCTACCAAAAGCTGCTGTGAACCGCTCCCGTGTAATCCACCCCTATGGTTCTGTTCCTGAAACAATTATCTTGATTTTTATAAAAGGGAAATTTATATTTAGCCGCTCACTGTTAGCTTCAGAGAATTCCCAACCGCCTCTCCTTCCTGATGAACCGCGTGAGGCTTCTCTTGAAAAACAATCATGATACAATGGTCATTAATCTCAAGCCAATCTAAAACGGAGTAATTTTGCTATGTTAGACTTAGAATCGCTTAAGACATTGAAGATTTCCGAGTTGACCCAGATCGCCCAGGAGTTGGGAATTCAAGGAACTTCCGGTCTTAAAAAACAAGAACTGATCTTTAAAATCCTGGAAGAGCAAACCGCCCAGGAAGGATTGATCTTTTCCGAAGGCGTGTTGGAAGTGCTGCCGGACGGGTACGGTTTTTTGCGCTCGCCCAAGTTCAACTACCTGCCCGGGCAGGACGACATTTACGTCTCTCCTTCCCAGATCAAGCGGTTTGACTTGCGCACCGGGGATACGGTTAACGGCCAGATTCGCCCCCCCAAAGACAACGAGCGGTTTTTTGCCCTGCTGCGGGTGGAAGCGGTCAACTACGAAACCCCGGAAAAAAAGCGCGAAATCAACCTGTTCGATAACCTCACCCCCATCTATCCCATCGAGCGGATGAACCTGGAGACCGATTCGAAGGAATATACTATGCGGATCATGAACCTGCTGACGCCTATCGGGAAGGGGCAGCGCGGGTTGATCGTATCCCCGCCCCGGGCCGGCAAAACCGTGATCATGCAAAAAATCGCCAATTCCATCACCAGCAATAACCCCGACGTGATTATGATCGTGCTGCTCATCGACGAGCGCCCGGAGGAAGTGACCGACATGGAGCGCAACGTTAAGGCGGAGGTAATCTCTTCTACCTTTGACGAACCACCCGAACGCCACGTGCAGGTGGCCGATATGGTGCTGGAAAAGGCCAAACGTTTAGTGGAATACGGGCGCGACGTGGTAATCCTGCTCGACAGCATCACCCGGCTGGCGCGGGCGCACAACACCGTGGTGCCGCATAGCGGTAAAATTCTCTCCGGCGGGGTGGACTCCAACGCCCTGCGCCATCCCAAGCGCTTCTTCGGGGCCGCCCGTAACATCGAGGAAGGCGGCAGCCTGACCATCATCGCCACCGCGTTGGTGCAAACCGGCTCCCGGATGGACGAAGTGATCTTCGAAGAATTCAAGGGAACCGGCAACATGGAAATCGTGCTGGATCGCCGCCTGGCCGACCGGCGCATCTTCCCGGCCATCGACATCAACAGTTCCGGAACCCGTAAAGAAGAGTTGCTGTTGAGCAAAAAAGAGATCTCCCGGGTCTGGGTGTTGCGCAAGCTGCTCAACGAAATGAACCCCATCGAAGCTATGGAATTCCTGCTGGGCAAAATGCGCAACACCCGCAACAACGACGCATTCATGGACAGCATGAGTTCCTGAGAAACATCAAGAACCAGGGACCGAGAACCAGAAGCCAATTAAGGGGGCCGGCAACCGGCTCCTGAAATCGAGTTCACAAACCCTGGATATTGAAAGTCTGGTTCTTGGTTCTTGCTTTCCGGGAGTTTTGTTTATATCTTTGCCCGGTTTTTAAGTCTGAAAGGAGTTTTACGATGAAAAAAGACATTCATCCGAAATATCAAATGACCAAGGTAAGCTGCGCGTGCGGCAATACCTTCGAGACCCGTTCTACGGTAGAAACCCTGCACGTGGAAATTTGCTCGAATTGCCATCCCTTCTTCACCGGCAAACAAAAATTAGTGGACTCTGCCGGCCGGGTGGAAAAATTCCTGCGCAAATACGGCGACCGTCGTTAGAGCCACAGGCGTTCAAATTTTAAAAGCGGGATACCCGGGATGGGGTATTCCGCTTTTTATTTCTAAGACTGTTCTAAAATTTGCCACGAGGTCTCTAAAGCACAAAGTTCCACAAAAAAATGTTTAAAAATTTTTTTTAGTGAAGCTTCGCGCCTTGGTGGCTTCGTGGCAGAAAAAAAAAGAGTTTTTTTAAACAGCTTTAAGCGCGGATTTCGCGCCAATTTCTTTCATAGAAAGGCAGTGAATCCAATGCTCGAAAAACTTCGGGGGATTGAACAACGCTTCGAGAAGATCGCCGGGCAGATGGCCGACCCGCTGATCGCCTCGGACCACGAAAAATACAGCCGCCTGGCCAGGGAATATGCGGAACTGGAAGAAATCGCCCAAAAATCCCGCCAATATCGCCAGGTGCTGGACCGTATCAAAGATTCCCGCGCCATTCTTGAAGACTCGGATGACGCGGAACTTCTGCAATTAGCCAGGGAAGAGTTAGAAATGCTGGAGGAGCAGGAAAAAAAGCTGGAGAAGGAAATCCAGCGCCTCCTGGTCCCGGCAGATCCCAATGATAACAAGAATACCATTGTGGAAATTCGCGCCGGCACCGGGGGGGATGAAGCGGGAATCTTTGCCGGCGATCTTTACCGGATGTATTCCCGGTATTGCGAAAATAACCGTTGGAAAATCGAACCCATCAGCGCCAGCATCTCCGAGCGCGGCGGGTTCAAGGAAATCATTTTTTCCGTGAGCGGCAAGGGCGCGTACGGGCGCTTGAAATACGAGAGCGGGGTGCACCGGGTGCAGCGGGTTCCGGAAACCGAATCCCAGGGGCGCATCCATACTTCCGCGGCCTCGGTGGCGGTGCTGCCGGAAGCGGAAGGGGTGGAAATCGATATCAAGCCCAATGACATCCGGGTGGACGTTTTTCGCTCTTCCGGGCACGGCGGGCAGCACGTGAACACCACGGACTCCGCGGTACGGATCGTCCATATCCCCACCGGGCTGATGGTCTCCTGCCAGGATGAAAAATCGCAGCTCAAGAACAAAGACAAGGCCATGAAAGTCCTCAAAGCGCGGCTATACGACCTGGAATTACGCAAACAGCAGGAGAGCATCTCCAGCCAGCGGCGGAATATGATCCGCAGCGGCGACCGCAGCGAAAAAATTCGCACCTATAATTTCCCCCAGGGGCGGGTGACCGAACATCGCATCCATCTCACCCTCTATCGCCTGGAGGAAATCATGCAGGGCGATCTGGATATGATCATCGACGAGCTGCAACTGGCGGAACAGGCGGAACGGTTGGGAGAATCCCTGGCTACGAAACCGGAAGAAACCGCGCCGCAATACGCCAATGGCTGAGCGCGAAAGCTGACGGCTGAATCGCTATAGATTTGCGCTTTCATAATTCATTCGGAAGTTGGTCAACGTTGAAGATTCTGCTGGACATTTAGTTACTTGGAAAAGTCTGAAATCTGGACCGTGCAAAAAGTCCTGAACTGGACCGTAGCATATTTTACCTCCAAACAGATTCCCGAACCCCGATTGAGCGCCGAGCTGCTGCTGGCGCACGCGCTGGATTGCAAGCGGATCGAATTATACCTGCAATTCGAGCGCACCCTTTCCCCCCGGGAACTGGCCGCTTACCGCGCCGGCATTCAACGCCGGGCGCAGCGGGAACCGGTGCAGTACATCCTGGGGAAGAGCGAATTCATGGGATTGCCCTTCAAAGTGAGCCCGGCGGTGCTGATTCCCCGCCCGGATACGGAAGTGCTGGTCGATTGCGCCATCGAATATCTGAAGCGCATGGAGCTTCCCGCGCCCCGGATCCTCGACGTCGGCGCCGGGAGCGGCTGTATCGCCGTCTCGCTGGCGAAATTTTTCCCCGCGGCGGAGGTTTGGGCAATAGAAAAAAGCGCCCCGGCGCTCCAAATCGCCCGGGAAAACGCCGCCGCGAATACGGTAGAAATTCGTTTTCTGGAAACGGATTTTTTTGCGGATTTTCCCGGCAGGGAGACCCAATTTCATCTGCTGGTAACAAACCCTCCCTATGTAGCCGATAGTGATTGGGAAACTTTGCAGCCGGAAGTGCGCCGTTTCGAGCCGGAAGAGGCTCTGCGGGGCGGGCCGGATGGCTTGGCGTTTTACCGCCGCCTGGCTCCCTTGCTGCCGGGGATGCTCGCGCCAGACGGTGCCGTAATCATGGAAACCGGTTACAACCAGGCCCGGGCAGTGGCGGAGCTGCTGGAAAAGCAGCAATTTGCAGCAGAAATTCGCAGGGATTATCAGCAGATCGAGCGGGTAGTGATTGGGAGAAGGGAGCGAAAATGAAAAATGCAAAACGAAAGCGCTTGCCTCGGAGTTTTCCTGGCCTTCAGGGGGCGTGTAATGCGGGGTGAGATGTGAGAAGTGAAAATTAAGATTCCGGCCCGGCCGGATGGTAGTTAAACATAATCGAGAATTATACTATGGCAAAAAAGAAATCTAAGCAATCTAAACAATCCAAAACCCCGTTCCGGCAAGAAATCATCGATTTTTTGCACCGAAAACGGGGAAAATCTTTTAAACGGAAAGAGATTTCCCACTCCCTGGGAGTGAATAAAACCAACTATCATTTATTCCATGAGGCCCTGGCGGAGCTGGCCCGCTCAGGGGAGATCGTGAAAGCAAAAGGGGGGCGCTACACCAGCGCTTCCAGCCTGCAAAAAATTCAAGGGTCGCTGCAAATGACCCGCAAGGGCTTTGCTTTCGTCGCCGACGAGCGCACCGGGGAGGAAATCTTCATCTCCGCCCAAAACCTCAACACCGCGCTGAATCAAGACCTCGTCGAGGTGCAGTTGTTCGGCGTTTCCCGGGGAAAGAACAAAGAGGGGCGGGTGGTGCAAATCATTTCCCGCGCCCGCACCACTTTCGTGGGAACTTATCACAAGAGCGAATACTACGGGTTCGTGGTTCCCGACGATCCCCGGGTGTACCGCGACTTCTACATCCACGAAAAAAAATCCCTTTCGGCTGCAAACGGCCAGAAAGTGGTGGTGGAACTGGAAAAATGGGATACATCGCAGCTCAACCCGGAAGGCAATATTATCGAAATTTTAGGCTATCCCGGCGACCCGGGAGTGGACGTATCTTCCGTGGCGATTGGCCACGGCCTGCAACTGGGTTTCAGTAAAAAGGTAGCGGAAGAAGCCCGGAAAATGCGCCTGCTGATCACTCCCGAGGAGCTTTCCCGGCGGCTGGATTTGCGGAAGGAACAGACCTTCACCATCGACCCGCTCGATGCGAAAGATTTCGACGACGCGGTCTCGCTGGAAAAATTGGAAAACGGGCACTACCGCCTGGGGGTGCATATCGCCGACGTCAGCTTTTTCGTCAAAGAGGGCACCCCGCTGGATAAAGAAGCCTTGCAGCGCGGCACCAGCGTTTACTTAGTTGACCGGGTCATCCCCATGCTGCCGGAGCACCTTTCCAACGAAATGTGCAGCTTGCAGCCCCACCAGGACCGCCTGACCTTTAGCTGCATTATGGATATCACCCCCCGCGGCGAGGTGGTGGATTACCGGGTTCTCCCCTCGATTATCAACAGCAAACGGCGCTTTACCTACGAGGAAGTGCAGGCCATCGTCGATGATCCCCATTCTGGCGACCCCTTTGCAGAAGCGCTCAAAGAAATGCACCGCTTCAGCCGGATTTTGCGCGCCAGGCGCTTCCGGGAAGGCAGCATCGACTTCAATACCCCGGAAGTGAAATTCCGGTTGGACGCCCGGGGACGCCCCCTGGAAATTATCCCGGTGCAGCATTTAGAAAGCCACGAGTTAATCGAAGAGTTCATGCTGATGGCCAACCAGACCGTGGCGAAACACGTGTACCGGCTTTCCCGCCAGCTTGGCGGGGAAGGGACCGCCGGCGACGCAGAGACTCGCCCACAAACCGGCAAAGGCCGGGCTGCCCGGGGCAAATCTTCCAAAGTTGCTGCCGGCAAAGACGGCAAGCTGCTGCCTTATGTTTTCAGGATTCACGAGCGCCCGGATAAGGAGAAGCTGTTAAAATTCGGCGACTTTATGCACGCCCTGGGCTACCGGGTCAAGCTGAAGCAGAATCTCTCTCCCGGCGATTTCCAGGCGGTGTTGAAGCAGATCGAGGGCGGCAAAGATGAAATCCTGATCAAAGAAGTAGCCCTGCGCACCATGATGAAAGCGGTTTATTCCACCAAAAACGTCGGGCATTTCGGGCTGGCGTTCCGGGATTATACCCACTTCACTTCGCCCATCCGCCGTTACCCGGATTTAATGGTGCACCGCCTGCTGAAGGAGTACCAGGCCCCGCCCGACCCCAAACGGCTGCAAGAGCTGCGCAGATTGTTGAAAGAAGTGTGCGAGATCTCTTCCCGGCAGGAGCGCCAGGCCATGGAGGCGGAGCGCGAGAGCGTGCGCATCAAACAGGTGGAGTGGTTGATGCAGCACCAGAACGAAGAGTTCGAGGGGTTGATTTCCGGGGTGATGTCCTACGGGATTTTCGTGGAAACCATTCCCTACCTCATCGAAGGGCTGGCGCGGATCGAAACCCTGGCGGATGATTTCTACATCTACGATGAAAAAACCTACTCCCTGATCGGAAAAGATACCGGCCGGGTGCTGCGCTTGGGCGACAGCGTGCGGGTGAAAGTGGCCCGCATCGACCGGGAGCATAACGAGGTGGATTTTCTGCTGGTAGAGGAGAGGGGGGAGAATACGTAAGGCGTATTGCGTATTTCGTAACACGTAATGCGTAACACGTAATTTTTCTTACGCATTACGCATCACGTTTTACGTTTCACGCATCACGTTTCATTTGAATATCCCGTCCGGTCCCGCCATATCACCGCATCAACATCATCTTGCGGGTTTCTACGAACGAACCGGCGCGCAGGCGGTAGAGGTACAGTCCGCTGGCAACCGCAGCGCCTTTTTCATTCCGGCCGTCCCATTTTACCTGGTAACGCCCGCCGGCCTGGGGCGCCTGCACCAGGGTGCGCACCGGCTGGCCCAGCAGGTTGAATACCGTCAACTCCACGTTCGCGGAAGCGGGAAGCTGGTAGCTGATCACCGTTTCCGGGTTGAAGGGGTTGGGAAAATTCTGGAACAGATCAAAGGTGGTGACCGGCGCGAGCGGTTCGTTGCCGATGCTCACGATGGGTTCCACGGTCACGTTGGCGTCGTTGACGGTCAAGAAAGGCAGTAAATTGACAAAAGTGAAGGCCGCGGCCATGGCGGTGTAATTCAAATCAATGGCGGTGGACGCGGTGGCGGTAATGTTAGCGGCGGTAAAGGTCAGTTCCAGCACCTCGAACGCGCCGGCCTGCCCCAGCGCCTTGGCGCCGTTGAAGATGATGGTGCCGTTAGCGGCGTTCAGGTCGTTCACAAACCCGGTAAATCCTGCCAAAATCCCGGAATTGCTTTCATATTGCAGCACCGCGGGGTTCCAGGCCAGGTTCCCGGTAAAACTGCCTAAGTTCTCATCGGGCGGGTTCACGCCGGTCATGTCGAAATGGATTCTCACCACCAGGGTTTCCCCGCTGTTGATGGTGGTATCGGGAGGCAACACCGAGGAAACGACCGAGTTGACCGGGTTCAAAACCGTAATCGTTGCGTCGTTAACCGTTAAAATGGGCAGCAGGTTCACGAAGGTAAAGGCCGCCGCCATGGCAGTATAATTCAGATCGATGACGGTAGCGCCAGGGTCCCCGGCAACGAATTTCAGCGTCAAAACGTCAAAAGTGCCGCCCTGGCCCAACGCCTTGGCCCCGTTGAAGATCATGGTGCCGTTAGCGGCGTTCAGGTCGTTCACAAACCCGGTAAATCCTGCCAAAATCCCGGAATTGCTGACATATTGCAGTCTCGCGGGATTCCAGTTCAAATTCCCGGTAAAGCTTCCCAACACCTCCGTGGTTCCGGTCATATCGAAATTGATCGCGACCGTAAGGGTATCCCCGGGATTGAGGGTGTTGTCGGAGGGCACCACTGTTGAAACAACCGACTGGGAAAATCCCGCCGTGGCGGCCAGTAACACCGCGAACACCAACATCCCAAATCCGTTTCGTAAATCGTAGAACAACTGTTTCATAGAAACCCCTTCGAGTTAGGTTGAATAAGACCTCATTAATTTAACTGATGAGGCGCAATATAAGACGCCCGGCGAAATTCTCAAAATGGAAATATGGAGATTTTGAATAATAATCCGTGAAACGTGAAACGCAATGCGTAAAACGTGCGGTGCGCCTGTCCGGACTTTGCCGCCGGGTTAAAGAAAAACCATTTTCTACCGAAATCTGTAATGGTAGCGAAGCGCAGCAGGAACGGCTGGTATCGGAAGCTTATCATTGAAATCAGAACAGCGGCTCAGGTCGCCGGAGTTTTTCATGCCCGAATCCCTTCAAAATTGTGTGATCATCGACGCGGTGCGCAGCCCTATCGGCACCCGCGGGGGAATGCTGGCCGGTATTCGCCCGGATAATTTGATGGCCCAGGTGATCAGCGGATTGTTAACCCGCAACCCGGCGCTGCCGCTGGATCTCATGGATGACGTGGTGTTGGGATGCGCCTTTCCCGAAGGCGCCCAGGGATTGTTGTTAGCGCGCTCCGCGGCGATTCTGGCGGGAATCCCGGTCTCTGCGCCCGCCAAAATCGTCAGCCGGCTGGGCGGCTCTTCCATGGATGCCGTTCACCAGGTAGATGCCGCGGTTCAATTGGAGGATTACCGGGCTGCGATTGCCGGGGGGATTGAAGATATGTTTTCAGTGCCGGAAGGAGGGTTCAATCCCAGCTATCACCCGGAGCTGGTGAAAAAAAATTATTACCTGCGCATGGGCGAAAGCGCGGAAATTCTGGCCCGGGAGGGCAAAATCGAACGGGAAGTGCAGGAAGAATTCGCCCTCGCTTCTCACTTCAAGGCGCTGGACGCCTGGGAAAAAGGACGTTTCAACAACGAGGTCATCCCGGTCCAGCACCTCAACGCCATTATCGCCCGCGATGAAGGGCCGCGAAAGCCGGAAGAGCGGGATTTTGCCTCCCTGGCGCCGGAAATTTTTCCCGGCGGCACCATTACCGCAGCCACCCGCAGCCCCGCTTCCGTGGGCGCCGCGGCGCTGCTGATGATGGGCGAAACCCTGGCCGAGGAATTAGGATTGAAACCGCGCGCCCGGCTGCTCTCCCGGGCGGTTGCCGGGGTGGAATGGGAGCGCAGCGGGATGGGCGCGCTGGCCGCCGCGGAAAAAGCCCTGCACAAAGCCGGGTTGACTATCGAGGAGATCGACGCCATCGAACTGGATGAATCCTTTGCCGCCCAGGCGCTTTACGTGATCCTGAAAAGCGGCTGGCCGTTCCGTAAAATCAACCTGAACGGCGGCGCGCTGGCCCTGGGACACCCTCCCGGCTGCGCCGGCGCACGGATGTTAGTTACCCTGCTCAACGTGTTAGAGCAGCGCCGCAGCCGCTACGGGCTGGCCGCGCTGAGTATTGCCGGGGGGCAAGGAATCTCCACGGTGCTGGAGCGGATCCCCGGAGAAGGCTGGGATGGGAAGACCGATTGAAAAAGCAGCGGTGCTGGGGGCAGGGCTGAGGGGAATACAGATCGCCGCCCAGTTTGCCAACGCCGGCGTTCCCACGCTGTTGTTCGACGTCTCTCAACCCGCCGCGGAAAAGGCGATTGCCGCCCTGGCCCGCATCCGCCCCGCGCCGCTGTTCCACCCGGAAAACGCTTCACTGCTCGTCCCCTGCAATTATCGCGACCACCTCAACCGCCTGGATGAAGCCGACTGGGTGCTGGAAGCGATTGTGGAGCGCGCGGATGCGAAAGTGAAGTTGTTTACCGCCATTCTCCCTCACCTTAAACCGGAAACCATTGTCAGCTCCAGCGGGGCCGGTTTGTCATTAAGCGAAATGTCCCGCCGTCTCCCCCCGGAATTCACGGAATATTTTCTCATCACCCATTTCTTCCACTCTCCCCGCTACAATCGCCTCCTGGAGATGGTCGGCAGCGCATACAACCGCCCGGAGCTGCTGCGGAAAACCGCGGTATTTTGTGAAAACACCCTGGGGAAGGGGGTCGTGCTCGCTAAAGACACCCCCGGGCTTCTGGCTTACCGGATCGGGGTATTTGCTATCCTGCTGGCATTGGCCCTGGCGCGCCGGATGAACCTGCCGTTGGAAGAGGCCGACCGCCTCGTCGCGGCCGTAACCGGCTGCCCGGGGGACGGTATCTTCGGGGTTGCGGATATGCTGGGATTAGACCTGGTAGCGCGGCTGGCCCTGGCGATCCGGGAAAAGTGCCCCGGCGATGAAGCGCGGGAAATGTTCCGCGTTCCCGCGCTCTTGAAAACCATGCTGCAACGAAAATGGACCGGGAAAAAAAGCGGGCGCGGGTTTTACGACCGGGAAGGGGAAATTCCCCGCTGCCTGGACTGGCAATCCCTGGAATATCGCCCCTGCCAGGCGGTAAGCCTCCCCGGCCTGGAGAACGCCGAACAGCAGCCCTCCCGCGACGAGAGAATCCGCGCGCTGGCCTTCTCCGCCGATTCCGCCGGTAAATTCGTTTGGGAATTTTTTTCCCGGCTCCTCATTTACGCCGCCAACCGCGTTCCGGAAGCCGCCGATGACCTCGCCGCCGTGGATAACGCCGTCAAGTGGGGTTTCGAGTGGGAAGCGGGGCCGTTCGAGATTTGGGATGCGCTCGGCCCGGAAAAATCCATCGCGCGGATGCGGGCGGAAGGCAAAAAAGCGCCGTTGTGGGTGCAGGCGATGATCCACGCCGGGCAGGGAACTTTCTACGCCTTTGAGAAAGGGACGGCCGGCTACTTTGACGTTCACAGCGGCAAAGTACGTTCCCTGCCGGAAGATTCCCGGGTGATCCCGCTGCTGTCAGAAAAAAGAAAAAGCGCGGCGATGCGGGAAGTTCCCGGCGCGAGCCTGTGGGACCTGGGCCAGGGGGTATTGTGCGCGGAGATTTTGAGCAACCGCCAGTGGGTACCCATGGCTTCGCCGCCGGAATTGAACTGGCTGGAGCCGCCCCTGCTCGATCTTTTGGAAGAAACGCTGGAAATCATTCCTGCCGGGGGATACAAAGGATTGGTCATCGCCGCCCGGGGTCCCCATTTCTCAACCGGAACCGGCCTGGCGGCTCTTCTTACGCTGTGCGAAACACGGCAGTGGGGGAAAATCGAATGGATGTGCCGGAAATGGCAGGACGCCGGTCAGCGGCTGCGCTATGCCCCCTTTCCGGTGGTGAGCGTGCCGTTTCACCGCGCCCTGAACGCCGGGCTGGAGCTGGCCCTGGCGGCGGACCGGGTAGTCGCGGCGGCGGAATTCTACGGCGGGCTTACCTGGGCAGAAGCCGGGCTGATACCTCTCTGCGGCGGGGTTTTGCGATTGCTGCGCAACCACTTCGAAGCAATGGAAGCGGAGCAGCCGGGGCCTTTTCCCCCGGTTCAGAAAACGTTCGAGACCCTTTTCTCCGCCCGGGTTTCCGCTTCCGCGGCTGAGGCGCTGGCGCTGGGGTATTTGAAAACGCAGGATCGCATCGTGATGAACCGCGGTCACCTGATCTACCATGCCCGGCAGGCGGTGTTGGAGCTGGCGGAAAATTATCGCCCCCCGCAGCCGCCGGGCAACCTCGTTCTGCCCGGGGAAGGAGGGCGGCTGGTGTTGGAAACGCGCCTGGATAACCTCGTGAAAGCCGGCAACATCAGCCCTTACGATGGCCTGGTCGGCAAAAAATTGGCATACGTATTGACCGGCGGCAACCAGGCCGGGCCGCTGGCCGCGGTTTCCGAGCAAACCATATTGGATTTGGAGCGGGAAATGGCGGTAAGCCTGTGCAGAGAAGCGCCGGCGCGGGAACGCCTGGCGCATTTTCTGTCGAAGACTCCTTCGCAGAAGACCGGCGGCCGGCTGCGGAATTGAGTACCTATGAGACCTCAAAGATTTTTGGTAGTGCTAGTACTCCCCGGCAGAGAAAGTCCGTCGATCCTCGTGCCAAAGTTCAACTTCGGCAGGCAATTGGGTTGCGAAGTTGAACTTCGCAACCAGTAAGCCTGGCGGCGGACTAACTCTGCCGCGATGTACTAGAAAGGTAATGCTGGAGATTAATCAGGGGATTCCGGGTTAAAGCCGGAATGACATGAACAACAGTAGTTTAGCTGTCATTCCTGCGAATGCAGGAATTTTATGCCAGCATTAACGATGTAGGACTACCAGATTTTTTGGCGCAGCCATCCCTGTCGGGAAAAACCTTTGAGGTTTAAATTGCTCCCCCAAAATACACGCCGGAATGCCTCGTTTGCGTTAACCTTCGCGTTTTAAGCGTGCAAAGCTGAAGCTTTGCACTCCACTCCGGCTGCCCTCCCGACAACTACATTCACATCCCTGTGAATTTGCCGGGATTAAACCTTCCCGGTTCAACTGTCCCTGCCCCTGCTCCTGCCTTTTCCCCCTGCCACGCCCCGCGCCGCAGCATCTCTTCCTCGATGTGGCGCTGCACCGTGCTGGCGCGCACGCCCCAGACCGGCGCAATCAGGTTTCGAGGATGGGTTTCGCCTACCAGCCGCTGAAGGTAAATATCCGGGCGAAGGCGGCGGATGAATTCGATCACCAGCGATATGTACTCGCTGTAGCCGAACACCGGGAAGGGCTGGCGCTGGTACTCCGCAGCCAGCACGGTCTTTTTGACGATGTGGAGGTGGTGGATTTTCAGGGAGTCGATGGGGTAGCGGGAAATTACCTGCGCGGTTTGCAGCACCTGCTCCCGGGTCTCGCCCGGCAGGCCTAAGATCACGTGGGCGCACACGTGAATGCCCCGCCCGGCGGTCATCTCCACCGCCTCGGCCCACTCCCGGAAATCATGCCCGCGGTTGATGCGCTCCAACGTGGCGTCGTGGATCGATTCCAGCCCGTACTCCAGGCTGATGTAATATTTTTTAGCCAGCTCCTCAAAGTAGGCGAGCTTGGCCGGGTCCACGCAGTCCGGGCGGGTTCCGATCACCAGTCCCAATACCCGGGGATGCGCCAGCGCCTGCGCGTAAATCCCTTGCAAATATTCCAGAGGCGCATAGGTATTGCTGTAAGCCTGGAAATAGACCACAAATTTCTCGGCCTTGTAGCGGCGGCCGAGGTAATCCACCCCCGCCTCCACCTGCTGCGCGATGCTCATCCCCGGCTTGCAATAGGGAGGTACGAAGCTGGCGTTGTTGCAATAGGTGCATCCCCCGAAGGCCTTGCTGCCGTCGCGGTTGGGGCAGGTAAAACCGGCGTCAACGGAAACCTTTTGCAGCCGCCCCCCGAAACGGGATTTCAGGTAATCTTTGTAGGCGTTGTAGGGACGGGAGGTGCCCCAGGGGAATACCCGCGCCTTCGCTTTGGCGATTTGCAGAACATTATCTATCATCATCGAGAATTTCCATCTTTGCTGAACATATTTTTCAAACATAGCCCGCTGAAAATATAGAAAATAATCCCCCCGCAGTCAATCCGCAGATTCGTTCCCGTCCGCCGACAGATACGCTCGTTAAGGACGTCTTATCATGTGGTCTTTGACAATTTTTTCGCCAGGAAGCAGAGCTTCTCCCGGTGTGTGACGATGCGGAGCATCGTCACAAGTCGGAAAGCACAATACGCGTCATGATGCTCCGCACCGTGACGCCAGGAACGGGAAGCTCTGCTTCCCGCTCTTCTATCCCTTATGAGATTCTGGCCGGCTAAGGTAATTATTGCATCAGGAGCATTTTTCGCGCCTGCACGAACGCCGGTTTCCCCGGATTCGATCCCGCGGAAGCGGGTGCGCCGGGGGAGAGCGCGTGTATGATAATGCGGTAAATGTACACGCCGCTGGCGACCTTTTGCCCCCGGGCATCCCTGCCGTTCCAGGTTACCCGGTAGAACCCGGCCGGCTGGATTTCCGATACCAGGGTGGCGACTTTTTGCCCCAACAGGCCGTACACCGCCAATTCCACTTCCCCGGGCGCGGGAAGCTGATAGCGGATCGCGGTTTCCGGGTTAAAGGGATTGGGGTAATTCTGCGCCAGCGCGAAGGTTTCCGGCAGTTGCTGCTCCGCTTTGCTGAGCATTAGCCGCTTGACCCGGGGATCGCGGATCTGCACCGTCGCCCCATCGTTGAGCGTATGCTCCGCAAGCGCCTGCCCGTCGGCCATCTCTTTTAGGAGGTATTTCACCGCTTCGCTCCCCTCCCCGCGGCGGAAACGCAGGGTGAGGGGATAATTATCCGCTTGCAGCAGGATTTCCGCCTCGCCGGCGCTGCTCAGGCGGGTGTGGTCGCTGAAACGGGCGTCGAAAATTCCTGCGGGGGGAAGCGGGGGCAATTCAAAAGAATAACGCCCGCTTCCGGTTTGCGGATTTACTTCCACAAAAAGGGTTTGCCCGGCGCCCCTCGCGTCGCGAATCTCCAGAACGCTGAAGCCGGAGAGATCCGGGGAAGCGAAGATATTCCCCGGGGAAACTTTTCCCTGCCCCGCCGCGCAGGAAATCGTGATGCTTCCCGGGGCGCTCGCTTTGATCCAATATCCTTTCCCCGTTTCCAGGGCCACGGCGGAGAAATACGCCCCGCTGAAGCCGAACAAGGTGTTGGGAACGATGATATTCCCGGGATCCAGCACCCCGGCCAGCGGCGCGTCGCAGGAAGGCCCGCTGATCAAATTCCAACCGGCGTTCAGGGCGATCTCGCAGCTTTCCAGGGCCCGGCCGGTAATGGCGGGAGAGGCCGCCGCGGGGAAGCGCAGCCAGTAGCCCTTGCCGGTATCCAGCGCGGTCTGCTGAATGTAGGTATTGTCGAACCAGAACAGGGTGCCGGGAATGTGGGTGGGGAACAGCGCGCCCACCGAAGGATCGCTCACCTGCGCCGGCAGGCCCAGGAGATTCCAGCCCTCCTGAACGTTCACCACGAACTGTTCCAGCAACACCCCCTGCACCCACACCGAATAGCTGCGCGGCGGCAGGGAGATTTCGACCTCTCCGTTGGCGTTTACCACCGCGTACAACGCGCCGGAATTGCCCAGCACGTCGGTGAGGGTATCGCCGGGGGCAAGATTCATGGAAGCGACGTTCACCCCGTGAGTCACCTGGAGCGGCTCCCCGGCGTAATTGATCGCCGCCAGCACGTCGCGCCCGCCGGGAGCGCCGCTGAGTTGATAGAGCAGGGTGGTGTGATCGTACCCGGAGGTAAAATTTTGTGTGTAGGGAGTGCCGAAACGGCTGAGATAATCCCGCGCAGTGGCGCCGAAGATATAATTTTTGTGCGTCTCTATCAACCGGTCGATGCGATATTGCAGTCCCTTGTGATAATAATCATCGTAAAAAACGCAGGGCAGGCCGGCCTGGTTGTTGGTGAGAATGTAGGCGTAGGCAAGAATGGGATCCACCTCCACCGGCTGGCCGGGATCGCGGAAATCGTGGTTGTTCACAAAAGTGACCACGTTGAAGCCGCTGGCGCCCTGGGCGTCCACCATGCCGGCGTTGAAGACGTTGCGAACGTCGTAGCCGAACTGGTCCGAAGCGGCTTTGAGGGCAAAACGCAGGGAGAAATCGAATATCCGGGGAGAAATCGCCGCTTTGGTGTCGGCGTCCATGTTCGCCAGCACGTTGTCCACCCACTGTTTGAGCAAAAAGGGATTCCCGTCGAAGAATTCCCCTACCACCAGGCCGGGATCGATGTTCTGGTCGTGCAGAAAATCCAGCAAATCGCCCACAAAATCCGGCGGGAAGTGCTTCACCGCATCCATGCGGAATCCCCGTATCCCCGCGTCTTCCCACAGCCAGCGGCTCCAGCCGAACAGCACGTCGCGGGTGCTCTGCACGTTCTGGTCGTAATCATAGAAGAAATACATCGCGTCCCAGTCCCCCGCCAGTTGGGTAGGATTGCCGTTGGGCCTGAAATTCAAGTAATTCATGGCTCCCTGGCCGCTGGGAAGGTTCTGGAAATCGGTGTAGGTTTGATAGGCGATGCTGCTCTCGATATTTCCGGGGACGCCGGTATAATACAGCTCCGCCACGGTATGGTCGGAATAGTCTCCTAACCCGTTCACGTTGCGATTGTTCAAGTAGATGAAAATGGTATCTCCCGCGGGATCGAAGTCATCCGCGCCCAACGCCAGGGCGAATTCATCGATGCGGCAGCCCAGGGCATCGATGTTGGCGAGCATGTCCACTCCCAGGTGGATGCTGTCGGGAGGCTCGCCGCAACCCCCGCCGCCGTTCGGCTCGCTCTCCACCTCCGGCGGCAGCCCCTGGAAGCCCACGGTGTTGGTTTGTAGGTACACCTTGTAGGGTTTATCGAAGAAATTGGGATGCTCCGATTTGGAGGCGATCTTGAAATAGTATGTTCCAGTTCCCCGGCCGCTGGCTCCCCCGATGGGGAGCGCCAGCCGGAAGCGGTCCGAGGGATAGGGCTGGTCGCCGTTCTGGATTTTGCTGAAGCTCATATTGCGAATCCAGCCCGCCACCGCGGGATTATCTTCGGCCCGGCCGCCGTTGCGGTGATTATAGACCACGTCCGCCACCGCTGCCAGGCCGAGATTGTTCAGTTCCGCGACCAGGGCGTCCACCGCCGCCCGGCTCCCGAAGCCGGTGGGACCCTGCCCGAATTCGCCTAAGTCGAACAGATCCTGGGGATCGTAGCCGTTGCTGAGAGCGCCGCCGCTGGCGCGGGAGAGCGGGGGCAGCCAGATATCGGTGAATCCCGCCTGCGCCAGTTCCGGCGCTTTCAGGCGCAGGGTATCGGCCCACACCGCTCCCTGGGCGGTTTTGGGGTAATCCCAGTACCAGCCCTGGAAGAGGAAATCCTGCCCTAAAGCGGTTGCCGGGAGAATCGAACCAACGATCATAAGCGCTCGAATCGCCAGTTGAAAAGCCATGTTCATGCCAGGTATCCTTATAGATCGGTTAAGAATAACTTTGTTAATTTCAAAACGGAGGAGTGCAAAATTTATTTTGCAAAACGGAGGAATGCAAAATTTATTTTGCACTGCCATCACGCTTCAGTCCAATATATCCGCGCCGCGGGGGTGATGTTGGTGCTGGGAGAAAGCTCGTCGTAAGAGAGCACCGCCAGGCCCGGAAACTCCCGCTCCAGGAGATCGCGCACCCGTTTTCGAATGCAGGCGATGGTCAAAATGGCCGGGAGGGGGTAGCCGGGCGTTTGAGGCAGCAGCGCCAGCTCAGAGCGGATCCCCTGGCGTAAATTTTCGATCTCCCCGTCGCTTAGCGGTTTCTTGCCGCGGTCGCCGTTCTCGAAAGCGAGGTGCTCCACCAGGCGCGTTTCCCACTGCGTATCCAGCAGATAGACGTTGAGGGTGCTTTGCCAGCGCCCGTAGGTGTATTTGTGGCTGAGGTACTGGCGCAGACCGGAGCGGGCGAACTGCGCCAACTGCTCCCGCCCCGGCGTTTTCCCAACTCCGATGTCCGGGTGCAGCGCCAGGGAATCGTCAAAAATGATGTATTTGGAAGGATCGGTTACCACGGCCTGGTAGTGCAGCAGGCGCTCCAAAATGCTGCGCAAATCCCGCACCGACAACCCCTCCGCCAACAAATCCCGCACCACCCCGGCCAATTGGGCGGGGGAATAGCGCGCCAGCGCCGCGGAGATGATCTCCGGAAACGCCTGGTCGAGCAGGGCCAGGTCGTATTCCAGGGTTTCTTTGTCGATCAAACACGCGGCATGGCGGCGCACTTCCGCAGCCAGCGCCAACACGATGTAACCCACTTCGTCCCACACCGTCAGGCCCTCTGCTTCCAATTTCTGGCGCTGGGAAGCATCGGCGAGGCTGTTTTCGCGCCGGTTGGCGGGGTTGACTGCCAGCGCCGCCCCGGGCAGGCCGTAATCCGCCAGGCGCGCGGGGGTTTCATTCACCAGGATTTGCCCCGGGTGAAGGCCGGGGCAGGGATGCGAGCGCAGGTGGTTGATGCGAATGGCAAAGGTTTTGGGCGGGAGAGTTTTGTCGGCCACGAAGCGCACCCCCGGCGAGCGCACCCCTAACTCGTAGAACATCCCGTCGGAAAAGAGGGTGAAGGTCTCCCGCAAACGGGAATCGGCCTCCTCGCTCCACACCGAGAGCGTTTCCGAGGCAGTTGTTTCGGCGGATTCAGGGGGCGCGGGAAGAATCTGCCGCAGGTAATCGGGATGGATTTCAATATCTATTTTGAGCGGGCGCAAATGCGCAATCAGCGATTCGGCGATCTCTTCATCGGAAACCCGGTGTTGCAGCGATTCACACAGCCGGCTCAAAACCGTTTCCGTTTCGGCGATGGAAATCCGCAGCTTCAGGAGCGAGCGCAGGAGGTTGAGCAGGCGCTCCGCGCTGAATTTATCCAGTGCGGCGCAGAGCGTTTCCGGCAGCAACTGCCGGCCCAGGGCGCGGTAAGCCTGCGCGTTGGTTTTCGCCAGCAGCTTCTCCGGCTGCAAGCGGATGATTTCGGTTACCAACCCGGCTAAAAAATCCGCCAGCAGCGGGATTTCCACCGCGAAAACAGCGGTCGGTTCTCCCGCCGCTCCGGGAGGGGAGATGACCGCGCCCAGCCAGGCCTGCGCCCCGAAAGTTAGCGGCAATTTGCCCAATTCCCCCACCCCTAAGGCTTCCCATAACGGGCGAATCAGTTCCTCCGGGTACGGAAGCAGTTGGTTGTGCAGCCGGATTTGCAAGGGTTTCCCGGCCGAACCGCTTTTCAGGGTAATCGCCGGCTCCCCGGGGATGCCCAATTCCGCGGCCATCGCGCCCAGCTCCTCCTCTAAGCGGGAGAGAAACGGACCGGAAAAATTCGTTTCCTTTGCCAGCAGAGCGTTCAGCTCCTCGCAAAGCTCGATCTTCAAAGAAATTTTAGGGGGCGCTGAGTGGTTCATCTCTGGTGCGTTATTTTTATGTTAAACTTTGCGTGAAGCGTACTTCGTAATGCGTATTGCGTAACAAAAACGGAATACGCAATACGTTTCACGCTTCACGTTTCACCCCAATCCTCCCCCCCGATGCGCTTGCGCCACTCCGGCTTCAGTTCACCTGCGGTTGAATCAAAATGGAGGCGGGAATATTCAAGCCCCGTTCAAGGTTGCGAATCATTCGCAGTGACAACGGCCGTTTGCCATTCAATACTTCCGAAACTTTGCCTTTGCTGCCTATGAATTGTTGCAGGTCCTTCTGCTTCAACCCCAACTGTTCCATACGAAAACGAATCGCTTCGATCGGTGTCGGCTTGTCAATCGGCCATCGCTTCTCTTCGTAAGCATCCACAAGGGTCATCAAAATATCGAGCTTGTCTCCTTCCGGGGTGCCAACTTCAGCCCCCCAAAGACGCTCGATTTCCCCTAAGGCTTCTGTATGATCAGCGTCTGTCTTGATAGGCTTAATATTCATAATTAGATCTCCTTTGCGTCTATTTTGTCATACTCGGCATGTGTGCCTATGAAACGGATAAATACACCTTTTCGCCTATAGTCGATTGCACACACAAGCCTGTAAGCGTTGCCCTTTATATTGAAAACTATTCGATCATTGCTGATAATACTGGCATTGGGATATTGATTCTTTACCTCTTGTGGAGAATCCCAATCGGCTTTTTTGGTTTCATGATACCATGCCTCAAGCGGAGTCTTCGCCTCGGCGTGGCCGGCTTCCCAGAATTCTCTAAGTGTTTTTCTTGAAAATATACGCATGTAACAATGTAAACAGTTCCCGAATCGGGAAAAAGGAGTTTAAATCGCGATTCGAACCGTTCTCGTGTAATGGTCACCTTTTGAGGAATTTTCCATTAGAACCATACCCTTGATGGCGAGTGTGAAACATGAAGCGGAAAACGTAATGCGTAACAAAAACGGAAAACGAAACACGCAATACGCTTCACGCTTCACGCTTCAACTCAATCCTCCCCCCGATGCGCTTGCGCCACTCCGGCTTCAGCTCCGGGAAGGAGAGGACGCGCACCCGGGGGAATTCGATCTCTAAGAGCCGGTGCAGGTAGAAGCGAATTCCTTCGCTGCGGGCGATGATCACGGTTTTCCACTGCGGCTGCCCTTGCAGCGCTTCCCGAACCGCGCTGAGCAGGTTCTGGGTGGGCTGCGGTTCCAGGGCTAAAAAGGTTCTGCCGCCGGATTGGTGAAGGTTTTGTGTTATCTCTTGCTCGAATTCCGCGGAAAGCTCCCAATAACGGTTGCCCGCTTCATTGCCGGGCAATTTATCGCGCAGGGCCAGCCGCGCCGCTTCTACCGCGGGAACCAGGTCCTCACGGTTGGCAGCGTGGCGATGGAAAAGCTCCGACAACAGCGCCAGATCGGAGACCGGCGCGCCTTCCTTCACCAGCCAGTGCAGCATCTCCGTGAAGCGGTTTTTATCCTCCCGCTGCGGTAGGCGCTGCGTTATCAGCTCTCGCCGCTGGCCGGCTTCCCGGCCGTCTTCTTCCTGCCAGATCGCCAGCATGTCCCCGGTTTTTTGGGCGTCTAAAAAAGCGCCGATATGTTCATAAATAACCGCCTCCAGGTGGTAAGCCAGGTACTCGAAGCCGTCCCAGGTATCCGCGGCGGCAAGGCCGGTTTTTTCCAGGAGCGGTTCGGGAATCCAGGCGCCGCTCATCTCCCCGGTGAGGGGATCGTAGGCCGGCTGCACGGCCATTTTCTGCCCGCTCGCCAGCCCGGGAAAGCGCTGGTATTGCGGTAGAAAGCGTTTGCCCGCTTCTACCGCGCCTAACACAATGGGCACTTCCATGATCATGATAATGTAACTGTTGGGGGCCATGCCGGAGTTGCTCAGCCGCCCGCGCAATCCCGGCACTTTCAAACCAAGTTTTTCCTGAATGCGCTGCTGCGCGTTGGGGTAGTGGATTTTGAAGAGCGGGTGATCATCCCCATACGCCGGCGCGGGGGGAGAGAACAGCCCCGCTTCTACTTCGATGGCGATGGGGGTGACCACCGGGAGCAGCGAAGCGGAAGAAGCGGCGTTGGGAGCGGTACGGGGATGCCGGCGGATGAGAGGGTATTTTTCCCGCACCAGGGTGAGGCGGGCGGTTTTGGCGTCCGCAGCGGCGGTTTGATCCCCGCGCCCGGCGAAGCAGGTTTCCCGGTTATTCAACCAGTCTTTCAGCAGATAGTAACTTTCCCCCTCGCTGGTATGCGGCAGAATTTCTTGCACGATCCTGCCGAACGGCCCCGCGGCAGGATCCCCGCGCTCTTGCGCCATCTTTTCGAACTCCGCCAGCGCCTCCCGGCGCTCCCCCATGATCCAGAGCAGGCTGCCGCACTGCAGATGGTAATCCGCCCGGCTTTGCTCTGCGAACTTTTCATCGAGTTGCAAGGCCCGGCGATATAATTCCAGGCTTTCCGGCCAGCGCTCCAGGGATTTCAGGCTCCCGGCTAATTTCAGAAGCACCCGCGCGTCCGGGGTCTGCTTGCACAATTCCCAGGCTTGCAGGGCGTTCTCCTTCAGCCCCAGGCCGTTCAGTTTTTCCCCGATCCAGTAGTAAAAATACCCGGAGCGGTTGCGCTCCCGCGCCGCTTCGATCAAAAAATCCTTCGCTTCTTTGAACCTGACCCCGCGGTATTCCGGGAAGCCTTCCCGCCCCGCGGAAAAGGCCTCGTCATAGAGAACGTAATTCAAGGCCCAGTGAGGATAGAAATACTCCAGCGCCCAGTTTTCCCCTAAGTAGAAGATGGCGCGGTTGAAGCGCCGGTAATCCAGCAAATCGCGGTGGCGGGGATGGCGGAGCAATTCCCGGTAGGCGGGATTTTTGAGCAGTTCCCGGTACTCTTTGCTGCGAAAGCGCAATTCCCGGCGGCGATTGCCGCGCAGCAACGCGAAAAACTGCGGATTCTCCAACAGCCGGGCATAGAGGGGAGAATTCTTCAATTCTCCGTAGGCGGAATCTTTGAGCAGGGTGTCCTCCAGGGATTTCTTCAAATCGTCGCGCAGCTCGAACAGTTCCGTGGGCCAGAAGCGCCCCTGGATTTGGGAAAAGAGCCCCATCGCATCGGCCTGTTTCTGGGCGCGAAAAACCACTCCTAAGTAGTGCAAAGTATGGATGTGCAGATCCTTGAGCTCCTTTTCCCAGCGGATGGCCGGTTGCGCGGCCAGCCCGGCCAGGTTGAAACGCTGGCGGCCGTTTTCGCGAACCCACAGGAGACGATGGGGGAGCAAACTTTCCAGCACTTCCAACGCCTCGCTCGCCAGCCCATCGCTTTCCCGGTGGCATTGCCCGGCGCTGGCCCGGTGCAGCTCCCGGGCTTCCCGGGCGCGGCGAATCTCTTCATCGCCGCTTTCGATCTGCTCTTCCAGGGTCTTGAGCAGTTTCTCTTCCGGGGTTTCGCCTTCCGGCAGGCTGGAAAATCCGCTCCCGGGGAAGCGCGGCGCGGGCGCCTGGGCAATGTTGGCGGAAACCGGCAGGCCTGAAGGCATGTTGGAGGAAGGCCGCACGTTCAGCAGCATGTCCACGCTTTGCTGCGGCTCCGGCTCCCCGGCCGTGGAAACCGCCCGCTCCGGGAGGCGCCTTTCCCGTCGCCGGGTGATTTTCTCCCGCAGCTGCCGCGCCTCCTGGCGCAGCTTCTCGGTTTCCCCCTGCAAGCGTTGGATTTCCTGCTCTTTTTCCCCGGCCAGGCGCTGCTGCTCCCCGGCGTCGTTCTCCTTTTTCTCGGCTAAGCGGGCGTTCACTTCCGCCAGGGCTAATTTGCCGTCCGGCCAGTGCGGTTCCAGCGCCCGCACTTGCAACAAGTGGGTTTTGGCGGCTTCGTAATCCCATTTCCACTTGTGGATCTGGTGCAGGTTGAAAAAGGAGATCACGAAGGCGGGATTCAATTGCACCGCCCGCTCGTAAGCGGCCCGGGCCTGCTCGAACATGCGCTCGTCTCCGTCGCGGCGGTAGTAATGGAAGCAGGCGTCCCCGAAATCGTTGTAAACGAAGGCCAGGATGGAATTGCGCACCCGCGGGTTGGCCTTGTTCTTCAACTGCTCGTTGATGAATCCGGCTAAAAAGGGATCGCCGATCAGCCCGCACACCGCTTGCACCTCCGCGGCCGGCGGATCGTCGGCCAGGATTTCTCCTAAGCGGCGGAAAAAATCGCCCGCGGAAACTGCTCCCCCCTCTTTCCATCGCGCGGAAGTCTTCCACCATAAGGGATGTTGGGCGGCCTGTGTGGAAATCCATTCCCCCAGGGAAGCTTCTTCCGCCGCGCCGGTCTCCCCCGCCAGCGCGCTTAACAGCCGCCCCAATTGTTCGGCGGCGGATTTGGTGGAAACTCCTGCGGAGCGGTTCGCGTTCCCCGCCCGTTCCAGAGGAGTCTTCGACAAGGCCGCAGTTAGCTCCGCAAAATCCCGCTGCGGCTCGTCGAACGCTTCCCAGGCGCTCCAGCGCCGCAGCGCGGTATCCAAATAGCGTTGATAGCGCCGGAAGAGCGCCTCCCCGATGAGGTCGAAAAAATAGTCCACGTAATTGGTGATCGCCTGGGTGACGATGGCGGAGGCCGCGGCGGTGTAATGCTCGTAAGCGCCGACGAAATCCCCCTGCTCCGCGGCAATGCGCGCCAGGCCGTGGTCCAGCTCCGCCACGAAAGTCTCCCGCTTGATCTCTTTGTATTCCCGCCCGCTCAGGAAATTTTCCCGCGCTTCCCGCAGGTCTTCCGGGCCGCCCAACAGCCAGCGGATATAGCCGCGGTTGGCCCAGGCCCCCACGTTGCCGGGATTGAGCTTCAACACCTCTTCATATTTTTTCAGCACCGACTCGGCGACGTTGCGCTCCAGCGTAGGGCGGGAGCGCCACAATTTTTCCGCTTTGATCGCCAGGGAAAACTGCGCTACCTCGAAGCGCGGCTCCAGCTCCACCACCCGCTGGAAGATTTGCATCTCCGTGCGCAGGTGCGCTTCCACCTCGGCGTACACGAAATTATAGTGGGCGTTGTCGCCGGCGCGGTTGGGGTCCAGCATCTCCGCTTTCTTCAGCCAGTCCCAGGCGTCCGGCACGGAGCCGAGGTACATCCAGGCCAGCGCGGTGGTTACGCAGGCTTCGAAGAGATACTCTTTTCGACCGGGAACGTCATCGGGCAGATTTTCCAGGCGCTCCACCGCCCGCTCCGCGATGGGGCGGGTTTCGAAAACCGGGTAGAGCTTCTGCCCCAGGATGCCGGCCAGAATCCGGCGATACAACAGCATCCGGGCGTAGCCTAATTCCGCCCGCGCCAGCAAGACCTCCCGCACCCCTAAGCGCGGGAACAGAAACGCGGCCAGCCGGCGGAGCCAGCGGCGCAGGCGCAGCAGCATTCGCAGCCCCTGCTGAAACAGTTTTTTGCCCCGGGTGGAAGAGAGCGGCTGCAAGGCGGAATCGAAATTCTCGATGGCCTGCTGGTAGAGCTTGCGGGCTTCGTCGTACGCTTCTAAGGTGTTGGAACGGGCGTAGTCCTCCGCCTCGTAGAACAGCGCCACGGCGCGGAAATAGTCCGAGGGGAGCAGCTCGATCTTCTGCTGTACGTTTAGTTGGATTTGCTTGTAGATTTCCGTGGCCACCGTAAAGTAGAGCCGCTCCAGGATTTGCTCGTATTTCTCGGCGTCGCTGTTGAGGGGAACCGCGGGCGGCTGGCCGGGCGCACCGCCGGCTTCGGTTTCCAGGGGGTAGCGGATGGGGTAGGCCAGGGTTTCCGGGCTGCCGGGAGGCCCGATGCGCACCCGGGGCATGATCTCCAACATCCACTGGCCGTGGCGGTCTTTGCGCCGGGTATAGTGCCCGCGGATGTGAATGTGCGACTGGTAGGTCTCCTTGTTCTCCCCTTCCAGAAATTGATCGTCCAACAGCAGCAGCCGCCCGATGCGCTCGTTGATCTTCTCGCACAAATGATGCGAGAGCAGCGCCAGGTTGGGGTCCGCCTCCGCACTCTCCCCGGCTACCGGCTGGAAGGTTTCCAGGGAGAAGGTGTAGCGGAAGGGCTGGTTGGACTCCTTCAGCCAGAAGCGTTTCCAGACCAGCAGCGCCCCGAAAACGGCCCCGGAGATTACCGGAATCAGCAGCAGTTGGCCGGCGGAAAGCTGCTGCCACCAGGCCGGGTCGAGCAGGTTGGCCCAGGGGAAATTGCGGATGGTTTCCCAATCCAACTCGCCCCACCAGCGGGAGATCTCTACAAGAATCGGCGCTAAGGAGATGAGGAAGCCGATCCAGCCGATCTTCCCGAGGCGCTTATTCTGCCGCAGCCCCTGGTCGATGCCCCGGATTTGCTGCAAGAGGTCCTGGGGAGGGATGAATTTGATCCAATTCATGGGAGCTCGCTCAAAACTTCGAGGTTGATCCGTTCGGAAACCGCCCGGTAACAGTTGGCAGGGTATAACTTAAGCAGGGCCGGGCGGTTTTACAACAGGAACGTTAAACGCGAAGCGGCGGTTATTCTGGAATCCGCCTTGTTTTCCGGCAAACTTGCCTTAAATTTGGCTGATTTTGAAATGGCCGGCCTGGGGGCGGGCGAGGAATGAATATTGATGATCCGTTTGGAAATAAAATCGGGCAGGCAAATACTCCGGCAGGTTTTTGAAGCGGCGCAAGCCTTCGGCGCGGAGGTGTACGCCGTGGGCGGGTTCGTGCGCGACCTCTACCTGGGCAAAGAGGGAACCGACATCGACTTCGTGGTCCTCGGCGACGCAGTGGCGTTCGCGCGCTTCTTTCGCAAGCAGTTCCGCAGCGGCAAGGTGGTCACTTACGACCGCTTCGGTACCGCCATGGTCGCCTACCGGAACTGGAAGTTAGAATTCGTAACCGCCCGGGCGGAGCATTACCGGAAAGATTCCCGCAAGCCGGAGGTGCGCCAGGCGGATTTGCGCTCCGACCTCTCCCGCCGCGATTTCACCATCAACTGCTTAGCCCTGCGCCTCGACCCGGATCGGCTGGGGGAGCTGATCGATATCTTTGACGGCGTTGGGGACGTCGAGCGGAAAATCATTCGCACTCCCCTGGACCCGGCCCTCACCTTCAGCGACGATCCCCTGCGAATCCTGCGCGCCATCCGTTTTGCCCCGGTCTTGCAGTTCAGCATCGAAGAAAAAACCTTTCAGGCGATTTTCGAGACCCGGGAGCGGCTGAAAATCATCTCCCAGGAGCGCATCACCGAGGAGTTCCGCAAAATGATGCTGGCGGCGCGCCCTTCCACCGGGTTGAACCTGCTGAAGCAGACCGGGGTGGCGGAGATTATTTTCCCGGAGCTGGTGGAGCTGGCCGGGGTGGAGCAGCGCCAGGATTATCACCACAAGGACGTTTTCGACCACACCCTCCAGGTGGTGGACAACATCAGCGAGAAAACCGACAATTTCGATTTGCGACTGGTCGCGTTGCTGCACGACATCGCCAAGCCGCAAACCAAGCGATTTGTGGAGGGAAGCGGGTGGACCTTTCACGGGCACGAGGAGTTGGGCGCCCACATGGTGGAGCGAATCGGGAGGCGCCTGCGCCTGCCCCTGCATACCATCAAATACGTGCAGAAGCTGGTGCGCCTGCACATGCGCCCCACCCAATTAGTGGACCAGGAAGTGACCGACAGCGCCATCCGGCGCATGATGGTGGAAGCCGGGGAGGACATCGACGACCTGATGCTGATGTGCCGGGCGGACATCACCTCCAAAAATCCCCGCAAAGTGCAGCAGTTCCTGGACAATTTCGACCGGGTGGAAACCCGCATCCGCGAAGTGGAAGAAAAAGACAATCTTCGCCGCTTCAAGCCGGCTTTCAGCGGGGACGATATTATGAAGCTGATGAATATTTCCCCCGGCCCCCGGGTGGGAAAAATCAAACAGGCGATTGTCGATGCCATCTTAGACGGTAAAATTCCCAACGACTACCAGGCCTGTTATGATTATTTTATGAAGATCAAGGATGATTTTATCGAAGAGAAAGAGTAGTGCTCAAGTGTTTTAGTGTTTCCATAGCGGGCAACTGCACACTAAAACACTCGAATCCCTGAACCCAATTAGGCTGAAACAATTAAAATGAATCAACGTCAATTGTCAACACAAGAAAAGGAGGAGTCTGGTGGCGGATAAGCGAAAGGACCGGACGCAAAACCAGGAGAAAGAGGCCAAAACTTCAAAGACGAGTGCAGACCAGGAGGAATTGAAAGGCATTTTGGAGCAGATTTCCGAAACTTCCGAAACGCGCAAAGATGCCCCTCCCGCCAAAACAGAGGCCGCGGCGGTCCTCAAAAAGCCCGAAGGCCCGGCAAACCAGGCGAACGAGCTTGAGGACATTTTAGAGAAAATTGCCGAAAAACCCGCCGGGAAGGCGCAAGGCGGAATGGGTTTCTTCCGGCGGCTCCTCAACTTTTTCAAGAGATCCTGAGCGATGTGAAACTCGAGCCACCCCTGCGCCACGCCAGCGCTTGCCCGGCGCGGGGCCTCGAAACCTGCGGGGAAAGCTGAAAATCTGCTGGTCAAGATTCCCTCAACTTGTTTTTAGCGGGATTTTTTGCGGAACGATAGCTCATTTTCGAATCGTTCACTAATCTTTAAAGTCGCCGGGCAGGCGCAAAAGCGCCCCGGGCGACAAAGGGAATTTTTTTTGCTTTTCGTTGTCAAAATTGCTGGAAAGTATTTCATGTTTGGAAACATCGGACTATTTAAAAATTGGAGGAATCCATGAAATTGAAATGGTGCATGACTCTACTATTGTTCTCTCTCCTGGCCTTGCCGGCATGGAGCCAGGAAGCGGGGCCGGCGTTGACCCTGCGGGATTGCGTTCGCATCGCGTTGGAGAGTAATACGGACGTTCAAACTTATGCAAATCTTGCCCGGAGCGCGGGTAACAATGTGCGCGCTTCCTATAGCGGCATATTACCAACGGTAGGCATTAATTATCAAGGCGGCCGCAGCCGGACCGGGGATGCTACCTCCATTACCGAAGTCCAAACCCAGGATCCGGTTACCGGCGACACTATCTTCGTTAACCGGGAGGCATCGACCCCGGGATACACCAGGGATTTTTACTCGGTTAGCCTGAACGTCAACCAGAATATATTTGATGGGGGAAACTGGTGGAACGCCATCAAGCAAAGCAAGGCGGATCGCGCCGCGGCGGATTATTCTTACGAGAGCCAAATCAACGAGGTGATCAGGCTGGTATCGCAGGAGTTTTTCGACCTGCTGAAACATGAAAAACTGTATGAAGTCTATGATCTGGCGGTTCAACGGAGCCAGGACAACCTGGATAAAAGCCAGAAGATGTTCGAGATCGGGTCGGTGGCCAAGGTGGATGTTTTTCGCGCCCAGGTGAACCTGGGTAATGACCGCATTGCCCTGATTCAACAACGGAATACCGTTCAGCAAGCCCGCCAGACCCTCAATATCGCTATGGGGCGGGACCCCCATACCCCCATTAGTATCCGCAGGGAATTTGCGTATGAATATACCGTGCCTACTTTGGATGAATTGACCCAAACCGCGAATGAAAACCAGCCGGAGATTCGCCGCCTGGAAATGGATGCGCGCTCCAACGAATTGTCAGCAGGTCTGGCAAAGAGTAGTTTCTGGCCGACCCTGGGGGCCTTTTTTTCCTATCAACGCAACAACAGCCAATTCGACCAGATTTATACCGACGTTGGGAAAAACTGGAACATCTCCCTGGGGTTGAGCGGAAGGTGGAACCTCTTCAACGGGTTTGCCGACCAGGTGCGGGTGCAGAATGCCAAAATCGCCCATAAAAACGCCCAACTCGCCCTGGAAAATTACAAGCGCAATCTTAAATCCGCTATCACCAACAACTATAACGCCTACAAGAATCTCGAAGAGATTGTAGAAATCAACAAAGAAAATTTAAAAGCGGCGCAGGAAGAATACCGCCTGGCCACGGAGCGCTACCGCTTAGGATCGGGCACTTCCTTAGATGTTCGCGAATCGCAGGTGAACCTGACCGACGCGGAGCGCATCCTGGTGGCCGCGGAATATGATTTGATCATCACCTACGCCCAACTGCTGGAGTCCCTGGGTACGATTCAAGCTCTGTTTAAGGAGTAGGATTCGTAACTATCGCTATTAGCACCCGGAATCGCACTATATACTCCCTGTGAGGATCAAGGTTTGTGTTCAAGTGTGCGGGTAACCTGAACACTTGAACACAAACACGACGTACCCGGCGCAGCCGTATGGTGGCTGAATATGCCAATGCCTGTTACAACCCCTGTGGGATAAACGAAGACATACCTATTGATCAACGACCCATGACCCCTGGAGTAGTTCCGCTTTTTCAGGAAATCTCCATACCTCGGAATTCCCATCAAGAACTCGCCTCCCGCCGAAAAAATTCTGTTTCCGATAACAGCTTTGTGCAACATCGCGCACAATAGTATTGTCCCCGGTTGCCTATTCTATGCCCCTTCGCTATTTGACCCGCTTATGAATTAACGCGCCTGCGGAAAAGCGCCTGTAGGCGGAAAACCTCCTCAGGCTTCCGGCATGTTAAAAGCGATTTTATTTGTCTTGCCAAAGCCGGGGGGCGTGAATAAATTGCGACCCTCTGAATATCGAGCAAACGGTGAAACGTTGCGAAGGGGGTTTTTCAAAGCGGTTTTATATTCGATTGGATAGTTGAACGAAGGCATGGACAATCGTAAGAGGTATTATGAAGAGATTTGAATCTCCGGATTATTTTCAAATAGATGATTTGTTAACCGAAGACGAGAGGATGATCCGCTCCGCGGTGCGCGAGTGGGTCGATGGCGCGGTTCTCCCTATTATCGAAGACCATTACCAGAAAGCCCAATTCCCCCGGGATCTGATTTCCCAAATGGCGGAATTGGGGCTGTTCGGCCCCAATTTGCCGGAAAAATACGGCTGCGCCGGGGTCAATAACGTGGCCTACGGGATTATGATGCAGGAGCTGGAGCGGGGCGACAGCGGGGTGCGCAGTTGCGCCTCGGTGCAGGGTTCGCTGGTGATGTATCCCATCTTCGCCTTCGGAAACGAAAAACAGCGCCAGCGCTGGCTGCCCCAATTAGCCAGGGGAGAGGCCATCGGCTGCTTCGGCCTCACCGAGCCGGATCACGGCTCCGATCCCGGGGGCATGAAGACCAAAGCAGTGAAGGACGGGAATTGGTATATCCTCAATGGCGCTAAAATGTGGATCACCAACGGCACCATCGCCGACGTGGCGGTAGTGTGGGCGAAATTAGACGGAACCGTGCGCGGTTTCCTGGTCGAAAAGGGCACTCCCGGCTTCTCCGCCCCGGAAATGATGAAAAAGCACTCCCTGCGCGCCTCGATCACCTCGGAGCTGATCTTCCAGGACTGCCGCATCCCCGCGGAAAATCTTCTGCCCGAATCCCACGGGCTGGCATCCCCGCTTTCCTGCCTCACCCAGGCGCGTTACGGCATTGCCTGGGGGGTCATCGGCGCGGCCATGGCCTGCTACGACGAGGCCCTGAATTACGCCAAAACCCGCATTCAATTCGACAAACCGATCGCTTCTTTTCAACTGGTGCAGCAAAAGTTGGTGTACATGATCACCGAGATCACCAAAATGCAGCTATTGGCGCTGCAATTGGGGCGGCTGAAAGATCAAAATCGCTATAAATTCACCCAGGTGTCGATGGCCAAGCGCAATAACGTGTTCCACGCGTTGGAAATCGCCCGGCTGGCGCGCGACGTTTTAGGCGCCAACGGGATCACCGCGGAATATCAAAGCATGCGGCACATGTGCAACCTGGAAACCGTGAAAACCTACGAGGGCACACACGACATTCATACCCTGATCGTCGGGGGAGACATCACCGGCATACCGGCATTTACCTAATCGGAAAGGATGATGGCATGGAAAAACCGAAGACGGTTCTGATCATTGAAGAGGATATTCGATACGGAGAAATGCTGCAGGATGCACTGGGAGAATTCGGCTACAACGCTTATTTGGCGTATTCCGCCACGGGGGGTATGGACATTGTGCGGCAGAAAAAACTGGATATTATCATCAGCGACATCAACATGCCCAGCGTGAACGGAATTCAACTGGCGGAAAAGCTGATGAAGATGTACCTGGATATTCCGATCATCCTGATCACCAACACCCATGATTTGAACCTGATCCGCCATGCCCTGAAATTGGGGATCATCGATTACCTGATCAAGCCGATCAACTTGCAGGAGCTTCCCCTGGTAGTGGATAAAAACTTAGAACGGAAGCGGTTGGAATCGCAGCGGGTGCAAGAGAACAAGGCGGAAATTCTGCTCAAAGCCCTCAAAGCGCTCATGCGCGCCTTAGACGCCAAAGACGCTTACACCTGCGGCCATTCCCAGCGGGTGGCGGCGCTGGCCATGCTCATGGCGCGGGAGTTGAAACTAAGCCCGGAAGAACAATACACCCTGCAATTAGCCGCGTTGATGCACGACATCGGAAAGATCGGGATACCGGACAGCATATTGAATAAAACCGCCAGCCTGCAGGATTATGAATTCGACATCGCCAAAGACCACCCGGTGGTGGGCAGCCAGATTTTAGGTGAAATCGAAGAGCTTTCCGAAGTCGCCTCCGCGGTGCGCCACCATCACGAACGCTACGACGGCAGCGGCTACCCGGACGGGCTGCGCGGGGAAGCGATTCCTTTTTTCGCGCGAATTTTGTCGATTATCGATACCTTCGAGGCGCTGGTCTCCAACCGGGTATATCGCAAAGGAACCGACAAAGCCCACGCCCTGGAGGAGATTCAGCGCAACGCCGGGGTGCAGTTCGATCCGGAACTGGTAAAAGTTTTCGCCAACGTCATCAAAAACGTGGCGGTTGACAACGGTAATACCACGGATGAAAGGGCTTTTGAATTTGCGGTCGATCTTCCCGGGAGAGCCAAAGAAGCAATTTGAGGCAATGCGGAGGCAACGCGACAAAATATTAGAGATTGACATCTCTGATGAGTGATATTATATTGTGCGCCGCAAGTAAGAAACGTTCGGACACCTATAAATTGCCAATTGGCAATTATCAATTGGCAATTGCCAATTCAGAAGGGGCCGTAGCTCAGTTGGGAGAGCGCTTGAATGGCATTCAAGAGGTCAGGGGTTCGACTCCCCTCGGCTCCACAGTAAAAAATGAAAAATGCAAAGTGAAAATTTATAATTTGCATTGAGACTGGCGCCGTACCCAAGTGGCTAAGGGAAAGGTCTGCAAAACCTTCATTCGGCGGTTCGAATCCGCCCGGCGCCTCGAAAGATTTTTTCCTTCTTTCCGTTTCAAACCATCTTGCTCTTATTCCCGGAAATTTTTGGCGTAAACAAGAAAGACCTCAAAGGTCTTAAAGACCTTTGAGGTCTTTCTCGGTCTATTTCGGGATCAAGCAAAGCGAACCTACTTCTTTCCCGTGCCTTTGCACACCGTACAGTTCCCGCTGCCGCCGCACTTGGGGCACTTGCTGCTGCCTAAAATGCTGCCCACTTTGCCCGATCCGTGGCAGCGGCTGCACTTGCCGTTTCCGTTACAGCCGGGACAGGTTGCCATTAGAGCCTCCTATATACTTTGATAAGATTTATGAATTATTTATTCTTCCGAAAAGTCACCACATAATACATCACATATTCCGCTTTTCTGCCAAATAATGACCCCAGGCAGCCCGGGGTTGCTAAAACGCCAATCTCATCCACCCGATAGAATTCCCAGCCTTCTGCTGTCTGGCTATTTGCAATCGATTCCAGATAAGCTGCCGCTTCATTTCCACGTTTCTCTTTCATTTTCACCGTAACGTCGGGAGGGATTTGAAGCATTTTGTATTCATATGCCATTTGTGGATCCTCCAGTTGTTTTAGTGGGTTGCGCTGATAGGTTCAGAAAATGGAATTCGGATCATTCCTCACTTCATCAATAGTAAGAATAGCTGAATAATCCGGAGGACTCGCAGGTAATTAACTCGCGTCGAGAAAGCGAGCGTTCCCTCACAACTTCCTGGCCGTCGCAATAAATAGTGCCGCTACCAGGGCCATAATCGAAATAGGCTTCGCCGTTCTGATCAGAATAAACCTCTTTATTCCCTTGTCCCTCGATCCATACAAGAACTCTCGTGCCACTGCACGGCTTGCCGTTTTCCCATTGAATCTTTACAATCATTGACATAGTGACTTCCTTTGATGTGATAACTTCGTAGAAATTGGAGAACTGCAAAACCGCTTTAATACCCCGCCTCCCAACCCCTGGCGGCTCTCTCCTAAAGGCCTGCCTTCCCACCAAATTTATCTTCTCAAAACGAGAATTTTTACCTTAACAACGTTGTCAACCTTTCTCCTCTCCACAATTCTTTTCCATTATTATATATATTCCCCACTCCCGCCAAAATATTGACAAAAAATAAAATTTTTCGACTGAAACGCCCAAACCACCCCTCCTTCCCCCCTCAATGACCACTAATGACCACTAATGACTACGAATGACTATAAATGACGCCGCTCCGAAGGAGCCCCTTCGGGGCCGGAAAATAACAATTCTTTACCCCTTTGCCGAATGGCCCTCCCGCACTTCCCGCTCTTCTATCTCTAACAGCAGCAAATGCCCCAACAGCACCTGGATAAACCCGATCGGGCAGAGCACAATGGTGGCGATCAATATATATCCCACGACGTTATTGATGCGAATCAGCAACTTCAAGTATTCCATGATCCCGTCCCCCGCTACAACGGGTGGCTTTTGCACATTCGCGCTTCCCGGCGCCTAGCGCGCGGGCGTCGGATGCCTGGCCTTCCGAATCGTTTACGGATAAGAACCAACCCCCTGGTTGCATCACAACGCCCGCGCACCGGTTCACCGGCTCTCCTCGCATAGCCCCCCTCAAGTCTATTGTTGTCTGCCCGCAAGTTCTTGCTTCAATAACAGTGCCGATTTTCCCGGCTTGCCGTAACTTCCTGTTCTTAAACGGCTAAGCGTGAAATAGCCGAAAAGCGGATTCGGCTCTTTGTCAACTCCAGTTGGCAGAAAGCCCGCCTTATAAGGGCTTGATGAGGCGTTTGGGGAAGGTTATTCGTTGAGAATAATGAGGTTGGGGGGAGCGCCAACTGCGGTTGGCATTCAAAAGAACCGGCAAATTACGCGCTCAGAAAAAGAGCGAGGGGAAAGATTGTTTACGCCTGAGAACAAATTCACTGTGATTTTCTATCGGTTTGTTTATAATGAGATAGCTTTAAAACAAAAAAATATCCACCAGGGGAGCAAGCTATGGAAGTAGTCAATATCTCCGAATTCAAAAAGAGATATTTAACCATTCTTGAAAGAGTCGAGAAGACCAGGCAACCGATCTTAATTACCCGGCGAGGAAAAACAATTGCCAAAATAATGGCCGTTTCCGGATGCATTGAAAAAACATCGTGGTTGGGAAGTATGTCCTCTACCGGCGTTATTGTTGGTGACATTGTCAAGCCGGTATTGGAGGAGACAACGTGGGAGATTTTCAGAAATTGAAATTTCTTTTGGACACCCATATCTGGATTTGGGGATTAATGAACCCGGAGAAATTTTCCGGTAAAGTTATTTCCGAGATAGAGAACAGCAATAACGAAATTTGGCTCTCCTCAATATCGGTCTGGGAAGCACTGATTTTAATTGAAAAACGACGACTGGTCTTAAATATACCGGCAGAAGAGTGGATTCGGAGAGCCGTAACCCAATTACCGATCCATGAAGCGCCCTTGACCATCGAAGTTGCGCTCAAAAGCAGGGCGATGCAACTGCCGCATCAAGACCCGGCGGACCGATTTATGCCGCCACCGCGCTGGTTCATGGCTTTACTTTGATAACCAGCGATGAGCGAATTGCTCGCTCGAGTGAGATTTCGATCCTGTTTAACTAAACACCGGCCTTACGGTTTCTATCGCACTCAAACACTTGCGCACTCTCTTTTTTTTATTCACCCACATCCAGGCTTAACTCCTTTAACATCTTCTGCAACCCCTGGCGGCTGATTCCCGCTTCCGCGGCGACCGCGGAGAGGTTGCCGTCATGCCGTACGATAGCCGGCTTCAAATATTCGCGCTGGAAACGGCGCAGCGCCTTTTCTTTGGCGGCTTCGTAGGGTTGAACCGGGGGAGCAGCGCGATCCAGCGGCAGGCTGAGGTCGGGCGGGCGAATCTCCGCCCGCCCGAAACTGTGAACTACCCCGCGGTTGACGATATGGCGTAGCTGCCGCACGTTTCCCGGCCAGCGGTAGTTCTTCAACACCAGCAAGGTTTGTTGAGCAAAGATTTTCTTGCCGCAGTTTTCCCGCTCCTGCGCCCGGCGCAAAAAGTGGTAACAAAGCGGCAGAATATCCGCCTCCCGCTCCCGCAGCGGCGGAACGGCGATCTCCTCCTCGGTGAGGCGGTAAAACAGGTCTTCCCGGAACAGTTTTTTCTCCATCCGCTCCTTCAAATCCGCATTCGTGGCGGAAATGACCCGGATATCCAGGGGAATGGTGCGCGTGCCCCCTAACCGCTCGATGGTATGGTCTTCTAAAACGCGCAGCAGCACCGCCTGTTTGGGCGGGGAAATTTCCGCCACTTCGTCGAGAAACAGCACCCCTCCCCGGGCGCTTTCCAATTTGCCGATACGGGTTTCCCTGGCATCGGTGTAAGCCCCGCGTTCATGGCCGAACATCTCATTTTCAAACAAATTTTCCGGGATGGCGGCGCAGTTTACCGCCACAAACGGCTGATCCTTTCTGCGGCTGTGCTCATGAATGTAACGCGCCACCACCTCTTTTCCCACCCCGGTTTCCCCGCTGATCAACACCGAACACTCGCTGGCGGCGATCTTCCGCGAGAGGGCAAAGATTTGCTGCATCCGCGGCGACCTCACCACCGCCTCCGTTCCGGCAAAAGAGAATCGTTCTTCGTCCTCGCCTTCCCCGGCTTCTGCTAACAGGTTTTCTAATATCAGGCGCAGGGTGTGCAGTTTTTCCGATTTGATGAAATACTCGTGCGCCCCGTTGGCCAGGGCTTCTTTGTAAACCGAGTGCGAATCTGTATTGGTTACCATCACGATCAGCAACGCCGGGAATTGCTGGCGCAGTTGCAGCAGCGCTTCTAACCCCTCGCGCTCGCGCTGCATGGCGACGTCGAGCAATAAAAAACGCGGCTGCAGGTCTTCGATCAGCTTCAAACCGGAGGCCATATCGAGCGCGCCGGAAACCTCGTAGCGATCTTGCAGCAACATCCGGTAGTGCTCCAGGAATTTGGGATCGTCATCGATCATTACGATTTTATGCTTAGACATGTATTAGCCCCCTGGCTTATGATATATAGCACACGGATGACACGGATTAAACGGATGTTCACAGATTTTTTGCCTGAATTTGGTTGAAATTATCCGTGACATCCGTCGCATCCGTGTTCCATTTTCCCCCCTGATCCGCGCTGCGGAGGGTGATGTGAAACTGCGCGCCTGCTCCCTCCTTCGATTCGCCTACTTCCACCTCGCCGCCATAGCGCCGCAGCAATTTGCGGGCGTGGTACAGGCCCAACCCGCTGGAAGCTTTGGTAGAATAAGTCTCATCGAAAATGCGCCCGGCGTGCTCCGGCGCAATTCCGTTGCCAAAATCCCGCAACGTCAGGAGCGTTTTTCCATCCTTCGGCTCATGAATGGTCAGGTGGATTTTCTTTTCCGGCAAATCCTGCATCGCTTCCAGGGAATTTTGCAGCAGGTTGGAGAGCGCCTGGCTGAAATCTTCCTTGCGGATAACCACCGGCAGGGTGAGCCGGGCGGGTTCCCGGGAAATCTTGACTTCGCTGAAGCGAGGGAAGCGGGCCGCCGCCTCGCTTACCATCTGGAACAGGTCGTTGGTGTGCAAGGCATCGACGCCGGCCTGAATTTCCCTTAATTCCCGTTTGATCTCCGAAAGCTCGCGCTGCAACGCTTCGAGCGTGCCGGGTATCCATTTTTTCGGGATCGCGCCGCTGGTTTTCCCGCTGAGCAATTTTTGGATTTGCTGCTGAAGACGGTTAAAACGGCGGCGAATTTTAAGCGCCGGTAAAGAAGACGCCTGCAAATGCCAGCTTTGCAGATAGATATCTCTCAACACCGGCAGAGCATGCTCCTTAAAGTAAGCGAGTTCTTGCAGGAAATCTTTCCACAAAGCGGAGCGATCCGGCGCGCGGGTATCCATCCCTCCGGGGCCGGTGGGCGTCCCTCCCTCCGGCACAAGGTTGTTGCAAAAAAAGATCAGGTGATCGATCCGGTTCATCCCCACCTGGCTGTGGCGGAACTGGCGCAGCAGGTCGAACAACTCGAAACTCTGCCCCGCCTCCCGGTAGCGAATCCGGCTGATGCGTTGAAACAATAAAACCAGCCCGCCGCCGCCGATCAGCAGCGCATAAACGGGTATTCCCAGGGAGACGAAGTCGATTCCCCAGCCTGCCCAAAAAGACGCCAGCCCATAAAGCGCTAACAAGGTGAGTAAAAACAGCGCCGCCAGGGAAGGCGGCCAGAAATAGCGATACCGCTGCAAAGCCCAGAAACCGCCGGCGATGGCGAGAAACAGCAGCGCCCGGATGAGCAGATCCCGCCGCTGTTGCCGGTAAATAAAGGATAACAGGAAATTCGCCGCGGCCTGCACTTGTTGGCCCGTTTTTTCCGTTTCGGGCACGGTTAGAACCTGCCCCGGCGTTACCCCGGCTAACTCCCGCCGTTCTCCGGAAGGGAATTGCACCACCACGTCGTAGCGTTCGGCTGTTCCGGGAGAGTTCCCCGGCGGCAGGCCGAAGTGCGCTTCCGGCAGGCCGGAACTGGCGTAACCGGCCTGGGTGGTGGTCTGCCGGTATCCGCGCAGGAACGCGGGATCGCCGCCATGCCCGCTTTCGTAAACCCACACCTGCGTGCCGATCCCCGGGGCGTTGCTGCGCTTTCCTTCCGGGCGGATCATCAGAAAATTGGGTTGATTCAGATAGTTTCTCCACACCCGGCTGTAAGAAATCTCTCCGTTAGCGACGATAATGTCCAGATCCCCGTCTTCATCCACATCCGCCAGTGCTGAGCCGGTGGTATAACTGAAGTCGTTTTCACCCAGATAAAACGAATCCCGTTCAAAATACTGCCCGGCGCGGTTCCAATAGACATACTCCACCCCGAGGGTGGCCAAAAACAAATCCTGGTAGCCATCCTGGTCCAGGTCGCCCCAGTTGCCGCCGTAAGCTAACAGCGATTGATTGAACCCTTTGACGGCGCTGACATCGCGGAAATTGCCCTTTCCATCGTTCTCGAACAATTTGCAGGGAGAGATCCGGTTGGCCAGGAAGAGATCCACGTCCCCGTCGTTATCATAATCGCCCAAAGCAATGCTCTGGGTAAAAAAATCGAAGCGGGTGGTCAGCTCCGGGGAAGAGGCGCTGCGGTCCGCCCAGGTTGGCAAACCGGTTTCCGGGGAGATGCCGCGGTTCTCCAGGTAAATCAATGGATGATGTAGAGTATAAATCAACAGATCGAAATCGCCGTCTCCCTCGGTATCGGCGATGGCCGGAAGGGCGCCCTCGGGCAGGGACGGCAGTCCCGCCCGGGCAGGGGCCTCCTCAAACCGCAGAAAATTCCGGTTGCGAAATACCCGCAGCGGGCCCAATTCGTCGCCCACAATGAAATCCAACAGCCCGTCATCATCCAGATCCAGCCAGCACAGGTTGGAAATCCGCCCTTCCAGTTCCAGGCGGTGTTCGCCGGTAATATCACGGAAACGGTCCTTGCCGAGGTTTTCATAGAGGCGGGATTGGCCCTGCAGGGCGGCGAAGAGAGCGTCCATGTCCCCATCGTTGTCGGCGTCGGCAAAAAAGGCCCCGTTGTCATAGGTATCCGCGTCTTGAGAACGGCTGATCCCCAACAAGCCGCGCTCTATCATAGCATTTTTACCATAGCGGCCCAACCGGGTGGGCGCTTCATCATCGGTGAAAAACTCGTTGGCGTCTTTCGGATTGGAAAAATACAAGTCAATATGCTGATGGGAATTACGGTACAGGGCAATGCCCAAATGGCTGCTGCCGGCGTCGGGGCCGAAGATGGCTGATAAACGGAACCCCGGGGAAGGCTTTCTGAAGAACGGTTTTCCAACCTTTCGGTTTCCCAGGTAAAGAAGATTGTCGCTACCGGAGGTCATCAACCATTCGTTAGCGGAAAGACGAGTAAGGGAGTATAAAGAGGGGCTCACCGGAAGCGGCGCAATTTCCCCGAGGGTATCGCCGTTCCATTGCCATAAGGATCGGTCTTTGAAAGCGTACAATTCGCCACCTGCCCAGCCTAAATAGCATTGCGGGGTCCACCCCGGCAGGGTTCCGGAGGGGATAAATTCCCCGGCGCTATAGCGGAATACTTGCCCATCCTGCGTTTGAATAATGATCCCGGAATCAGGGCTGTAAAAATGAATGACGGCCAAATTGATAGAAGTATCCCAGAGCTTCAACCAGCGGCCCCGGCGGTATTCAAACAAAAAATGTTGGTCGTCATCGGTGTCAGTTTTCAGGTCGGCATAAAAATGATCGGGAGAGAAGGCGAAAACCTGCCAGATTTTTTGCGAGGCGCGGGAGGGCAGGTTGACGGCTTCCCGGCCGTCGACGTAAATCAAACTGCCCCAGCCGCCCCCGGCGATGAAGCGGGTAGAATCCAAAAAACTAACGTCCCGGATGGTATAAGGTTGGGGGGCGGGCAATTGATGCCAGGTTTTCCCGTTAAAATGATAGATTTCGGTGTAGTAAATGCTACTTTGCTGCTCGTAAAGCACCCAGATGTTGGCGGGAGAAAAGGCTTTCACTCTTTGAATACCGGAGACGGTGCGGGGAAAGGGAGGATTGAACACCCGCCACTCCTCGCCGTTCCATACCCACAAATCGCTCCTCGTGCTGAGGATGGTAAAGTAAGGGCTGGCAAAGCTGATGTCGCGGATTTGAGAGTTCTCCAATTCCGGAAAAACCCGCACCTGCAAGCTGTCCGCAACCGCCCACTCCCACCCGCAGATCAACAACAAGCATAACGCCGGGAGAGGATACCGCTTCGGGAAGGATCTTTCCCCGAATAAAGTAGTTTTCAGTTCCATCGCCAAAGAATTTACCATACCCACCAGACCGTTAACTGCCGCCGCCGGAAACCGGGCGCCATGCTCGCGCAACTGCTGCAATATAAGAAAAACAGCCGGAAAAAACACCGGATCGTCAAACTTTCGCCTGTTTTTGTCCGGGTCGAACTTTTATAGCGCCATAAAACAGGGTTAGGGCAGGCTGTTAGTTTCGCTGCTTCCCTGAATTATATCTTGCATTTAAGCCTGCTGTAGTGGTATCTTTTTGCCGCCATATCCTGAATGGGCGCGAATAAGTTCATCGGAAATGACGGTTTAGAAACGGAAATTAATTTGATGGAAAAAAAAGGCATTCTGATCGGCATGGCCGGGGCCAGCGGTTCCGGCAAAACATTGGTGGCGCAAACACTTTATAATACCCTCGGCTCCAAACGGGTGGTCATCATCCAGGAGGATTCTTATTACAAAGACCTCGCCCACCTGCCCCTTCAAGAGCGTACCAGGATCAACTTCGACCATCCCGACGCCTTCGACCACGACCTCCTGGTCACCCACTTGAAGAAACTGGTAAACGGCGAGGTAATTGAACATCCGGTTTATGACTACAGCATTCATTCGCGCAAACCGGAGACCCGCCAGGTGGGGCCGCACCGGATCATTATCTTAGAAGGCATCCTGGTGCTGGCCATTCCGGAAATCCGGGAATTGATGGACATTAAGATCTACATCGATACCGACCCGGATATTTGCCTGATCCGCCGGCTGCGGCGCGACATTCACGAGCGGGGCCGGGAGGTGGACTCGGTGCTGCGGCAATACGAGGAAACCGTGCGCCCGATGTACCTGCAATTCGTGGAGCCTTCCAAGCGTTACGCCCATATCATCATTCCCCATGGCGGGAAAAACGTCATCGCCATCGACATTGTCAAATCTAAAATCGAAAAACTGCTCAGGGAAATAGAAGCATCTTGATTGGGGATCGCAGAATGCGGATAGGGAAATGTAGTAAGTCCGCAATCGCATTCCGACAAAACATAAACATCCCTGTTTATATGTCGGAATGAAATCGTCCCGGATTTCAAATCCGCAACCCGCAATCCCCAATTTCATAAACGGTTTATAATACTTGAAGCATTACCCGAGGAATAAAGGATGGTTCCGATAATTCAACGCAACGTGGGATGGATCGAGGTCATCTGCGGCTGCATGTTCTGCGGAAAATCGGAGGAATTGATCCGCCGTTTGAAACGCGCCCTGATCGGCCGCCAGAAAGTCTCCATTTTCAAGCCTAAAATTGATAACCGCTACAGTAAAGACCACATCGTTTCCCATTCGGAATTGAAAATTCATTCCGAAGTGGTCGAAAACGCCCGGGAAATCCTGGAACGCTCCCTGGAGAGTCAGGTCGTGGGAATCGACGAAGCGCAATTTTTCGATAACGATCTGGTGGAAGTGTGCCAGAAACTTGCCAATATGGGCAAGCGGGTGATCGTCGCCGGGCTGGATATGGATTACCGGGGCATTCCTTTCGATCCCATGCCGCAGTTGCTGGCAGTGGCGGAGTATATTTACAAGCTCCAGGCCATTTGCGTCATCTGCGGCAATCCCGCCACCTTTACTTACCGCACCATCGAGGATCCCAACCGGGTGGTCGTAGGGGCCAACAACATTTATGAAGCGCGCTGCCGGAACTGCTTCCAGGCGCCCCCGGAGGGCAGGAAAGAGAAACAGGCTCCCGCCGCGCAAGCGGAAAAAGTTACCCCGGAGACCCCGCCGGTCGAGGAATCATGAAAAACCTTCCGGACGGCCGGATAATATTCACCCTTCACTTACTGCGGATCAACCAAAGGAGGCCGTGAATTAGATGGCGAGAGATATTCTATTCGGAATTATGGGGCTGGCGGTGCTGGTCGGAATCGCATTTCTGTTCTCCAATAATAAGCGGAAGATCAACTGGCGGTTAGTGCTTACCGGCATGGGTTTACAACTTTTCTTTGCCTTGCTGGTGCTCAAGGGCAAGGAGATGTCGAGCAGTTTTTCCCCCCTGGGCTGGCCCACCATCTTGTTTGAATGGATCAGCCGCGCGTTTGTGAAAGTGCTGGCCTTCACCACCGAAGGCGCTCAATTTGTCTTCGGAAACCTGGCCCTGGGGCCGGGCATGGAGGGCAGCGTGGGTTTTTATTTCGCTTTCCAGGTGCTTCCCACCATTATTTTCTTTTCCTCCCTGATGTCGGTGCTCTACTACCTGGGGGTGATGCAGAAGGTGGTGCAGGGGATGGCCTGGGTAATGGCGCGCCTGATGGGCACCAGCGGGGCGGAATCGCTCTCCAACACCGCCAATATTTTCGTCGGCCAGACCGAAGCGCCCCTGATGATCCGCCCTTATATCAAAGGCATGACCCAGTCAGAATTGCTGACCATCATGGTGGGGGGGATGGCGACGATTGCCGGGGGGGTTTTAGCGGCGTATGTGCAAATGTTAGGCTATTCTTATGCCCAGGCGCACGGCCTGGATATTATCACCGGTCAGGAAAAATTCGCCCTGCAACTGTTAGGGGCCAGCATCATGGCCGCGCCGGCTTCGTTAGCCATTTCCAAAGTTCTCTTTCCGGAAACCGGGGAGCCGGAGACGAAAGGGGTGGTGAAGGTCAAGGTCGAAAAAACCGCTTCGAATGTGATCGAAGCTGCGGCCGCGGGGGCCTCGGACGGCCTGCAACTGGCTTTGAACGTGGCGGCCATGCTCCTGGCGTTTATCGCCCTCATCGCCATGATCAACTGGGTGCTGACCGGAGTGGGCGATATAACCGGGTTGAACGAATATTGCCAGGCCAATTACGGCCAGCCCTTGCGCCTGCAACTGCTCTTCGGATTGGTGCTGCGCTATTTGGCATTTTTGATTGGAGTGCCCTGGCAGGACGCCCTGAGCTTCGGGAGCTTGCTGGGAACCAAAGTGGTGGTCAACGAATTCGTCGCCTACTTAGATATGGCGAAACTGCTCGCCGAGAACCCGAACGTGAGCGAGAAGGCGGTGACCATGATGACCTTTGCCCTGTGCGGGTTTGCGAACTTCTCTTCGATTGCCATTCAAATCGGGGGGATTAGCCCGCTGGCCCCGGGGCGGCGAAAAGACCTGGCCGGCTTAGGGCTGCGGGCGGTGTTGGGCGGCACCCTGGCGACCATGATGACCGCGACCATTGCCGGGGTGCTTACCTCTCTATAATTGGTAATTGCCAATTGGCAATTACCAATTGCTAATTAACAATTAACGGATGCCAATTAAACCGCTTTCCGCTGCAAGCGTGACTTGCCGAATTCCCAGAACCCGGCCCACAGCCCTTTCAGGATTTCCGGATTCCTGTTTTGACAGGAGCGGATGGCGGCCCGCAGGAGCAGATAGGGCGCCGAGAGAAAGGGGAAAAGCAGTTTTTGCCACAACGGCGCGTGCCTTTCCATCAACAATAACCAATGTTTCGACCACTGGGCGGTCAACAGCCGGGAAGTCTCTTCGCGGTTGAACACAAACCCGGGCACCGGCTCGTGAAAAACCTTTGCCCGGGGCACGTACAAACCATAGTAGCCGGCCTTTTTCGCTCTCAAACCGAAATCCAGGTCTTCCGAGCCGTAAGGATCGAAGGTGGCGTCAAAACCGTGAAGTTTTTGATACACCTCGGTGCGCACCAACATGCAGCCGCCGCTAGGGTAACACTTGCGGGGCTTATCATATTGCCCCTGGTCGGTCTCGCGGTAACCGATATGCTTGGTATCCCCGCGCCAGAAGCGGATTCTGTATCCCCCGGCCCCGTACAGGCGCGAAGCATTACTCAATTCACAAATTTTTCCGGTAGTTTGCGCCAGGGAGGTGCGGTTCTCGAAGGGCGCCAGCAGGGCGTCTAAAAACTCGGGCGTAACGGTCATATCATTGTCGAGAAACAGCAAATAGGGAGGGCTGAACTCCCGTATCGCGACTTTCGCCGCCTCGTTGCGCCCCGAAGCCACCCCCAGGTTCCGGGGATGCTCTACCACCATCACCTCCGGAAAAGTTTCCCGAATTGCCCCTGCGGTTCCATCCCGGGAACCGTTGTCCCATAAAACGATTTTGAATGCCGGACTTTTAAGCGCCTGGAAGCTTTCCAGGCAGCGGAGCGTCTTCTCGCGCTGGTTCAGGGTCAAAATAATGACCGCCACTTTGATTGATTTTCCCCTCATGACAGCCTGTTCCTATCATTCATTTGACCTGTCAAACTGATCTGAAATTACGCGCTGCTCCATCAGGTAGTGTTACCGTTCGCACAGGATTAAATAAGCAAAATTTTTGAGAAGTGTGCGATTTTTTCATTTTAGAACCTTTACTGTATATTTATTGCACAAGAAACGCATCCAACATCACCCTGTCAATTAATGTTTTTACGCGAATGCGTCGCTTAATTTTCCTTGTAGAATTAGACTTAACAAAAGCGCAACCAATTTATGGCACAATGGTTGCGTGAAAACATCGGCGATGGATTAAAATTCGTTTTTAGAGAAATTTAATAGCTTTATGGACATTTTTTATTAAACAAATGAATAATAACAAAGTAAACTCGCCCCCGTACTTCGCACGCCTTGCTTTAGCCGTGCAATGAAATTCCCCCCCCTTTGGTGGAGGTGGCTTTCGACCACCCTGGCGGTAAAGGGAAGTTCCCCCTTTAACCCCCTAACATAAGCTTCCCGGTACTTGAAGTAGGGCAGAAAATAATTAACTGTTTATCAATAACAAATTTTGAAAAACACCAAAAATGTTTCAATACGGAGCAGTGAAATGAAAAGAATAAATGGTTCCATATTACCATGCTTCCTTTATTTTATTATTTTATGGATATTTCCGACTTTTACTTTTGCTCAACAGGGGTTCATCCAATTGGGGTGGATACCCAATGTTGAACCGGATCTCTCCCATTATAAGATGTATAGAGATATTGCACCCGGCACAATGGTTTATCTCGATTCAATCTCTTCCAGCGATACCATTTATACCGATACCCAGACAGTTCCCGGCAATACTTATTATTATAAGTTAACCGCGGTTGATTTCTCCGGTAATGAGAGCGACCCCTCCAACGAAGTTTTTGCGACATCAGGAATACTGACGATTGTGAACGATGATGGAAAGAATACCATTAAAAATTTCGACCTGAAACAAAACTATCCCAATCCCTTTAATCCCACCACTACGATTGAGTACAGCATTCCCCAACGGAGTAGTGTCTCCATCACGATTTATAATATCTCCGGGCAGGAAGTGAGAAAATTGCTCAGCGAATTTAAAGAATCGGGAACTTATAAAGTAGAGTGGGATGGAAAAGATAATAATGGGAGGGCCGTATCATCCGGTGTATATTTTTACCAGATGATAGCGGGAGGTTATAAAGGGGTGAAGAGGTCGGTTTTTCGGAAATAGAGAGGATATTGTTATGTTTGGTGGAGAGGCGTATTAATTTTTTCGCTCATAGGTTTATTGTGAAATATGTTAAATTATCTATAAATGGAAATATGCCTGATGACAAAGGTACAAATAAGGAATGATGCCATGCTTCGACACTTTCTTTGGATCAAAATTATTGGGGGGTATTTGCTGATGCTATCGTTTAATCTTGGGGGTGGAACTTTTTACGTTGATCCCGGTGGCAATGATATTTCAGGGGATGGCAGCCAGGCTAATCCCTGGAAAACTCTAAGCCATGCCTGTAGTCAAGTGACTACTTACGGAGATGTAATTCATTTAAATGCTGGAACTTATAATGAAACTTCTCAATCTGTATTGGCTCAAGGCGTAAGCATAGAAGGAGCAACAGTTGATTTTGAGTATCCAGATTTTATTACCTCTCCAACGGCTACCATTAAAGGTTGGTCAGAATCTACACAGTCTATTATTTTTGCAAACTCTCCTTTAGAAGGAACTAATGGGGATCAAGAAATTAGATATGTCAAATTCGATTCAAATGGTGATCATAGCAAAGGCGTTTGGTTCCGACATAGGAGTAATGTGATTGTGCGTAACTGCGAATTTGTTGGTTTTCCTTATTTTGGATTGGAGATAGTAGGCCAAACTTTTGAAGGAGAACCTGCTATCTATGCCACGGGTGTTGAAGTACACGATTGTAAATTTACAAATAACGGTTCAGATAGAGGCGGAAATTGGACAACTGGAGGATTTCAAATTGGCGGTTTGGATGGTGCAAAGATATATCATAATCAAATAGATGCTTATTTGGCAGAAGCTCAGGGAATAAAATATGCGAATTGGGGTTATTTGAAAAATATCGAAATTTATAAAAATAACATTAATACAGGATATAATTCTCCCCCTAACATATGGAATTTTGCAATGGAACTCTGGAATGTTAAAGATGAAAGTAGAATCCATCACAACATTTGTCGTGGAGACATTAACATAGATGATTGTAACTATTCAGCACCTGCCACTTATTCGTTAGAAATTGATAATAATACTATTATTTCGGATACTTTCCCCCTGGGCACAGGTAGTTCTGGAATCAGTTTTGATGATTATTGCGAGGGAGTAATTATTCATGATAATTATATTAGCAAGCTTAACATGGGAATCCAGATTATTCTGGATAATACAAAAACGGGAGAACCTGGCATAGAGGGTGTTAATAATTTTCGAATATACAGAAACGTATTTGACAGTTTAGGTGTTGAATATGGGAAAGCTCTTTTCATAAAATCTATCAACGCAAATCAAGTAATTGAAGACATCTATTTCTGGAACAATTTTTCCTTTGGGTCTCCAAACTTTCAAACTGTAGTAAAGATAGATGCTATTCATGGAAATTATAATAAGTTTGAAGTTATTAATAATGTTTTTGTCAATGCTTTTGGGCCATGTATTGAATTCGGTGACGGTGGAGGTTCGTTAAATGCAACGATAAAGAGCAATGTCATTTATAATTGTGGTGATTTGTTAAATGAAAACAACGTAGCTATCATCGCGTCTTCAAACAATCATAATTACAATCCTGAAATCGTAAGAAGCGGTAACCGTCCTGACCCATTCTTTCGTCCAAGTGGATCATCATCTAATCTGGTAAATAAGGGGATAGATGTTGGCCTTCCTTTTAATGGCGCAGCGCCCGATATTGGCGTTTATGAACATGAGGAGAATGCTGCACCTCATGCGCCAACAGGTTTGAGAATTATTTCAAATTAGTTCTAATTTTTTCCTTTGGTTAATTTTCCAAAACACCAATAATAAAGTTCGCATATTTAAGATGGCCTGAATTGTTGAAATGGTCATCAGGAAGTTCCATGTAATCATCGATGGTCAAAAAAGTTGGGACGAAAGGGTTAAATTCTGGTAACAATAGAAGACTATTCCTGACACTATTCATTGTAGTTTCTAGTTTAGGATGAGGGGTGATCAAAAAAAGAAAAAACCGTACACCATGTTTATTGGCAGCCTTTTTTATCCTATCTAATGAGTCTTCTGTATATTTCATAAAATGTTGTTTTTCACTTTCGTCTTTGGATTCTTTCATCGCTTTGAGAAAGCGCCAAAGTCTTTTCCCCACGACAGTGTTCATCATTATATGTTTAATTTTATTTTTTAAATTATAAGGCACGTAATATTGATAATAGTAACGATGATACGATTCGGAAAGCGATAAATGGTTGCCATGCTCATCAAAAGCATAAAGCCAGCCGGCATTTGTTATATACCACAAATTCTTGTAGGGCAACATAGGATCGGACATATTTTGTATATCATTTCCTAAGTAAAGCATTACCACGGCAAAATCCGGTTTTAGTAAGGGTATAAATTTTTCAGCCAAATATGCATACTGCGTAGGACCGGTACCCGGTATGCCAGTGTTAAAAGTCAAATAACCGCGGCTCTGGATTATATCAACAAAACAGTTTTTTAAAGGTTTGGCAGATGCTCCCCAAACAAATGAATCACCAAGAAACAGTATTTTTTTCTTATCGCTCGAGCTATTGTTAAATTCAGAACTTCTGAAGCCATCAGAATTTATGCTTACACCATCACCATATCTGCCATCTTTCCAGGAATAGTCCGGATCGGCTTTAAATACGCCTTCGCAATCTGTAGAAAATGGAGTAGGAGTATACAATTCTAATTTCTCAAAATTATCCACATACTTTTTCGCCGGTAAATCTAATCCGGTTTTTTCGCCAATTAACCTAAGAAAGATTTCTACACTAAAGATTAAAACTGTGAAAGCGACAAGTAGGAATAGAACTATTGTCAGGGTGGGATTTGTGTTGAATCGATTAGTCTCATTAAATTTGTTTGGCTTCTTCATGTTTCTCTCTCCCATAGGAGACTTTAATGAAGCATGTTTGTCAACAATTTACGGCTTAAATTAATATTGAAATTTTTTAAACTTTTAACAGCTTCATTGGAAATTTTTTTAAGGTTTGAACGATCTTCATCAAGATTTACAAGAATATCAATGATATCTGAATAGGATTTATAAGGTATAACCTGATTTTCTATCTCCGATAAAGGGATATAATCGGAAGGTAAAATGACCGGTTTTGCAAAGGACAAGGCTAAAAATGACACCCCTGTTTCTTTAGTCATACCATATATTTCAATTTGGCCTTCGTCATTTTCATATTCCAATTTAAACATCGACAGCAGGATGTCCGCACTTTTCATGTGCATGTCAAATTCATCTTTCGCAATGAATTTATCAAAAACAATGATATTGTAACCCTCATTTTTTAACGATTTAGCCTTTTCAACAATATGATGTCCGTAAGAATCATACGGACAACCTAGAAAAACAAAATCAATTTTATCTGAAATTCGTTTATCTTTGATTACATGTTCAATCAATTCATTGTAATTTCTTTTTTTTGAAATCACTCCCGGTACAATAACTTTTAAGTGGCCGCTGTTTGATGTGGGATGATTATCAATAAGATCAACATTGGGCATACAAAATGGAATATATACAATATGTTTATCCGTTCTCCCGGTTAGGAAAGAAAAAACATTGCTTCCGACAACTGAAAAAGTGTGCGTCCTTTTTACGATTAAACGCCTGATGATTGTTTTGATAAAAGGTTTTAAATGAAATTTGAGCCTTGGGAACAACCAACTGTTGACTTCATGAATTGTTAAAATATATTTAAAATCATTCGTCACCGTTAAATACAAAAAATGTGTTAGCAAACGAAAGGATTCTGGTTCATCAAATATAACCAAATCGGAGGTTGTGATTAAATGAATACAGTCGAGATATGATTTATTACTTTTGACTTTGAACAGATTAAATTTCAGTCCTTCAAGCAGTTCCAAATTTAACATTTTTTCGATATCAGAGTCGCTCATTACATTGAAACTACAGTTGGTGTTTTTTAGACATAAGAGAATGCTTTCGACGTAACAGTAATGATTTTTTTGGAAAGATATTATTGTTACTGTTTTTGTCCGCTCTTCCATATTTAGTATCTTTTAGTTTTTTCAAATGCCAGCAATTCTTTATAGATATCTTCCAGTTTTTTAGAGATATACTGCCAGTCATATTTCTTTTCTACAAGTGTACGCGCATTTTCTGATATCTGCCCCCAAAGCTTAGGGGAATGATAAAGATCAACAATACTATCAGCGATTTGCTTTGGTGTATCTGCGATGAAAATATTGTGTTGATTTTTGACATCTAATCCTTCGCTGCCTAAACTTGTGGAAACCACTGGAGTCCCAAATGCCATTGACTCAAGAATTTTTAATCTTGAACCGCCACCGGCCCTCAACGGCACGACAGAAACGAAGGTCTCTTTATAATAAGGGCTTACGTCGGCCACATTGGCTTTGACCCGGATTGTGGGATTCTGATCCAGTTGTAGAATCTCGGGTGTAGGATTGCTTCCCACAATTGTTAACGTCATATCCGGTATGCGTTTCTTTACGATGGGTAGTATTTCATTTACTAAATATATAGCGGCATCTACATTGGGTTCGTAAGCCATCGAACCCACATATAACATATTCAATTCTCGTTGCTCATACGGATACGGTTTACATTGAGTCGTATCTACCCCATTGGGGACAATCGCGACATTCAAAGTGGAATTCATTAACTTTAAAAAATTTTTTTCCACCTCAGACACGACAATGGATTGATCGAAATGTTCAGCAATTTTTGGCTCCCAGGACAACATGGGAAACCAGGTTAAAAAAAACATGATCTTTTTCGAAAGTTTTCTTTCTTGTTTGTAAAGCCTATAGAATTGGATAAAGGATATGTTGTGAAATGTCAAAACGGTTTTTGCCGTGGTTTTAGTGCTCAAATATTTTAAGTTTCCGGCACTTGTTGAATGTTCAAATTGTATTATGTCAAAATCATTTTTACTTGTAACATCATACAACAATTGACCGAATTCTCTTGATTCATAGTGTTTGTTATCAAAGGGAATCCCCCTAAAAAATCTCCCTGTGACCTGTGGTATCTGCAACAACTTAGGTGGCTTATCGGACGATGCGAAATGTATTGTTCTGCAATATTTCTTTAATTCGGATAAATCTAAGTCGTCATATTTTATTGAGAGCATTTCAATCTCATTTGTTACTGATAAATACTTAATCAGGTTAAAAGTTCTGATGGATTCCCCCGAATATGGTGGATAAGGCAATGTTGGACAAACCATTAATATCTTCACTTTAGCTTCCCCTCAAAGCTATTTACTTAATTGGTGCCGTTTCATGCCGACTAGAAAGTTCAAAATATCGACCTTTGTTACTATTGAAGAACTCCAGGAGAGAATTAAAAAGAAAAGTATTAAGCATAGTTTCAAATAGGTGGAATTATCACCTAAAACTATATACGGGACACTGCAGACAAGGAATACAATGAAAGGTTTCAAATATACCCATGGCTTGACGTTGATACCGCTTTTCATCAGGTAAAATATATATATTGGATTTGTGGCAGCACGGGCTAATAATGTCGAATAGACCGCCCCCATAAATCCCCAAACAGGAATCATTATTAAATTTCCGATAATATGGATAATAACATCAACTGCATTAATTTTTACTGGCTTGTCTGATTGACCCAGTGCTACTAAAGAGGTTCCAAGTATATTTCCAATCATAAAAATGCATAAGCCGATCATTAATAGAGACAATGCCGGGGCACTTTCCAGATATTGCTTAGAGAATAAAATCTGAATTATATCTTCTCTAAATAATAGAGCTAAAAGGGTGGCGAATATGATCACAAATGTTACCAAACGAAGTGAATGATTTAGAATTTTTGTTGCCTCAAAATATTTTTTTTGTGCAAAGAGTTCTGACATGTGAGGGAAAAATACGGAAATAAATGATTCACCCATTCGGATACCGCTATCTGGTAGTTTTGAAGCAATATCATAATTTGCAACTCCAATAGGACTCATCATTGCTCCGATCATAATTCTATCAATTCTTGTGAAGATCACCGTAAGAATGCTGTTTAAGCCCAGAGGGAAACCAAATGTAAAAATTTCTTTGTATATTTCTACATTTAAATTAATACGCTTTTTAACAGGGATTACAAAAAATTGAAACATACTTGAGACTGTTAGTGAAAATAGGAAGGCATACATTAATCCCAAGATACCCATTTCAAGGGAAATTAACAATAATACTATTAGTGATAGCTTGATTAAACCGTCTAGGATCTGAGAAATTGCCATTTTCTTATATTGATGAAATGCTTTTAAGATACTAAATAGAAAATAATTACAGCTCTCTAACATGAAAAACAAAGGAATGAAAATTAGGAAATGGTTTAACTTTGTAAAGTTAAAAATGTATTTGAATAAAGGACTAAATAAAAATATTAGTATACTCATTATGATCATGATGAGTAATTGATAGGTAAGTGCAACATTCGTTATCATAACTTTCCGACTATTTTCGGCACTTGAAATCAGTTTAATTATTGCATTTTTTTCAATGATTAGATTACCAATGCCACCTAATAATCCAGCAATTATTAGGATAAGAATAAATTCCCCAAAATGCTCTTTAGATACATAGCGAACAGCTATCATGAGAGAAAACATTCCTAATACTATATTGAAAAAGGTGCCAATAGTTGTAGCAGCTAAACCCCTTATAAATCGATAAAGTATAGGTTTGTCCATTTAAATGGGCACTTTCCCGTTATCAATTTTAGCTATCGATTCGGATAATCCAATAACAGTTGAGAACACAACTATTGATTCCCACTCCATGAAGACCGGCATAATAAACGCACTCCAAACAAACCCAAACACGCCAAGCGTGGAGCCGATAATTGCTGCTTTTGACAAATTGTCTCCCACTCTTTTCCAATTAGAAAACCCTCTTTTAAGGAAACCTATATAGAACCACAAAAAAGGTATAAAACCAATTAATCCTAACTTTAGTAATATAAAAAGATACGCGTTATGTATATACCATGTGAGGGTATCTTCTATTCCGAATATTGGTGGTCTGTAATGATTGCCAATACCAATACCGAATAATGGATGCTCAATAATAGTTCTAATTGCATATTTGTTCTCCGTATAACGCCATTCAAGAGATTCGCTTTGAGTCCATACATTCCCGACGAAAAGCGACGTAAATCGTTCGGAAATTGCATTCATAGTGTTATTGGAGTTTTCAACTGTATTCGAGAAAACTATGATGAAAGATAATGTGAACATAAAAATTGATATGAACATAGCTACCAATCGTCTTCTACCCTTCTTTGATAGTATAAGAATAAAAACACCTAAAGATAATATAATTGAAATCCAATAACTTCTGATATATGTCAATAAATTGCCTATTCCCAAGATGATACATAAATAAAAAGACCAGGATTTCAAGAGAGGTTTGTATCTAATAAATACTGTTACACACACTGCAATTAAAAATAAAATAAAAATCAGAGTTCTTCCGGGGGGAAGCATTCTTATTGCTTCATAGGTCTGCTCAATTTCCATTACAGCAGCTTTTTCAACTCTTCCGGCGAGTAATATGACCGAATCACCAAGCATTGCTTGTATAACCATAACTATAGTCACAAAAAATGCAATTGCAAATAATCCGATTATTAAGAATCTAATTTGTTTTTTCTTCCGAATTAGATTTGTGACGACAAAAAAGAGGAGAGAATAGGAAAATTCACGTAGTTTTCCCGTAACAACATGTAATTCTATATTATAATAGTAAAGAGAAATAAATGCCGATAATAAAACTGCAAGATAGAACAATAATAGAGGCTTATCTAACGGAGTTTTAATAAGAGTAGAACTCCTATCCACAATTAAATTCAGAGGTATCATAAATAGTAAAGTTAAAAGGAAAGCATCTGCTATATGAATACTCCCAAAACCTATTCGAATCACCGGCAATTCATTTGAATAGAATATACTCGAAATCAAAAATACTATAGCGAGGACACCAATTTCTGGCCTGGTTTTTAAAACAAAAAAAATAGGAAAAACACTAATGATCACTATTGATAAAATTGGGGATATAAAAAAAAGGACACCTGCAAATAAAGTTATTATAATAGAGAGTAGGAAATTATCATTTCGATAATATTTTTTATGAATTGTATTAAATTTCATGATTATCACATAATATTATATCTACCACATGGAGTTTAGTCCTAACAATATTTTATTTACTTGGATACATGTCAACGATAATGACCTTGCCGAAATTTCCTTGTAGGATTTAAAAATAATAACTTAAGTTTGTTCAATTGTTCTTGTCTCAAATAGCTAACTAAGCGGTCTGGTACTTCCGGTTTCTTTCTTGATAAGATGCATCCAAAATATCCACAAAGCAGTAGCAGACTACCTAGTAGGTATGGTTTATCTATGATTCTATAGATGCTTTTGATGATAAAAAATAGAGGATGATAACCCAATAAATAACATTCAATCCCTCTATAAAACCGAGCTTGAAAGATATTCCAACTTCCTGTGCCGGTTTTTCGATGATGAAGCACTTCAATCTCCGGGAACGATCTTACCTCCCATCCGTACATTCGTACCATCGCCTCTGCCGCAGCATCCTCTCCACCGATTTTAAGAGGTAAGTAACCTCCTATTTTTTCATAGCATTCTCTTCGAAAAAACTGGATCGCCCCTTCGACGCTATCTAAACTTATGCGATTTTTGATCCGTAATCCATTGTGGACGGTAAAAATCAAACCGCCGGCTAAACCTAACCGGGGATATTGATCAAAGTTTTTTAAAACCTCTTCATAATAAGTAGGCTTAAAGGTGATATCCGCATCCAGGTTACCCCAAAAATCATAAGCAAGATTTTTTAATTTTTCGGAACCAATTTTTATGGCATTTACTTTTGCACCGAAATTCCGATTTTCATTTGACTCTATTCTCACAAATTCAATAAAATTATATAATGCGGCGTATCGACGGACAATTTCATCGGTGCCATCCGTCGATCCATCGCTGACAATTACCCACTTAGTCGGTAATATTGTCTGAGATATAACTGCCTTTATGGTTTTCTCAATATACTCTTCTTCGTTACGGGCAGGGGTAATCAGCACATATTTCACTTTCGGCATAGTATATCCTCAGTTGATATCAACATCTCCTCATTTCTGGTGTATGCAAATATTTTTTCAGCAATATACTCAATTTGTTCTTTTGTTAATTCCGGGAACATCGGAAGAGATAGAATTTCGTTGGATACCTTGATCGCCTCTGGGAAATCTTGAGGTCTCAGTTTAAGATAAGCATAAGCAGTTAACTGAGGTAGCGCGATCGGATAATGAATACCGGTCGCAATACCGTGCGCTTTCAAGTGCGCTTGAAGTTTTGCCCGCAGTTCGCTTTTCACCCTCAGCCCATAGAGATGGTAAACTGCCTTGACATTATCCATTTCGACTGGTATGGTTACCCCCGTGCCTTGCAGGATTTCATTGTATAAAGATGCATTTTTGCGCCGTTTCTCATTCCATTCAGGAAGATAGCGTAATTTTACCCCTAAAATCGCCGCCTGCAAACCATCCAGGCGGCTGTTCACACCTTCAATCTCATGATTATATTTGTCAATTCTTCCATGATTCGCCAGCATTCGCACCTTGGTAGCGAGGTCATCATCATTGGTCACGATTGCGCCGCCGTCCCCGTAGGCGCCCAGATTTTTTCCGGGATAAAAACTAAAACAGGCTGCATTGCCGATGGTACCGATTGGTCTTCCTTTGTAAACAGCGCCATGGGCCTGCGCCGCATCTTCAATGACCTTTAAACGATATTTGCGCGCTATATCCAGGATGGAATTCATGTCCGCTGGCTGCCCGTAGAGGTGCACCGGGATAATCGCCCGGGTTCTCTCGGTGATTTTGTCTTCTATTTTGGTGACATCAATATTGAAGGTAGCCGGATTGATATCGACAAATACGACTCGCGCTCCGCTCATGGTAATCGCTTCGGAAGTGGCGATAAAGCTGAAAGCAGTGGTTATCACTTCATCCCCGGCTTCGATACCAAATGCTTTTAGTGCAATAAATAGGGCATCCGTTCCATTGCCAACCCCAATACAATGCTCTGCATTGCAAAAAGCGGCAAACTCGCTCTCGAACCTTTCTAAGTATGGGCCACCAATGAATGCCGATTCATGGATGACATCTGAAATATTTTTGTCAATTTCATCCTTAATCGTTTCATATTGAGTTCTTAGATCAACGAACGGTATTTTCATCCCGATCCTCCAACAATTCACTCAACTTAGATATCGCGTAGCTATTATCAAATTTAAATCCGATCTTCAATTGCTCAATATTTTGAATTGCCTGGGTTAACTCGGCTGAATTATGAACCACCCTGATATATCCTAACTCTTCTAATCGTGTATGTAAGTCTTCTTTCATGTCGCTCTTTGCCGGTAACTCGCCATAGGAATAGTCCCGGGGCATAACAATGAATTTTTTTTGATACTTCAGACACTTGTTGCCGATTCCAGCACTTTCCTGGGTAATAATATACCTGGCATGTTGAATATAGCCGTCTATTTCTTCGGCGGAACAGAAATCGAATATCTCCATGCATTCTGATTCATACTTTGTATAACCTGCCTGTACGATTACCTTTTCCGAAATAGTGCCTTGCCGAACCAGGCTCTCTACAACCGTTAGCAGTCTCACGAACGGTTCTGTACGGGTACCAAGTGTCACAAATACATGTTTTTCAGCAAAATCATTTATTGACGAGGCATTCATATCGTTCAGGATAGGCCCGATATAAGTAGTTTTGCCATGGGTATTTTTCCACTGGGTCAATACCGGATGGCCCAACTTCATTAAAAAATTTGCAAACAGGGTTAAATTGTTTACACGTGAGTAGGTTTCAATATAAATGAACCTTATCCTTAACATTTTTGATACAATAAATGGTACCAGTGCGATTCTGCCGGATCCGGTCGAGATGATATGGCTTGGCTTCTCGGACGTAAAAATCTTGAGAACTTGTGGAAAATGAGAGAAATACGTCCATGGTTTTTTAAAGTGGGCGAGACCAAGGTAATAGACTCTTTCATTTTGTAAGGCAGATTCGGTTTGTCTGCTTTTAACCGTTACCCAAAAGTGATCATAATTATCATAGAATTTTTTTAAATTTAGCAACTGATCAAAATGCCCGCCTGCGTGGCCAATAAGCGCTAATTTAATTTTTCGTTGCTTCTGCATTAGAAATTTCCAGATTAAATGGTTTCATTTGGTAAGTAGCCGTCTGATAAATTTTCTCAATAATTTCAACGGTTTTTAGCCCCTCCTCACCACTAGTTGCAATATGACCATTCTCACGCAATACCTGAATGACGTTCTCATAAACCTTATCATGATTCGACATACTGCCTTGATAAAAACCATAATCATTTGCAGGGCGATACTCAGCAATATCCTCAATCTTATAGTCTTCTATTGACTGATATTCTAATATATTTAGATACTGGCCTCCCACTTTAACAGTACCTTTCGTTCCGAAAATTGTGATAGATCCTTCCATATTTTTTCCAAAGCTGTTTACAGTGTAGTTAATTGTTCCCAGAGCTCCGTTTTCAAATTCTAATGCAATAACACCGGTATCTTCAAAGTCAATTAAACCTTGATGATTCAGATTCCTTGTAATTGCATATACTTGTTTTACATCGCCATTTAGCCAGTATATTAAGTCGATAAAATGACTGAACTGCGTATACAGCGTTCCTCCATCAATGAATTTATTACCTTTCCAATCAGAGCTTATATAATACTCTGCATTCCTGTTCCAAAAACAACTCAATTGAATGTTCAATATTTCTCCCAACCGTCCCTCATTGATTGCCCTCTTGAGCGCAACAATCGGGGGATTAAAACGATTTTGTTTTACGATAAACAATTTTTTTTTCATAACCTCTGCTTCATGGATCATCTCCCGGCAATCATCGGTTGAAATGGCCATGGGTTTTTCACACAGAACGTGCTTTTGGGCATGAAGAGCTTTAATGGTATGTTCCGCATGTAACCCATTAGGAGTGCACACTGCAACCAAATCGCATTCTTTTTCCTGGGCAAGTAGTGTATCAATTATTCTATAGTAGTTACAATTATATTTCTCAGCAAGGTCTTTCGCTCTCTCAATGCAAATATCACAAACTGCGGTTAGTTTGCCAAATTTTGTAATATGTTCTGCGTGCCTTTGTGCAATTTTACCGCAGCCTATAATTGCAAACTTTACATTACTCATCATAACTCCATTTCTTTTATTGTAATTCCAATTCCATATCACTGATAAACCAGAACCATACAGAGATACTTATCTCGGTAACTTTATTACCTCATGTAAAAAATTGGCAGAAACTAGCCCGAAACGACCTGGTGGACTAATTTATATAGAACATTTACATATTTTGTGCTTTCATTGCTCCAAAGATAATTGTGCCTGGATTGCAAAATGTATTCTCTCTTTTGTCGGATTAAATTTGGATTTTGAATGATCTCCTCTATTACCGCCGTTAAAGTATCACTAGACGCAGGGTCGTACGCAAAATATTGATCATCATTAAAGTAGTATTGAATGGCCTTGTTTGGAATAGTGATTACGGGTATCCCCATCGCCCAAAGTTCCAGCATCTTTACCGGAAGCATATATTCCGTTGCAGGTGACAATCTGTAAGAAGCCAGGCCGATATGAAAACTTTTTAGAATCTCCGGAAGTTGTGCAGCCGGATAAAAGTTGTTATCGAATTCGACAGTATCCTGGAGTTTGTATACTTTTATCAGATTATGCAGTCTTTCTTCATAATCTCCTTCACCAATAATTTTTAAACTAATATTTCGTTTGTCTTTCAAATTCGAGATTGCTTCCATTACAATGTCCAACCCAAATCTTTCCGCGATTGTACCATGAAAGATCAACTTTAATTTTCCATTTAGATAGTTTGGTTCGGCCACTTTGAAAATCCGGTCATCTGCAAAATTAGCAACCACTGAAATTTTGTCTCTAGGAATCCCATCTTGAACCAAAACTTCATTTTTTAAGGGTTCATGGACGGTAATGACTGAGTCGGCAAAACGAGCGCTCCATTTTTCCTGAAAGAGTAAAAATTTGTAATATAAGCTGCTTTTATTAACCTTGAATTTTGTTAAGAATGTATGGGCCATAGGATCATGAATATCTAATATGATTTTTGCGCCAAACAATTTGGGAATAAAAGTGCAAAATACCATAAAATCCGGCATATTATTTACATGAATAATGGCATACTTTTGTCTAATAAATAGCAGGGATAACTTGAAAAAGCAGCGAAGGAAAAATTCGAGATAGGATATCTGATAAGCGAGACTATTGTTACCTCTATATCGACATTGATTTAATTTGTAAACCCTCACCCCGTTTACAACTATTTTTTCGTTCTTTTCATGTGGGCGACGCAAGGAAATAAAGTCCACATTGAAGCCCGATTGGGTGGCGGCTTCCGCCTCCTTGATGACCCTTACATCGGTTACATAATGGGTATAAGCGATCATTAATATATTACCACGCATAACCTAATCTACTTTAAGAATCCTGGTTGGAAGTGATTTTAAAATGAGCAAGAATTCTTCGAATAGATACTTATCAGCCGTTATATTATCAGGGTGTAATAATAATATAATATCTCTTTTATGCGCTTCTCTTGATAGCCATTGATAGTTATATTTGGAGACATCTCTCCAATATGGCTCCAGCCAATAGGCCGCCGGGAAGATATGAAGTTGCTGATCAATAAAATCAACCCATTCCGAATTTTCACCATTTCCGAAAAATAATTTCATACCCATTTTCTTACCCCATTCGATATAATGCTCGGGCTTGTAGGGGGGATGGTGACGGCGACCGTATCGGTGAACGCCGGAACCATGCTTTGAGAAAGCAAAAACTTTCCGGCCCAGATAGGTTTCCAGAAAAACCAATTCCTCTTGAAAGGTTTCAAAGGAGCGGGAATTCTCCAGATGAAGACCCAGAATGTGGCGCCCTGATTGGATCTGTTTTAAAATGGAGATAGACGGCAATGTACATTTTCGTACAAACACGTATGCCCGGACCTTATGTTCGTTTAATGCTTCCAGGATTGTGGCAAGATCACTCAAATAGCCCAGCACCTGGATTTTCGGAAAATAGAAATCTGAGGCGATCCGGCTCAATAGTTGTTTAACCTTACTTTTTTTTCCATAGGCGCGATCGACATCAATTCTTATAATAACAGCCATGGTATTAATTTCTCTCTTAGATTTTCCTCAGCCGATCTTGTCCAACCAATCTACATGCCAAAAGAAAAAACAATTACGGTCGCAACTATAACTATATAGTCTTTGTCTTCCACTGCATGTTACGCCCTCGAGTAAAACGATATTCTTACATTTACAAACCTTACTTTTTGCCTCATCATAGAAATGATCTACTATTTTTAAGACTCTATATGTACGATCGCAATATTCATACATTTCATCAATAAACCGGCAACCCTTGTATTTTTCTCTTGTATCCAACATGCTTTTAATCTCGGCGGCACTTTTTACTTTAATAATATCACCCTTACTTAAATTCTGATTAGTATAACATACCGCATTATTACCCTTTCTCCTGGATATTAAATTCAGGATATTGTTTTTAATAAATATAAGTTCTCTTTTTAGGTTTCTAAATATTTTCACTCTCAATTGAAGAATGCTATTCAACC
>CAZFVV010000006.1:0-47635 GCA_964522165.1 uncultured Calditrichaceae bacterium
ATGAGGGGCTGCTGGGTAGATCGTGAGGTCGCACCAGCGGCCTACTCTACGAAGAAGAAGGAGTCTTACTCAAATAACAAGGAACGTATCATGTTCTTAAATACCAGATACCTTGTCAAATCGCTGATCGCAGCGTTGGGAATTATGACACTCTGCATCTCCGGGGCCGGCGCCCAGGTTTCGGTCTATTACAAAAACTTTGTGCACCACGCCGACGGTTCACTCTGCCAGCATACCCCCCAGGTGGCTACTTTTACCGCTTATTTGAATAATGATCTGAGCAAAGTGCTGATCGAAAACGCCCCGCGCTGGAACAGCGGGGAGCCGAACATCGCCGGGAACGGAACCTTCGGGGTAGAATTGGGCAATTTCATCGACCCGGCGCTGGCCCTGGGCGACAGTGTGTTCGTGCGCTTCACCTGCAACGCCGCCATGCAGCAGGGCGTTATCGCCGACTCGGTGACCGGCATTCCCTGGTTCGTCTTCCCGCAGCACCTCTATCTCACCGGGGTGTTTGCCCCGCCCCTGCCGCAGAATATCCAGGTGGTGGTGGATACCCTCACCCACCGGCGCGTGATTACCTGGAGCGTCCAGGCGGGATTAACCTACTCCATCTACCGCTGCGCGTTGGAGGACACCGTTCAGACCGGCGATCCCCGGCGGCTCTACACCCGCATCGCCGACAATTTAACCACCGGCGCGTTCACTGATACCTCTACCGCCACTACCGTCACCTACGCCTATATTCTCTACGCCGCCACCGCGGAAGGTATCTGCAGCTCTCATTCCCGGGAAGTGTTAGAGATCGACGGAAACCGGCATTTGACCGTCGTCTCGCGCGCTACCACGGTGCAGCTGCACTGGAATCCCTACCAGGCCCCCATCGGCGAGACCAGGGGCTACAACATCTACCGCCGTACCGCGACCGGAACCTACGGCGAACCGGTCGCCTACACCGGATTGGATACCACCTTTATGGATTCCCGCCTGCAATTGAACGCCGCCTATTACTACAAAGTCACTGCCCGCATCGACGCCCAGACCGAGATGGGGGAGACCCCGGAGGTCGCTACCGCCACCCTGCCTTCCCAGGCGGGATTTTACACTTACGCCAACCTGAAAACCGCGGTGGTGGTGTACCAAAACACCAACGCCGGGAGCATCTCCAACGCCGATTTAGAGAAGATCAAGACCATGTGCGAGGTCGGAAAACTGTTCTACTGGCGCAACTCCGGCATGAAGCTGAACACCGAACTGATCTACATTCCCGTCACCGGCTACCGCGATTTTGGCGACCCTGGCAACACCAACGTGCAGCAAACCGTCAACGATCTGCTGGAATTTGGGGTAATGAACACCCAGTATGATCTCATCTTCCGGGTTTGCCCCGCGGTTGACGGATACTGGTCTTACGGGGTGATCAACCTCGGTTTTCCCGGCCCCTCCCGCTCCACCGGTTTTTCCCATTCCGACTGGCCGGTGGGAACCGGGGTGGTGTATCCCGGGCACCTGCCGGGCATCAACTACGGGCTGACCTGGATTTTCGTGCACGAAGTGCAGCACGCCATCGACGATCTCTACCGGGTCAACAATCACCCGGAAATATACCACGGCGATATGCCCTGGGAATTTCCGGTAGCCTGCGGGGAGCATTTTGATTTCCAGGCGAAGATGTTCCGCACCTTTACCGCCTATGAAGATTTACTCAGCGATTGGGGCGATATCTATGAAGCGGTGGACGCCGACCAGGACGGTTTCCCCGATGATGATCCGCTGTTAGCGCTGAATGAAGCCCGCTTCGGCAGCAGCGCGTTGAGCGGCGACAGCGACGGCGACGGCTACCCCGACCGCGCGGAGGCGCTCGATGGCGCTTACGCCGGCAGTAATCCCAACGACGCCGACACTGACAACGACGGCGTGCTCGACGGGCAGGATCCCCATCCCCGCTACCCGGTTCCCCCTACTATTCCGGCATTCACCCCAGTTATCGACGGCATCGTGGAAGCCGGCTGGCCGCTCTTGAATAATACCGTTGCTTACACCCAGGAGGCCTATTCCCCGAAGTTGTACATGTGCTACGGCGCCGATTCGCTCTATTTCGCCCTCAAACTGTCCGAGTTCGGCATTCCGCGAATTTCCTTCGATTTTCACGGCGACGGCTTCTGGTGGTCGAGCGGGAATACCATCATGCGCGTCAATCTTGCAACCGGAACGTTTTCGGAATTCCACTCCTGGGACGCCAGCGAGGAGGTAAAAAACTGGAGCCTGGCGCACGGCGGGGCCGGGGGCATGTGGGACGATGATCCGCTCTACCAGCAGCAGTTCAACCGCCGGGTGATCTATCCCAACACCGTGCACCTGGAGGTTTACCTTGACTTCCCCCAGGTGCAGATCGAAATGGCCATTCCCAAACGTGAATACGCCGGGATTACCTTGCAGGCGGGCGACAGCCTGGGGCTGAACGTCAACTACAGCAACGTGAACAATATCTCCGCCCAGTGGGCGGCCACCTTCGATCAATACAGCTTCGTGAACTTTACCCTGGGCGGCAGCGTGGGGGTGGAGCCGGCAAATGAGAATTCCCGCATTACGCATTACGAGTTATTTCAGAATTATCCGAATCCGTTCAATCCCACGACAGCGATCAGCTATCAGCTATCCCCGAAGGGGCCGGCAGCCCTCAGCGACGTGGAACTTGCCATTTACAACTTGCTGGGACAAAAAGTACGCACGCTGGTGAATCGGCGGCAGGCAGCAGGCCGGTATAAAGTAACCTGGGACGGGCGGGATGAGCATGGGGAACCGTTGGGCAGCGGGGTTTATTTTTATACCCTTACTACGGGGGAGTTTAAAAAGACCGGGAAGATGGTGTTGGCGCGGTAGAATTTATACTTGTTAAGGTTAGTTGTGGAGTTCTATTTTGACGGAGTGCAAAACTTCAGTTTTGCTGGTGTAGTTTGGAGTTCAAATTGATGAGACGTTTGCAGATCGCTGAAAAAATTATCACTTTAGCTTTTTCTCTGTTTGTTTTGGTATCCCTGCGGGCAGAAGCGCAGCCCCTGGCCTACCTGGATCTCTCCGGCGAATGGCCGTTCCAGATCGATCCCCGCAACCAGGGGGAACGGCAGGGCTGGTTCGAGCCGGGTTATGAAGACGCCGGTTGGGAGAAAATCCCCGTGCCGGGTTTCTGGGAGCGTCACGGCCAGCAGGGATACGACGGTTACGCCTGGTACCGCATCCGGTTTGAGCTGCCGGAGAGCTTTCGCAATCAGCCGGTGTACCTGGGATTAGGCGGGGTGGATGACGCCTTCGACCTCTGGATCGACGGGCGGCGCTTCGGCAGTTTCGGCGATAGGCGAGCCGGGGAAACCTATTACCGCCGGAAATCGCTGCATAACCTCACCCGCTGGCTCTCCCCGGGGCCGCACCTGTTCGCGTTCCGGGTAAACGACTGGGGTGGGGGCGGGGGAATCCACCAGGCCCCCCTGGCGCTGGCGAGCGACTCCACGGTATTTTTGACCCCGGAAGAGCGCGTTCGCGCCCTGGCAACGAAAAATCCCCGCGCCCTCTGGCCCTACTGGATGCAGGGGTTGGGGCAGAGTTGGACCGTAATCGGCCTGCCGGACGCGGTGGCGGAAGGGCTGGTGAGCCGAGATGGAGCGCTGGGCGCGAACACCTGGCCGTTTACCCTCTCGCTCTGGCTGCGCTTAGAAGACGGAACCGTGTATGCCCCGGAAAATCGCGCTCCCGATCAACTGGACTGGCAATTGGAGCGGGGATTTTTGCCCCTGCCGCAACTGGTTTATGGGGACGAACGGGTTCAAATCCGCCAATCCTACGCCTGTTTGCCCGGCGTCCGGGAAGGCCAGCCTTCGCAAGCTGTTTTCGAAAAGTATAGGGGAGAGGACGCGCAAATTGCTCAAATGGATTATGAAATTACCGTTGCCTCCGAAAAACCGTTGAAAGGCTGGTTGTTCTCAGGGGTGCGGCCTTACCTGGTGAACAGCAAGGTTGCTGAAATTCAGCGCATGGAGTGGGATGAGCTGCACAAAATCGTGGTGGTGAACGGCAAATTCCCGGTGTGGTGCAGCGCCGGCGCGCCCCATCATCGCTTCATCCGGCCCATCGCCGGCCTGAAGCTCGACCGCTCCAAAGGGGATATATCGGAAATCGTTTTGAAGGGAATTCCGGCAGCTCCGGAGAAGACCGTTCCGGAGGAAGATTTGCGCATGAACGCGGGGTTGTTTGCCTGGGAAGTCTCCTTGCAGCCGGGGGTAAATCTTTTCCAATTCCGCGCTCCCCTCGAAGGCGCGGAAACATGGAACGATAACGAGGAATTCGCCCCGACGCTCTCCCGCCCGGAAATGGCGGATCGCTGGCAGGCGCAGCTCAACGCCGTGGCGCTAAAAGTGCCGGATCAATCCCTGCGCAACGCCTATTTCGCCTCCCTGGCCTACGTCCTCATCAACGCCGACCGGGGCATGCCCCATCCCGGTCCCCTGGCCTACGACCTGTTCTGGTACCGCGATACCGCTTACATGCTCGCGGCGCTGCTGCGCAACGGGCAGTTCGACTTCGCCCGCCGGGCGGTAAATCACCTGATGGCCGCCCAGCGCCCTGACGGCGAGTTCCCCCCGATCTTCGATTTGAATTATAAACAAGTTGGAGAGCGGGAATGGGATTCCCAGGGGCAGGCGCTCTTCTCCCTGGCGGAATATGTCTTTTTCAGCGGCGATACTGCGACGGCCCGCCGATACTGGCCGTTGGTGGAGCGCGGGGTCGCGTTCTTAGATTCTTTGCAGGCAAGCTCGAAAACGGGCATTCTGCCGCCCTCCTGGTCGGCGGAAGACCTCGGCTCGGAAAAGTGGCATCACTACTGGGATGATTTCTGGGCGGTGGCGGGGTTGCGCCACGCGGCCTTGTTAGCGCAGCAAATGGGCTGGCCGGAAAAATCGCAGCGGCTGCGCGAAAAAGCAGACCGGCTAAACGAAGCCACCCGCGCTTCCTACACCCAACTCATGAAAAAGAAGAAAATCAGCTGGATTCCCAACGGCCCGGAAGATTTGCGGGGCAGTTCCATGGCCCGGGGAACCTCTCCCGGCCTGTGGCCCGGGGGGGCGCTGGAAACTGATGATCCGCCGGTCAAACAAGCATTTGAGTATTACTGGAAAACCTGGATCGAGCCGTACCGGGGCGCGTACCTGCACCACAACGGCTTCTGGCCCTACGCATTCGAATTGGGATCGTGTTACCTGCGCCTGGATCAACCGGAGCGCGCCCATGCCATCCTGCAATGGCATCTCAACCATCAGACCTTCCCCGGCGGGTATGCCTGGGCGGAAGTGCTGGATACCGTGAACTATCGCTTTCAGGCCGGGGACATGCCTCACGCCTGGATAGCCGCGGATTATATCAACCTGGTGCGCGGGCTGCTGGTCGATGAGCGGGAGGATTCACTGGCGCTCGGCGCGGGAATCTCCCGGGCATGGCTGGAGAGCGGCGAGGCGGTGGGAATCTCCGGGGCGTTTACCCGCTTCGGAAAAATCAGTTTCGAGGTGAGCTACCGGCAGGCCTCCCAAACCCTGCACTGGAGCATCGCCGGCGAGGATTTACACGCCGCGGGGCTGAAGCTGAAACTCCCCCGGGAATTCATTTGTAAAAGCGTCAAAGTGGACGGAGCGCCCTGGCAGGATTTCACTGCCGGGGAAATCCGCCTGCCGGTTTCGGCAAAAAGTGTGCTGGTTCAGGCGGCGTTATAAGATAAGTTAGCTGGTGAACGCAGTTATCGTGAAAAGACTTTGCTTGAACATTCTCAATTTGATCGCGCTGCTGCTCGGCGCCGCTGCGCCGTTAGCCGCCCAGGAAGTTTCCGAAGTTCAGAAAATGCTGGAGAACCTCCGGGAACTGGAAAAAGCGCGATTTGCCGCGCGCCAATCCTTGCATCACACTCCAACCTCGCCGGCCCAACGCCAATTCGACGTGCGTTTCTACCGCTTGAACCTGAATATTCGTCCGGATCTGCAGCTTATAGAAGGTTCGGTGGTGATCGAAGGGGTTAGTTTAGCCTCCCCATTATCGCACTTAGAGATCGATCTATTCGCAAACATGCCTGTCGAGGCCATCCGGCAGCAGGGCATCCCCTTGAATTTTCAACGATCCGGCAACCGCGTTGATATTCAGCTTTCCGCCCCGCTGCAAAACGGGGGAGCCTTTTCCATCGAAATTTTCTACCGCGGGCAGCCCCAGGCGGCGGGGCTGGGCGCCTTTAATTGGAGCTACTTTCAAGGCGTTCCCCGCATTTGGACCCTCAGCGAACCCTACGGCGCTCCCGCCTGGTGGCCCTGCAAGGATGATCCCGCGGATAAAGCGGATTCGGTTTTCCTGAACATTACCGTTCCGGAAAACCTCGTCGTCGCCTCCAACGGGGTGCTCGCCGGAATTACTCCCCTTCCGGGGAATTACCATACCTATTCCTGGGAAACCCGCTATCCCATCAGCACCTACCTGGTTTTTCTGGCCATTGCCGATTATGCGGAATTCTCCGACTGGTATGTCTCCGCCGCCGGCGACTCCATGCGGCTTCAATATTACGTTTTCCCGGAGCTTTTAGAGCTTGCCCGGGAGGATTTTAGCATCACCCGGGAGATGATTGCTGCCTTTGCCGCCATTTTCGGCGAGTACCCCTTTATCCGCGAAAAATACGGCATGGCCAGCGTTCCCGGCGGCGCTTCCATGGAACACCAGACCCTCACCACCCTGAATGTAAAATTTATCACCGGCACGCATAGCGGCGACTATGCCGTCGCCCACGAATTGGCCCACCAGTGGTTTGGAGATTGCATTACCCCGCGACACTGGCCGCATATCTGGCTGAACGAAGGGTTCGCGACCTATAGCGTGGGGCTTTGGGAAGAATACCGGGGCGGGGAAGCGGCCTATCGCCAGTACATGAATGAGATCGACATCGGCTCGTTTGAAGGCGCTTTGCTCGTGGAGGATACCACCAACCTGCGCGCCCTCTTCAGCGTTACGGTGTATCAAAAGGGCGCCTGGGTGCTGCACATGTTGCGCGGGGTTTTAGGCGATTCGCTCTTCTTCGCCGCCCTGAACCGCTACGCCAACAGCCCCGGCCTTGCCTACGGAAACGCCGTAACGGAAGATTTCCAACAAATCTGCGAAACGGTTAGCGGGCAGGATTTAAGCTGGTTCTTCGAGCAATGGATCTATCGCGTCGGCAGGCCGGTCTATGAATATCGCTGGATAACCGGGGCGGACGGCGCCGGGTATGAAACTGTGCTGGAGATTTCCCAGGAGAACCTGCAACCGCAATCCAACACCCTGCCCTATAAAATGCCCCTGCAAATCCGGCTGGCGGGAGGCGGTTTGGATACCCTGTTTACCGTTTGGGACAGTCTGCCCGCCCAGGAATTCCGTTTCCGCACCGGTTTTCTCCCCAATCTGCTGGAGATCGACCCGCAGCGCTGGGTGTTGAAAAAGCTGCGCCGGATCGAGGAGGGGGAATTTACCGGCATTCCGCTTTATTTCAAATTGAGCCAGAATTTTCCTAATCCTTTCAATGGCAATACCACCATTCTCTATGGGGTGGCGCGTCCCGCCAGCGTTCAAATCGAAATTTTTGACCTGTTGGGGCGCAAGGTTTACGTCCACCAGACCCCGAGAGTATTCACCGGTTTTCACCAATTTACCTGGGACGGCAAAGATACCTCCGGTAATGCCCTGCCCGGCGGAGTCTATTTTTACCGTTTCAGCGACGGCCGTTCTTCCTTGACCCGTAAATTATTGCTGATTCGGTAAACCGCGGGGATGGTGCGCGTCAAAAACGCCGCCGCTTGTGGGGTATCTACCCCTTTGAGTCCGAAATCTTCCCTCAGTTCCAAACTCTAAACCCGAAACCCGAAACTCGACACTCCAACCCGCCCTCCTCCTTTCTTTAAAGAAATTGACAAAAATTGGGTGATCCACTAAATTGTCATGCTTGTTTAGGGTGATTTTTTGAGTTGTGCAACCCCGGATACCCGGGATTGCACTCCGGTGATTCGAAACTCAAGTTCCAACGCAAAATGAGTCAAATTGTATTCGAGAAAAGGAGCGCTTTATGAACCTGTTGAACATGGCGATCAGCCGCACCCTGCCTTTCATCCCCAAACCGATTATCGGGTATTTTTCCCGCCCTTACATTGCCGGAGAACGCCTGGATGACGCCGTGCGAACCGTGCGCGCGTTGATGAGCGAAGGCGCCTGCGCTACCATTGACGTGTTGGGAGAGGAGGTTCGTTCCGAAGAACACACCCTGCACGCAGTAGAAATTTATAAGCAAGTGCTGAAACGAATCGATGCGGAAAAGCTGGATTCCAACATCTCTCTGAAACCAACCCACATGGGCCTCAAATTAGATAAAGAATTCTGTTACCGCAACATCCGCTCCATTGTGGAAACTGCCCGGATGCACAACAATTTCGTGCGCATCGACATGGAAGACCACACCACCACCAGCGATACCCTGGACATATATTTACGCCTGCGCAAGGAGTTCGAGAATGTCGGCACCGTGCTGCAAGCCTACCTGCGCCGCACCGTCGCAGATATCAACAAATTGATCCCCGCCCACCCGAACCTGCGAATTTGCAAAGGAATTTACGTGGAGCCTTACCAGGTTGCCTACAAGGATAAACAGATCGTCAATTATAACTTTGCCTATATCATCGAGAAGTTGCTGCTCAATAATTGCTACATCGGCATTGCCACCCATGATGAGAAGGTGGTTTGGGAGGCCTTGCGGTTCCTCGATAAATACAATATCCCTACCAACCGCTATGAATTCCAGATGCTGTTGGGCGTAACCCCCAACCTGCGCCGGATTCTCCTGGGCGCCGGGCATCGCCTGCGGGTCTATGTGCCATTTGGGGCGGAGTGGGCAAACTATTCCATCCGCCGGTTGAAGGAAAATCCCGATATCATCGGGCACGTGCTCCGCAAGATGTTCACCCCCTCGGGCGGGAAAGCTTGATAGGTTGTCAATTGGCTACGCCGTCAATTGGGCTTTGCCGTCATTTGTAGTCATTGGGCTTCGCCGTCATTGGGATTGCCGGGTGTAAGAATGACCGCGCAGCGAAATGACGCGAATTTTAGCGAAATTGGGCGGGGGAAATCTTAAAACGGGAGAATTCTACATTCATCCGGGGATCGACATACATTCCGACCCCTCCGACGGCCGGTTGCGCGAGGGTAACCATTTTGAGCAGTTCGCCATTGGCGTAGAGTAAGATATTATTGTCAAAATTCTTTACCTTCAAGTGCACCACCCGGCTGGCGCTCAAAATTCCCGGTTTGATCGGGTCGGATACTAACGTTTTTACTTTGTCGGCTGCGATATGTTGGAGGATAAACTGCCCCTCCTGGTCGATCAGGAAGATGTAAAAGTTTTTAGCGCCTGGGGATGCATCTCCGTTGTGGCCGAAAATGATGCCATACCTGCCGCCGCCGCTTGCGGAGAGCACTTTCGCGCTGGTTTCTACTTCCAATTCCTGGTAGTACCCCTGGTGAAAGGCTTTTTTGATTCGCAGGTTGTCAAAAAAGTTAATATACCCCACTCCCAGGCGATAATCTTCGGTTTCGTATAAGCCCGGCATCTCCCACTGGGCGCGCTGAATGCCATCGATGATAGTTGCGGAGAAATCTCCGCTAACATTGGGGCGTTGGGGTTGCTCGTTGGAATTTCTGGCGGCTGCGCCAGGCGTTCCGGCTAAGTTAGCGCGAACTTCCAGATTTCTCCGGCTTTCGGCGAGCCGTTGCTGCAAATGGGGGTCGTCCGGATTCGAGTTGGTTAGCTTTGAGTAGTACAAAGCGGCGTTTTTCCAGTCTTTTTGGCGAAATGCCCGTTCTCCCTGGTATTCATAAGCTTCCCGAACCAGGGCGATTCCGTTCAATGCCGCGGGACTTTGCTCGTTTATGCGCAATATTGCCTGGAATTGCTCCAACGCCTGGTCCCACTGCTCGTCATCCAGGTATTGCTCGCCCCGCTCAAGGAGCAGGTTTTCGGTCTCTGCATCGGATAGCATCTCGTTTCCGCTGGCGGCAATCTGCTGCAACCGCTTTGAGGCCATCCCCAATAAATTATCGCGCACGGGTTGGTAGAGCAGCATGGCGACAATCGCCAGAAGCGGTAATATCAGTAAATGTTCTGCCCGGAACCTGAAGCGCTTAACAGGTTCAGGAGCCTCCGGTATAATTTCCACGGGAGGGGCCGGGGGGGGATTGGAAATGGTGACAATCTGGATAGCCGCATCATCCCGGCCTCCCCGTTGGCGCGCGAGGTTCAATAGCTGCTCGCAAGCCTGGGGAGGCGGCGTGGAGAGCACCACTTCCTTCAGCTCGCCTTCCGGTATGTTCTTGAAATCGTTGCTGCACAAAACGAAGTAGTCGTCGTGGCGCACAGCGAGGGGGTGGGAGACCTCCACCTTTACTCCTAACTTAAGCCCCAGTGCGCGAGCCAGCAAGCGAATTGCGGGCGTTTTTTTCTCCGCGGCCGGGCTGCCTTCCGCAAGCGGAAGTTCCGCGCTGCGGGCCTGCTCGCGGGTCAGCAGCTCAATGGTATCCCCTTGAATCCGGTAAATCCGGCAATCCCCGATGTGCGCAAAATAAGCCCGGCTATCGGTTACTGCCAGCGCGGAAGCGCTGGCTTTGAACTTGCGGTAGCTGCCGTTCGCCTTGGCGTGGAGGTAGATCTGGCGATTGGCGATATCAAAGGCGCGCTTGAGACAGAATTGGATATCGTTGGAAGGATAAGAAAAGTAATTTTCACGGATAGTATGGGCCGCCATTTGGGCGGCGTCCTGTCCCCCGGAACGGGCAGAGCGGGTAGCAGCGATAATGAAAAGCTGCCCTTTGGCATCGGTTAATTTGGGGGTGTGAAGAAGCGGTTTGGCGGGCAGTCCGTTATTTTCCGCTTGCCGTTTTTCTCCCTGGGAGACTCCGGCATAATCGACTTGATACCTGGTTTTTGCTTCAACAGAATTGCCTGACATACGAAGAACACTTTAGAATTTATATTTTGTCCCCGGAAACATAGGCGGCGATGATTCCCCGGAAAGTGACGGATGACAATTATCAGGATTGAAAAATTTTTTATCGGATTTGGGATCAGAAAGTTTATAAAACCTGAAGGGTGATGCGTTTAACAATGGTTGGCCACACATCACCCTTCACGTTTCACGCCGTTTCTACGCAAGCGCCGGAAAAACGCGGAATGAAACATAATGCTTCATTCCGGCAACTCCAGCCCGTATTTGTCGCTGATATCCAGCGGCGGCAGGGGGCCTTCCAGGGGGCGGGCATCCTTTACATACCAGTCATACCAGTCTAAAATCCGGTAAAGCATATCACTCCGGCTGCTCTGTTTTTTGTTCCCGTGTTTTTCCCCGGGATATTGAACCAGCCGCACCGCGGGATGGTCATTCATTTTCAACTGGCGGTAAAACTCCAGGCTCTGGGACGGGTGCACCCGGGTATCATCCGTTCCGCCGAGGATGAGCACCGCGGTTTTGCTCTGCTGCGCCCAATAAATGGGGCTGCGTTGCAAGCTCAGCTCCCACATCGCTTCCAGTTTCTTGCCGGAATGGACGTATAGCTCTTCGTAGGGAATATCGGTAGTGTTGCGCTTGCTGATCAAATTGCTGACCCCCACGAACATGCACACCGCTTTGACGAACTGGGTGTAGTAGGTTGCAAACCAGGCCGACGCATAACCCCCGTAAGATCCGCCGCCCACGCCCACCCGGCTGCGGTCGCCAATCCCTTGCTGGATGAGGTAGTCGAGGCCGTCGGCGATGTCGTCGAACTCCTTGCCGGCGGGATCGCCGTACCCCTGGAGGGCAAATTCCACCCCGTACCCGGTACTGGCGCGGTAATTGGGATAGAATACCGCGTATCCTTTTCCCGCCAGCACCTGCCCCGGCTCGGAATAGCGGGTAATCCATTCATTGGAAAAATTGCTCTCCGGCCCGCCGTGCACGATTACCACCAGCGGATATTGCTGCTCCGCCTGATAATCCACGGGATAGATCAGCAATCCCTCGATTTCCTGCCCGTCTCGGGCAAGATAGCGGATGGCCTCCTGTTTGCCTAATTTTCTTTCCGTTAACCAGGGATTGGAGAAGGTAAGACGCCTCATCTCTTTGCCGCCGTTCCAATAATAAACTTCACCGGGGAAGGTGGGGGAATTCCCGACCAGGGCAAAATTATTGAAAGCCCGGGTAAAATCGGGCGCTTCAAAGACGATGCCGGTATCGGCGGAATTCAAAATTACTTCCCGCTCGCCCCCGGCGACGCCAACCGTGCTGAGGGTGGTGTTGACCCCCTCGTGGGAACGGTAAACCAGGGTATTCTTGTCCTTCCAGCCCACCCAGGTTACGTGGCCGGGAAAATCCGCCGGGGTCAGGTTTCTGGCGTCCCCTCCGCCCAGCGGAATAACAAAAACCTGGCTCACCTGGTTATCTTTTTGATCTTTGGCGGCGGCATAGGCCAGGTGCATCCCGTCCGGGCTGAATGCAAAATTCCCCAATTTCCCGGGGTTGTTGGTCAACTGGCGCAGGGCGCCGGTTTTCAAATCGAGAATATGGATTTTCCGGAACATGTACCACTGGTCGATGAGGTTTTTCTCGGTAATGGAAGCGGCGATGGCATTGCCGTCGGGAGAGAATTCGAACGACCAGACGGTGATCTCCCGGGTCAGCGGCTCTCCTATACCCCCGGCGCCGGCATTGTCCAGATCCAGCAAGTATAGATTCTTGGGTTTTAGATCCTCTTCGTAAAAGATAAATTTATATCCTTTTTCATCCAGGGCTATTTCCCGCGCTGATTTCGGAGCGGTTGCCAGGTATGCGATCTTTTTTCCCGAGGGATGCCAACGGAAATCGGTTACGCTGGTTTCCGAACGGGTGATTTGTTGCGCTTTTCTACCTTTGGCCGGGATCAACCATACCTGTTTTTTGGCCTTTTTTTCTTCCCCATCTGCAAGAAAGGCGATCCCTGAACCGTCCGGCGTCCAGGCGATAGATTTCGCTTCTACTGCGCCGGTTAACAGGGCTTTGATCTCCCCGGTTTTAACCGATACCAGGTAAAGTTCGCTGTAGGCATCACCCGGTTTTTCATCCGCCCGGCGGGGAACCTCCACGGTGTAGGCAATCCACTGGCCGTCCGGGCTGACGCGGGCGCCGGTAACCTGCTTCAGGGCTAACAAATCTTCCGGGCTGAACGGTTCGGCGGCAGTAATCGCCCCGCCGAGAACCAGCGATGTGAGAGCAACCAGCGTCAGGGTTCTAATTGATCGCTGCATGGTTTTACCTCGTTTCATTTAGGGTGAATCCTCCCGGTCATGCGATTACCAAATCGCTTGAGCGCAAATCAGGGGGAGAATTTAGCGACTTTCGCCCCAATCTTGAAAGGGTTTTGGGAAATTTTTTTTGGAAAGCGGAAGTGAGCAGGGGGGGAATAAAAAAATCCACCCCGTAAAGCCGGGGCGGATTTTCTGTATCCGGATCGGAAATGGCCGTTATGGGCGTTCAGTTCTTCTGAAGCTCTTTCAAAATGCCTTCGATGCGCCCTTTTTGGTCGTCCGGGGCTTTGGAGAGAGCGGTCTGGTAATTCGTAATAGCGGATTTTTTGTCGCCCGCCTGGGCCTGGGCTTCGCCGAGGCTATCGTACACGTTCCAGGAATCGGGATACTTTTTTACGTTGAGCTTAAACACCTCGATCGCTTCCTTTACGCGATTGCTTTGGAGATACACATAGCCGACCGCGTTCATATCGTTCTCCCGGCCGGTTTGTTTGGCGAACGCCAGGGCTTCGGACATGGTTTTCTCCGCCCCGGCGGTATCGCCTTTTTTCAACTGCAATTGCGCCTTGACGCCCATATTGTTCACGTTTTGGTTCATCCCGATGGAGTGGTCGATCCACTCGATGCCCTGGTCGAGGTTAGTATTGTTTTGCAGGCAATAATTGGCCGCCTCCATCCAGGGCTGCCAGGCAAAGGCGTCCAGCCCGCGCAATTCATTGCGGATGCTCTGTAGGACTATAGCGTTCACGTCCACTTCGATCTTGAAGGGGATGACCAGCTTCTCCCAGCGCAGTTGCGCGACGGCGGAATTTTGGGTTACATCCTCGAAACGATATTCCAGCCAATCCTGGTTTTCGGTGGTTTTTACCTGGGTTACGCTAACGCGGGCGGCGTCTTCAGCTTCATCATAAAAAAAACTGCCCCAGGAAGTATGATTCTTGCTGAAAATTACGGTCCAGTCTCCTTCGGCGGGGATCATGTGCAAACCATAGGTTCCCGCGGGCAGTTTCTTCCCGTTTACGGCCACCTCGTGGGTGAAGGAGATGGTGGTATTCTCGTTGGCCCCGGCCCGCCAGACCTCGTTGTAGGGAACCAGGGTTCCCCACACTTCCCGTCCTTTCACGCCCGGGCGGTGGTAGTTGATGGTAATGTCGGTCAACCCGATCCGCTGGGTAACGCTGGCGTACTGGCTGGCGCGCGGGGCGGCGAGGAATAAACCCTGGGCGAGCGCTGTTTGTATTCCGAAAAACGCGGCTAAACATATCAATATTGCCGGCATCTTGCTAATTCGTATCTTCCTCATGTGCTTCTCCTTTGTTGGTTAGATGGGGTTGGTTCACAATCATGGGGCAGTTTGAGGCCGTGGTACAGTTGATTCCGTGAAATCATGTTGCTAAAAAGCCGCTAAACGGCTGTTCTTAACGAAAGGGCGGGAGTAAAGTTACAGGAAAGTTTGCCGGTGAAGGGGGAGCAGGGCGATTCGGGGTTTGAATTATTGGCTGATGTTACGCAGACATCAAAAATCAACCACAGAGCCACAGAGGGCACAGAGAAAATCAAGTATTTATTGAATCTGAGGCTGCACTGAGAAGCAAAAACGCTAAAAAGGTGATTAAAACTCTGTGTTCTCTGTGTCTCTGTGGTAAAATGCGTAACATCAGTTATTGGGTGTAGATGGAGCGGCAATAAAAAATGCGGCGCCGGGATACGAAGATCCACGCGCGCCGCACGCTGTTTTGGTGACGCCGGAAGGGGATTATTTCATCAGCAAGAGTTTTCGCGATGCCTCAAAACGCTGCCCGGCAGAACCGGCGCTCGCTTCTAATTTATAGACATAAACCCCGGAAGCCGCCGCGTTTCCGGCGTTATCCCGCCCGTCCCACACCACGGAATAGCGCCCGGCCGGTTTTTCTGCCGCTGCCAGGGTGCGTACTTCCTGCCCCAACAGGTTGAAAATTTTGAGGCTCACCCGGGCATTCGCCGGCAGGGCAAATTCGATGGTGGTGGAGGGGTTGAAGGGATTGGGGAAGTTCTGGCGCAGCTCGAAATCCGCCGGCAGCGCAGAGATGGTCTGGGGATCGACGATACCGGTAACGCCGCCTAAGGCCAGAATTTCAATATCGTCCACCAGCGCTTCCACCAAGGAGCCGGCGCCGAAATCGCTGGCCACGAAGCGGAATTGCATGGTTGCGGTGGGGGTAAGGTAATCGCTGACCCGGATTTGGAATTTTTCCCAGCCGTCGGTGGAAACGTTGGTGTTTTCCACGTTTACCCAACTCTGCCCGCCGTCGTTGGAGGCTTCTACCACCCAGAAATCCGTGCCGGGGGTGGCGCCGCGGTCGTTGGAGTACCACTTGTAGTAGCGGAAGACCGGGTTATTCAGGTCGGACATGTCGTACAGGGGGGAGAACAGGGTGGTTTTGCCGTTGTCCACGTCGTAAGCCCCGGCGCTATTGGGATCGTTGCGCCCGTCGGTTACGAAGCAGAGTGCGCCGGTAGGGGTGTGGTCATCTTCCGGCTGGCTGCCCACGGAGGTCGCCTGCGGGTTGGCGCGCTCCCAAATGCCCGAGGTTGCGTTATCGTCCGGCGCGCCGACCACCCAGCCGGAAGCGACTTCCAGTTCATCCAGGACGATCTGCTCGAATCCTACCAGGAAATTGTAAGCGCCCTGCGCGGGAAATTTAAAAGCGACGTTGCCGAGCGGGTCGCGGGCAGTGATGAAATAGTCAACCATACTGCCCCGGGGCTGCGCCGGAATCTCCGCCTGGTAATTCCCCTGGCCGATGATAGGGGCGGCGGGCAGGCTGGTAACGGTCTGCAGGCCGTCGGTGGAGTAGTGCACGTAGAGGGAATCCGGCTGTCCCCCGGCAATCTCGAATCCTTCGATATGGAATACCACCGGGTAGGCGTTCAAAGTGTCCTGGGTATCTTCCACAGGCGTGTGCGCGAAAGAGAAGAGCATGAACAGGCTGGAGCCGATCCCGTGGGCGTTGAACGCGTCGTTGATGGCGCTGAAATTGGGGGTGCCGTTGTTCAGGTTGCCGTCGTCGTCGTCCGCTACCAGCACTTCCACGAACCATTCCCCGAAAGCGACGCCGGTGTTGGGATCATCCGGCCTTCCCCATTTGGCAAAGTGGGAGAGGTTCCGGGCGGTCTCCAGGGAAGAGGCTTCGCGCAGGCGCCAGAACGCGCCCCCGATGATCAGCCCGTCGCTGTGCACCTGCCCGGTGATGTTTTCCGGGTAACGGTTGGTATTATCCAGGTTGCGCAGGGTGCTGCCCGGGCCGGTAAATCCCCGCCCGATGTTGGGGACGTCTTCGATCATCGCCGAGGCCACGTCCGCCATGCCCTCGTGGGTGGCGCCGTTGATCATCCCTAACAGCGAGCCGGCCTGAATGTAGAGCTTGTCGTTGATGCCGTGCCCGTATTCGTGATACACCACGGAAGGCATCTGCCCGGTGTTGGGGCAGCCGCCCCCGGCCTGGTAAAAGTTGATCCCGGTACCGTTCCAAAAAGCGTTGCAGGTCTGGGCGATATTCACCGCGCAGGGCATGCTGTAGTTGACCCCTGTGAAAGAGGGGTCTAATGTGGTAACGAAATTGTGGATGATATTGGTGTGGTAAAAGGCGTCGCGCTCCGCGGGATGGGAATTGCTGTCGTCCCAGACCAGGTTCAGGGAATCGCCGGGGTTGAGGGTGGTATTGATTATCGCGTCGGGGCCGTCCTGCCGGTTCACGTTCACCCAGGGGCCTTCTAACCGGGCCACCACCGCTGCGGGAGAGGTAATGTCCCGCGCCGCCACTCCCTGGCCGTTGGTAGTCAGCGCCACCCCGCCGATGGTAATGGATTGATCGAAATAGGGCATTTCCACAAACGGGTCCGTGGGCAGCACTAACTGCACCATTCCGCCCTGTTTTACCTTCGATTCGGCGTAGCGCACCCGGTTGTGCCGCCAGATGATTTCTCCGCTGTGGGCGTCAACAAAAGCGGCGAAGTTGCCTTCCGGGTTTTCGGTGACAATGTCCACCTGGTAAACGAGGTGAAATTCCACTTCGCGCTCGGTTCTGCGGGGAAGAATGTAGGTTTTTTCCGCGCCGCTAACCCGGTCGGTAGCGGGGTTGATGGTCAATCCATCGGTGGAAAGGGTTTTGGCCTGCTCGAACGTGAGCGTGGGGGTAAGGGAAATATCCATGTGGGGATAAAAATCCACTCCGAAAGCCATCACCCTGGCGTTGTCGAAAATGCGCAGCTCCACTTCCGAGAGCAGCACTTCCACGCCTTCTTGCATCTGCACAAAGGAGACGTACCATTTGCGATTGATCTGCTGCGCCCGCTGCAACTGCAATCGGGCGAGGTCGATGCCCAGGGCTGCGGCGTTATCGGCCAGGAAAGCGCGCGAGGCGGCTTCCACGTTTTCCGCAGTGATGTGCGAGTAGCCGGGAATTTGAATCGCTTCGCCGTAAGCGCGGTGGGGGGTGCGGGTGGCTTCGTTCCACTGCACCGACCAGCTGCCGTGTTTTTGCACAAAGCTTTGCCAGCGCGCCGAGGCGGCTAACCGCTGCTGTTCCGCGGCGTCGATCCAAAACGCGCTTTCCGTTTGCGCGGGGAGCAGAATGGAGCCATCCGGCTGCACGGTTTCCCGGCCATGCGCCGCGGTTGCCAGGATTACTACAATGACAAACGCCAACCATGGGAACATCATCATTCTATGCTGCGCCATGCGTATTACCTTTCTTTAGGTGAGGGGTTGGATGAATTAAGGTTTCAGGAACAACTTTGCGGTTTTACAAAAAAGCGGGTGGTTGAACGGTAACGGAGGGCAGATCTATTCCCCGGCCGTTCGGAGTAATTCAAGCCTGCCGATAATTGCCAGATTCATTAACGGAGCAGCGAAATCGTCTGCTATTTCCACTAACCCCTTATCAGCGCCAATTTGTCTCTCCACTTTCGGGCTTTGAATGGGAACCAACCGGGCTATAGGGTTTTTGCCGCTTACAATCACAACTTCTTCACCGGCAAGCACTTTTTGAATCAAACGGGAAAGTTGTGTCTGAGCTTGGCTGATGGTTACATATTGCGACATTGAGAAACTCCCACTTTATCAGGTTAATTTTTTAGCTATTGTAGGCACGCCGGGAGTTATAATCAAGTAGAATTTGTAAGCTATTGCTCGTCACCCTACCCCTTCGTCGCCTCCGCCATAATCTCATTCATCCGCTTGATGAAATCGGTAGGGGAGGGAAGATCGTCGTTGAGCAGCAGCAAGCCCTCGTACAGTTGCAGAATGCACTGCCGCAGCAAGGGATCGGCGGCGCTGCCCATGTTCAGGCGCGACAGGTTCTTGATCAGCGGGTGGGCGGTGTTGATCTCTAAGATGCGCTTCGAGCCGGGGAAGTCCTTTGCGAAGCCCTCCCCGCGGGACTGGAACATTTTCAGCATCTTTTCCATCTGGGCGTCCATACCCTCCTTGCCGATTACCAGGGTGGCGGGGGAATCCACCAACCGCTTCGATTCGATCACGTCTTCCACTTTATCGCCTAAGGTCTCCTTGAACACCTGGATCAGCGATTGGGCCAGGTTCTCGCTCAAGGCCTCCGGCTGCGCCGTTTCATCTTTCTTCAGGTCGATATCCGCCTTCTCGATGGATTTGAGCGGCTTTTTATCGTATTCGCCGATGCCCGGCACGATGAACACGTCCACCGGGTCGCTAAGCAGCAGCACCTCGATCTCTTTCTTGCGGAAATACTCCAAGTTGGGGCTGCGCTCTAACAGATCCCGGCTCTCCCCGGAGAGGTAGTAGATCTCCTTGTGCTCCGCGCCCGTCCGGGAAACGTAATTTTTCAGGGAAGTGAGGCTGCCTTTCTCAGTCATGGTGGACTCGAAGCGCAGTAACTCGATGAGCTTCTCGCGGTTGCTGAAATCGCTGTTCACCCCCAATTTGAACGCCGGGCCGAAGTTTTTATGGAATTTTTCGTATTTGGCCGGTTCGTTTTTCGCCCACTCCTCTAACAGCGCCAGGATTTTGCTCACCAGGGTATTGCGAATTTTCGCCATTACCGGGCTGCTCTGGGTCACCTCCCGGGAGACGTTCAGGGGCAAATCTTCGGTGTCCACCACTCCTTTCATAAAGCGCAGGTACTCCGGCAGCAGTTCTCTGCAATCATCCTGGATGAAGATCTTCCGGGAATAGAGGTGCAGGGATTTTTCATCCTCGTGCCGGAAATAGAAGGGCGGCAGGGTTTGGGGAATGAACAGCAGCGCCTTGAAGTTCACCGCCCCCTCGATGGAGAGGTGCAAATGCCCCAGGGGATCCTGGTAATCGTTGGAGACGAATTTGTAGAACTCGTTCAACTCCTCTTCCTTGACCTCTCCTTTGGGCTTGTGCCACAGCGCCTCCACTCTGTTGATTCTCTCCCCGTTCAGCAGGATAGGAAAATCTACAAAGTTGGAGTACTTGTTGACGATTTGCCGGATGCGGTATTCCTCGGCGTATTCTTTAGCCGCCTCGTTGAATTTAAAGGAAATTTGCGTGCCCCGGGTGGGTTTGTCGATCGCTTCGATGGTGAACGTACCCTGCCCATCCGATTTCCAGCGGTAGCCCCGGGAATCCGGCTCCGCGTGGCGGGTTTCGATGGTCACTTCGTCGGCGACCATGAACACGGAGTAAAATCCCACCCCGAATTGGCCGATCAGGTTCACATCCGGTTTCTCCTTGCTGTTCTTGAGCTGCGCCAGGAACTCCGCGGCGCCGGAGCTGGCCACGGTGCCGATGCGCTCGATCAAATCCTCCTTCGTCATCCCGATGCCGGTGTCCTCGATAGAAAAACTGCCCGCTTTGGCGTCCACGCTGATGCGAATCTCCTGGTTGGCGTCCTTATCCAGCAGGTTTTTATCGGTGAGCAGGCGGAAGCGCACCTTGTTCAGGGCGTCGGAAGCGTTGGAGATCAGCTCCCGCAGGAACACTTCCGGGTGAGTGTAGAGAGAGTGCACGATCAGGTGCAGAAGCTGTTTCAGCTCCGCCTGGTATTCGAATTGTTCGACTTTTTTCGCTTTTTTTTCGGCCATTCCAGCCTCCTTCAATAAATGTATTTTTTGAATTACAACTGATCATATTCTTCCGGCTCGACATTCGGAACTTTTGACAGCGCTTTTTGAAATTTGGCTTTGCTGGCTCTTTCCGCGCGTTTTTCCAAGTATTCTTCGGTTAATAATGCCGATATCTTCTCGGCTAAGGCAGAAGTAATAAATTGATTGATTGATATATTCTCTTTCTGAGACAACTCTTTAACTTTTCTATGCAGTGACTCCGGCAATCTTAAACTCAATGTGCTCATTATATTTCTCCGATTTTTTCTAAAAATTCTCCGGGGGTTAAAATTTGTAAACCAAATTTATCAATACCTTCAAAGTCCTTTTTATCGTAGGTGATTATGAAATCACTTTCCGATTCCACCGCTAATTCCAATATCAAATCATCTTTGGGATCTTTTAAAAATGGCCGCCATAAGTAAAATATTTCTCGTCTATCGGCTATCTTACAGATATAATCCAGTATATTGTCAATATCCTCAGTTCCTAAATCGATGTATAAATCCCCTCTTTTCAGAACATCTTCATATTCAAAGATCAGAGAAACTGAGATACTGGTTTGGAATTTTCCTTGATCCATTATCGAAAGCAGTTTATACGAAGCTCCTCTGCTCGATTTTAGTGCTGCAACCATTACATTAGTGTCTATGACAATTTTAAACATTTCCATTTGGTATGGTATGCAATACCAGCAGCTATGTCAAGCAAATTTTCCCGGGTATAAGAAAAATTCTTTTCAGCGAGCAAATAAATGTTTTCTGTGAACCCTTTCGACTCTCAGATGATGCTCATCAAATAAAATAATTTGGAAATGCGTCGCACTTGCAAAATCGTTTAATACCTTTCCAATGCCTCGTCTTTTCATTAACTTATGCCGGTTCATTTTACGGACTCAGGGTTGATGGAGCTTTACCCTTAACTTTCAGGAGCGCCCATGCTGGAAAAGATCGATCTTTCACGGAAAATCGAGAAGGAGGAGTACAAAACGGTAATGCCCGGCCTGGAGTTGAAATTAGGCGTTTTACAGCGGGAGGCCATCGAGATGAAAATTCCCATCATCATCGTCTTCGAAGGCTGGGACGCCGCCGGCAAGGGAACCCTCATCAACCGCCTGATCTTGAACCTCGACCCCCGCCATTTCAAGGTCTCCTCCGCCCTGAAGCCCACCGAGGAAGAGCGCCTGCGCCCCTTTTTGTGGCGCTTCTGGATCAGAACCCCGGCAAAGGGGAAAATGGCCATCTTCGACCGCAGCTGGTACCACCGGGTGTTAGGCGACCGGGTCAATAAAACCGTGAAAAAACCGGAGTGGCTGAACGCTTATAAAGAGATCAACGCCTTCGAGCGGCAATTGGCCGACGACGGCAACGTGATCGTGAAGTTCTTTCTGCACATCAGCAAAAAGGAGCAAAAAAAACGTTTCGAGGAGCTGGAGAGCAATCCCTCCACCGCCTGGCGGGTAACCAAAGAGGACTGGCAGCATCTCCAGCAGTATGACGAGTACGCCGGCGCGGTTGAGGACATGATCGCTAAAACCGGCAGCAGCCAGGCTCCCTGGAGCATCGTGGAAGCGCACGACCGCCGTTTCGCAACCGTGAAAATTTTCAAAACCGTGATTCAAGCCCTGGAGAGCCGCACCCAGGCCCTCAAAGCCGGGGGAGAGCAAACCGCCCGCGTTCAGGTTTCCGATAATAATCTGAATGACGTCTCTACCTCGATTTTAGAGCGGGTGGACCTCTCCCTGTCGCTTTCCGAGGAAGAATACGCCGCAAAGCTGAAGAAATACCAGGAGCGCATCCGGGAGTTAGAGCACGAGGTGTACATGAAGCGCCTTCCGGTGGTGATCGTCTATTCCGGGTGGGACGCCGCGGGAAAGGGCGGCAATATCAAGCGGCTGACCCAGAACATGGACCCCCGGGGCTACGAGGTGATCCCCATCGGCGCGCCCAACGACCTGGAAAAACAGCACCACTACCTGTGGCGCTTCTGGAAAGAGATTCCCAAGGCCGGGCACGTCGCCATTTTCGACCGCAGTTGGTACGGGCGGGTGATGGTGGAGCGCATCGAGGGGTTCTGCACCGAGGCGGAATGGAAGCGCGCCTACCGGGAGATCAACGAATTCGAGGAACAGCTGGCCAATTTCGGCGCGGTGCTGGTCAAGCTCTGGCTGCACATTGATAAAGACGAGCAGTTGCGGCGCTTCAAAGAGCGGCAGGAGAATCCTTATAAACAGTGGAAAATTACCGCGGAGGACTGGCGCAACCGGGAGAAATGGGATCTCTACAAAATCGCCGTGGACGAGATGCTCTACCGCACCAGCTCTCCCCACGCGCCCTGGACCATCGTGGAAGCCAATTTCAAGTATTACGCCCGCATCAAGGCGCTGAAGACCGTGGTCGCGGCGATTGAGCGGAGGCTGTGAGGCGAAAAACGTAATGCGTATTGGGTAATAAAAAAATATGGAATACGCAGTACGAAATACGAAACCCAAAATTCAAAACCCAAAATACAAAACCCGAAACTCTCCAATGCCCAACTCACTGCAATACATCCTCCCGGATTCTTTCGACGAGGCGGGTTTTATAGAGAAATTAGCGGAATCTTACCCCCTGCAGCGGGAGCGGATCGCCCGCGAGCAGGCGGTTTTTTACGATACCTTCGACTGGCGGCTGTACGAAAAAGGGCTGTTGTTGCTCCAACAGGATGAAACCTTGGCGCTGGCGCCTCTAACGGATGAGCACTCACCGCTATGTGTTTGCACGGTTGCAAAGACCCCGCTGTTTGCCGGGGATTTCCCGGAAGGAGAGCTAAAAGACCGGCTGGCCCCGATTATCGAAATGCGCGCGCTGCTGAAGCTGTTCGAAAAACGCTCCCGCCTGCTCACCCTGCGCGTTTTGGATGAAGCGCAGAAAACCGTGGCTTACCTGATCCTGGAAACCGCCCTCCTCTCCGGCGCGGCCCAAAAGCGGCATTCCCGTACCGTTCTGTGGCTGAAACCGTTGCGCGGGTACGAAGCCCACGCCGAAAGCTTGCATAATTTCCTGACCGAGAGCGGCTGCCAGCCCGCCCGGGAAAGCTGGCCGGAGATTGCCGCCCCGGCCATGGGGCGCGCCCCGGGCGACTATTCCAGCAAACTGCGCGTTCCCCTGGAGGCGCAGCAGCCCTCCGGCGAGGCGGCGAAGACCATTCTGCGCTTCCTGCTGAGCGCCATGCGGGCCAACGAAGAGGGCATCCGCAAAGACATCGACACGGAGTTTTTGCACGATTTCCGGGTGGCCATCCGCCGCACCCGCTCCGCCCTGGGGCAGTTGAAGGGAGTGTTCCCGGAAGCGGAGACGCAGCGTTTCCGAAAGGATTTTTCCTACCTGGGAAAGCTCAGCAACCGGCTGCGCGACCTGGACGTGTACCTGCTGCACGAAAAGGATTATCAAAACCTGCTGCCGGAAGCGCTGCGCGGGGGCATCGGCCCCTTGTTCGACTACCTGCGGGTGGAACGGCGGAAAGAGCAGCGAAAAATGGCGCGGGCGCTGCGCTCCTCGCGCTACTTGCAAATTTTGCAGGATTGGGAAGCGTTTTTGAACGCCCCGGCGGAGAATTCACCTTCTGCCCCCAACGCCGGTGTTCCCACCGGCGAACTGGCCGGGGCGCGCATCTACAAACGCTTCCGGGCAGTGCTCAAAGCCGGGCGGGGCATTAGCGACGCTTCTCTCGACAGCGAATTGCACGCCCTGCGCCTGGAGTGCAAAAAGTTGCGTTACCTGTTAGAATTTTTCTCTTCCCTCTATCCGGAAAAGGAAATCCAGCGCCTGGTGAAGCAGCTAAAAAGTTTGCAGGACAACTTAGGGCGTTTCCAGGACCTCTTCGTGCAGCAGGGAACTTTGCTGAGTTGGGTGGGGCGCTTCTCCGCCACTGGAGAAGAAAAAAAGGCCGTCATTGCCATCGGGAGCTTAGTGGGGTCGTTAGAAGCGGAAAAACGGCAGGTGCGCAGCGCTTTTGCCGGAATTTTTGCAAAATTTGCTTCCGGGGGGAACAAAAAGTTATTCAAGAAGCTTTTTGCGCAGCCTGAACCGCCCGATGCCGCGCCAGACCTCAAAGGTTTTTGAAACCTTTGAGGTCTATGAAGGGGTCTATGAAGGGGTCTATGGCGATGGCAGCCTTCATTTTACGGCATGTTCATCAAACAGAAATGTTTTTGTAACACAACGCTAATAATTTTAGCATCGTTTGCCCGGGTGGGGCCGGGCGACCGCGGGGAGAAGGAATAAGCGGTGAAGATCATTGCAGTCTATCATTTCAAGGGCGGGGTAGGCAAGACCGCCACAGCGGTTAATCTTGCCTACTTAGCGGCGCAAACCGGCGCCCGCACCCTGGTCTGCGATCTCGATCCCCAGGGGTCGGCCAGCTTCTATTTCCGGGTAAAAGCGGAGTTCGATGCCGGCGCCAAAGGGCTGATCAAAGGCGGGGGGAACCTGGAAAAGAGCCTCAAAAGTACGGATTACGAGCGCCTGGACCTGCTCCCCGCGGATTTCTCTTTCCGCAACCTGGATCGCAAGCTGGATGCCCTGGACTCTCCCAAAACCCGGCTGGGGAAGGTGCTCGGCTCGCTGCGGGACGAGTATGAGTACGCTTTCCTGGACTGCCCGCCCAATATCACCATCGTGGCGGAGAATATTTTCCACGCCGCGGATCACCTGCTGGTGCCCATCATTCCCACCACCCTGGCGGTGCGTAGTTTTGCCCAACTGCTCTTGTTTTTCAAAAAGAAGAATTATAACCGAAAGAAAATTTTTGCCTTTTTTTCCATGGTCGAGAGCCGCAAATTACTTCACCGGGAGTCCATGGCGTTCGTCGATTCCCGGTTCAAGCGGGTGCTGCAAACCCGGATTCCCTATAGCGCGGAAATCGAGCGCATGGGAATACACCGGGAGCCGGTTCCGGCGTTTTCACCGCACTCTCCCGCGGCCGCGGCTTACCGGAGCCTGTGGGAAGAGTTGGAAAAAATCATCAACGTTTAAGAGCGTGTTTGAAAATTCAGTTCAGTACCCCAAAATCGTTCCAATGGCACACGGATAACACGGATGACGCGGATTTACACAGATTTTTTTAGCAATATTCTTTGATTTATCTGCGAATATCCGTGTCATCCGCGTCATCCGCGTCATCCGTGTTCTATCTTTTGGCAGTAAACGGCTGCAAGAGATTTTTCAAACACGCTCTAATCTGAAAATCGACACTCAAAACCCGAGGTAAACCCAATGAAAACTCTATTCCTGGTTAGACACGCCAAAGCTGAAGCATCCCGGGAGCCGGAATTACCGGATTCCGAGCGTTCCCTGGTCAAAAAGGGCAAACAAGCGGCCCAGAAGATGGCCAGGAACCTGCGGAAAAATTCCCCGGCACCGCAGTTGATCATAGCCAGCCCGGCAAAGCGGGCCCTCAAGACCGCGCAGATTTTAGCCGCGGAATTCGATTACCCGGCAGAAGCGATCATCCTGAACGAAACCCTCTACCGGCAGCCGGAAGAGGGCGGGGAAGCGGCGCTGTTAGCGATTATCCGCGCCATCGACAATCAATATAAATCCGTGATGGTCGTGGGCCACGATCCCTTGATGTCGAAATTCGCCCAGTCTCTGCAGGACAATTTTACCGAAAAATTATCCGCCGGCGCGATTGTGGAGTTTGAATTTTCTGCCAGAACCTGGAAAGGGGTGAAGGCCGGGGCGGGGGAGTTGAAATGGTTTGATTTCCCGGGACGTAAAAAGCAGTTTCGCAAAGACCGGCGGAGCGACCTGCAAGCGAAGATCGAATCCGCCATCCGGCGGGCCGCGGGGAAAGTGCAACCGGAAAGTGCGGAAGCGGCCGCCGATAGCATCCGGAAAGTCAGCCGCAAGCTGGCCCGGGATCTGGTGAAAGACCTGGAGACATCGAAGAAAGCGCCTCAAGCCGGCGAAGAAAGCCTGCCGGAAAAGGCCGCCGCGCCGGAAGTTCCGGTGGAAAAGAAGACCGTGCGCCGGCGCGGAAGAAAAGCTGCGCCTGCCCCGGCGACCCCCCAAAAGGTCGCAAAGCCGCGAAAGGTTGCGACCCGGAAGCGGGCAGCCGCGCCCCAGAAAACCGCCAGGCCGAAACGTGCAGTCGCGCCTAAAAAGGCGAGCACAGCGAAAAAGACAGCCGCGCCTCAGAAAGCTGCCAGACCGAAACGTGCAGCCGCGCCTCAAAAGGCAGCTTCATCAAAAAAGGCAACCGCCTCGAAACGGCCAGCCGCGCCCAAAAAGGCCGCCGCGCCGAAACGAGCAGCCGCCTCGAAGCGGGCTGCATCGCCGAAAAAAACTGTAACACCGAAAACCGCCGCAAAGCCGAAAAAGGCGGCGCCGTCGAAAGGAATCCGGAGGAAGCGTGAAAGTAAAGATGCGCAGTAAAGAACTGAGCTGGCTCTCCTTCAATGCCCGGCTGTTGCAGGAAGCCCGCGATCCCCTGGTGCCGCAGTTGGAGCGCATCAAATTCCTGGGGATTTTTTCCTCCAACTTAGATGAATTCTTCCGGGTGCGGGTGGCCACCCTCAAACGCCTGGAAAGATTAGGTAAAAAAGCGGTCAAGCTGATCGGCGACAGCCCGGAAAAGGTTCTCAAGAAGATTCACGAAATCGTACTGGCGCAGCGGGGGGAATTCGAGCAAATCTACCAGGAAATCCTGAAAGAGCTGGCGCAGGAGAACATTTTTATCATCAATGAACGGGAGCTCGGCGAGGAGCAGGCCAGGTTTGTGCGGCAGTATTTCCGGGAGCAGGTGCGCCCGGCAATCATCCCGATCATGATCGACCGGCTGGAAAAATTTCCCGATCTGAAGGATCACGCCATCTACCTGGCCATCCGCATGTGGAGCAGCCAGAACCCCGCCAAAGTTCGTTACGCACTCATCGAAGTGCCCACGGATGCGCTCCCGCGCTTCATCCTTCTGCCGGAAGACAACGGAAATCAGTATATCTTGTTGTTGGATGACCTGATCCGTTTTTCCTTAGGGGAAATCTTCGCCATGTTCCGCTTCGACTGCCTGGAAGCCTACACCATCAAACTGACCCGCGACGCGGAACTGGATATCAGCGACGATTTTTCCGACAGCCTGGTGCGCAAAATTTCCAAGAGCCTCACCCAGCGGAAGCGCGGCAAGCCGGTACGCTTCATCTATGACAAGCAAATCCCGGAGGACCTGCTCACGTTCCTCATCAAGCGTTTGAAGTTGATGAAAGACGAGAGTAATTTCATCCCCGGGGGGCGTTACCACAATTTCAAGGACTTCATCAATTTCCCCGCAGTGGGGCCGGAAACCCTGCGCTATCGCTTTCCCAAACCGCTTCCGAACCGCCACATCCAGCCCGGCCGGAGCCTGATGGAAACCATCCGCGAACGGGATATCCTGCTCCATTACCCCTACCAGACCTTCGATCACCTGATCGATTTCCTGCGCGAAGCGGCCATCGATCCCACGGTCAGCTCCATCAAAATGACCCTCTACCGGGTGGCGAAGAATTCCAAAGTGATCAACGCCCTGATCAGCGCCGCCCGGAACGGCAAGTCGGTGACGGTTTCCATCGAATTGCAGGCGCGTTTCGATGAGGAGGCCAATATCTACTGGTCGAACCGCCTCCAGGAAGAGGGCGTGCGGGTGATCCACAGCGCCCCGAACATCAAAATTCACGCCAAATTGCTGTTGGTGACTCAAAAGATCAAGCGCAAAACCATTCGCTACGCCAGCATCGGCACCGGCAATTTTCACGAGGCCACCGCCCGGCTTTACACCGACCATAGCCTCTTCACCGCCGATCCGGGCATCACCGAGGAAGTCAAACTGGTTTTCGACGTGCTGGAAAATAATTACCAGCGCAGTAACTTCCGGCATTTGCTGGTTTCCCCCTTCAATATGCGGAAAACCTGGCTGCGCTTGATTCAGAACGAGATCAAGCAGGCGCGCAGTGGGAAGGATGCTTATATTATCGTGAAATTGAACAACCTCACCGACCCGGAAATCATCAAAAAGCTCTACCAGGCCAGCCAGGCCGGGGTAACCGTTCAATTAATGGTGCGGGGAATGTTTTCCATGGTTCCGGGGGTGGAGGGAATGAGCGAGAACATCCGCGCCGCGGGCATCATCGACAAATATTTAGAGCATTCCCGCCTGTTCGTATTCTGCCACGGCGGAGATGCCAAATATTTCCTCTCCTCCGCAGATTGGATGCCCCGCAACCTCGACCGCCGGGTAGAGGTTGCCTGCCCGATTTATGATGAAGAAATTCAGCAGGAGATCCGCCACTATTTAGACATCCAGTGGCGGGATAACGTGAAAGCGCGGGCGCTGAATAAGGATCTGGATAACCAGTACCGGGTCACTTCCGGGGACGAGCGGGTGCGCTGCCAGGAAATGCTTTACGAGTATCTGCAACAGGCGCACAAGGCGGGGGTAGAAGCGGAAAAGATATAATTGGTAATTGCCAATTGGCAATTGGTAATTGGCAATTAGATTCAGGAGAAGAAGGTTGAAATTTGCCGCGATAGACATCGGTTCCAACGCCGTGCGCTTATTGCTGAGCCGGGTGTACGAGAACGGAAACCGCCCTTTTTTTAAGAAAGAGGCCTTGATCCGCATGCCCCTGCGGCTGGGCGATGACGCCTTCGTTCGCCGGCGCATCTCCGAAGCGAAGGGGGAGATGCTGGTCAGCACCCTGCTCGGTTTCAAGCATTTGATCGACGCCTACCAGCCGCTCGCTTACCTGGCCTGCGCCACCTCGGCGATGCGGGAGGTGGAGAACGGGGCGGAAATCGTGCAGAAAATTTATGCTCGCAGCGGCATCCGGCTGCAAATCATCGACGGGGCCAAGGAAGCGGAGATGATTTACGCCAACCATTTCGAGGAGCGGCTGGATAAGGATAAGTCTTATTTGTACGTGGACGTGGGCGGGGGGAGCACGGAATTGACCTTCTTTTCCGGGGGGCGCAACACCGCTTCGGCATCGTTCGACATCGGTACGGTGCGTATTTTGGAGAACCTGGTCCCGGAAGAGCGCTGGCGGGAGATGAAGAAGTGGATCAAGAAGAGCGTGCTGAACAAGCAGAAGGTTTACGGGATCGGCAGCGGGGGGAATATCAACAAGATTTTCGAGATGGCGCGCCAGAAAGAGGGCAAACCGCTTTCCTACAAAAAGCTGCGGGAAATCTTCCAACTCGTGACATCTTACGGTTATGAAGAGCGCATCAAAATCTTAGACCTCAAGCCCGACCGGGCGGAAGTGATCGTGCCGGCCTTGCGCATCTACCTTTCGGTGATGAAGTGGGGGAGCATCGGCAAGATTTACGTTCCCCAAATCGGTCTGGCAGATGGGATCATTCACGTGCTGTATGAGCGGTATAAGCGGGGGGAGGGGTAACGAGATGCTCACGGTTGAAGCCTTCCTGATTCCAACAACCTATTGGCCATCACCCCCACCTATTTTACCTTTTAAGGTTACTATTCAGCCACAAGAGGCAACCGAGGAAGAATTTAGAGCATTTAAAAGGGATGATCGAGAATAGCCCGGAAATTTATGATACTGCTGGCGGATTCGATTTTTTTAGAATTCCCCTCCTTGGGAGTGATAAAAAAATAACTTGTTAAATTTAGCCAAACCTGTCATTCCGGCTGTAGCGAAGCGGAATGCCGGAATCTCCGCAGAAGATTCCGGTATTTTCCCCAAAAACGGGAAAAACCGGAATGACATCCGACAATACGATTTTAACAAATTATTTTTTGACCGATCCTTCGTGAAACTTCGGCGCCTTCATGGCTTTGTGGCGGGAATCTCAGAATATTTGGAAATCAGCGGGCAAACGGTTATCTTGCCTGCGAGAATTAACGGCTGCAAAGGAAATTCAAATGCGGGAAGCATGATGAGCAACGGACAACAGGAAACAGACCGGGCGTATTTCGTATCCAATCCGCCAGGAAGCCAGGGTTTTACCAATGAATCAGCAAAAAAAGTTTGTGGTGTTTATTGTTCGCCAACCTTTCAAGTTCTTAAAACGGGTGTTCACCGGTTTCCGAAAAAACCAGGGGGTGCTGCTTTCCGGGGCGGTGGCCTATTATACCCTGCTCTCCCTCATTCCGTTGTTCACGCTGGTGCTCATCGGTCTTTCACACCTGGTGGATGAGCGCCAGTTATTGGAAATGGTGGCGCAAAATCTGGAGTTGGTGGTTCCGGGATTTGCCCAGACGATCATCGAAGAGATCAAAAAATTCCTGGAACACCGCCGCTTTATTGGCGGGATCGGCATTGTGTTCCTGGTATTCTTCAGCTCCATGGCCTTTACGGTTTTGGAAAACGCAATGTCGGTCATTTTCTTTCACCGGGTGCAGATCAACCGCCGCCATTTCTTAGTATCCGCCGTCCTTCCTTATATCTACATTCTCCTTGTGGGAGGAGGTTTTTTGATGATCACCATCATTAGTGGAGCGTTGCAGGCGGCAAGCGGGCGGCGGGTCACCCTGCTGGCCTGGAGTTTAGGGGTCGATGAATTTTCCAGCGCGTTTTTGCACATTCTGGGCATCATCGGGCTGATTTTGCTGCTTACCTCGTTTTATATGGTAATGCCGGTGGGAAAAATTCGCCTGAAACACGCCCTGGTGGGCGGGATCACTGCCGGGGTGCTCTGGGAAATCATGCGCCGGTTCCTGATTTGGTATTTCTCCACGATCTCGATGGTAAACGTGATTTACGGCTCCCTGGCCACCGGGGCGGTGGCGCTGCTATCGTTAGAAGCCGCGGCGATGATTTTGCTGTTAGGCGCCCAGGTAATCGCCGAGTATGAGCGGTTAGACCAGGAAAAAGAGGAGACCGTCGAAGAAACCGAAGGGATGCATACCTGAGGAGCAGGGGCAGGATAAAATTGCCAATTAGCAATTGTCAATTGGCAATTGCCAATTATAGGAGTAGGAGGTAATTATAAGATTGCCTATTTGCCTATGGCGAAGCCCTGGAGGGATAAACCATTTTCCTTTGGAGCGCTCCTGCGCCCTGTTACTGCCAACGGGCATTCCCCTCAGCGGGGAATCAGGTTGTAGAGGCGCTCAATGCCCTCCGCGCTGCTTAACGGGAGGGAGATTTGGCCGGGGGGAACTTCCGGGTCGCGCAGGTTGATGCGAATCAGATCTCCGTTCAACCGCGCAGCAATGTTTTCCGAAGTATGGCGCACCGTGGGCACCGCGACGCCGGCGCCTGCTTCCACAATCGCCAATCGCCAGCCATTTTCCTGAATTTCGCGCAGCCACCCGTAAAACCGCTCTTCCTGCGCCTCGGTGCGGTGGGAAATCCAGTGCCAGTCGCCGAACATGAGCACGTTGGGGCGGGCCAGCGCCCCGCAGCGGGGGCAATGGGGGAGCGGTTCCTGCGCCCGGAAGGTTGCGTCATCCACGGTTATCGTGATATCCCCGGCGTTCCAGATCGCCTCGCCGCAGGGGCGCACGCATTGGAGATGGTGAATGGAGCCGTGGCATTCCACAAGCCGCTCTTCGGAATACTCCTCCTTTTGAAATTGCCCGTCCACGTTGGAAGTGAAGACAAAATATCCCCCTTTTTTGCGCTTCCCGAGGTCCAGCAGTTGGGAAAAACCTTTGTGGGGAGAGGTTTTGCGGTAGAGGTTGAGGCGATGCCCGTAAAAACCCCAGGCCAGGCGGGGGTCGCGGGAAAACCATTGCGGGTTGGCCATCTCGCTGAAGGAAATGCCTAATTTGGCGATAGGCGGGTAAGCGCGCCAGAATCCCTCGTTGCCGCGGAAATCCGGCAGGCCGGAATCCACTCCCATGCCGGCCCCCGCGCTAATCAGCAGCGCATCGGCTGCTTCCAAAATCCGCGCCGCCTCCCGGAGGTGGGCGTCCAGGCTCATAGCGCCGGTTTCGGGGGATTATTCGTAGCAAAGGAGCGATCGACCTCTTCCGGCGCGTGGAAGGTGATATCGTTGAAGCCGTTGCCTTTCTCGTCGGTAATTCGGAAGAAAAATCCCCAGTCGTAGAAGGTGTTGGTAACTTTCAAGAGCACCTGGTTGTAGCCGGAATGGAGCAGCACCGTGACTATGTCGCGGTCAACCATGGGCTCGATGCCTTTGGTGCAGTAACGCTGCCAGATCTGTTCATTGTTGAGCCAGAGCTTGCCGGCGAGTTTGATGCCGGGGCGGATTTGCACCTTTCGCTGCTCCGGCGAATAAACGTAGATCAAGGCGTATCCTGCCGCCCAGTCGGTACGGTTAAACAGCGCCTGCAGGTTAACGTAGCCCTCGTAAACGCCGTCTTCGGCAGGTTTCCACCGCAACTCTCCATACTGATCCGGGTAAGCCGCGTTCAGGTCGATGCTCTTTTCCGGGGGATAGGGGTGTTGGAAACCGGAAACGCCCCGGGTGGAGAAGGGACCGATCACCCGCCAGGTTTTTTCCAGGGGAGCGCCCAGGGCCTGGTATTCCGCGGCCAGGGCAGCGGTATTTTGCTGGCTAGCGTGGCGTTGGGCCTCGACGAAGCGGGCGATCACTTCCAGGTCTTTGCGGTTCTTTTGCCGGGCGGTGGCCAGCAATCGTTGAGAAAAACGTTCCTGTGGCGGGGTCTGGCCGTCTTCGTAGGCCATCACTTCAAAGACGAATTTCCAGAAATTGCTCCACCCGCGGTATCGGGTTATGGAAATCAAATCGAGTTGCTGCGGGCGGGAGCGTTGGAAGTGCTGTTCTGCTTTGTCGAACTGCCCGGCGCGCAAGTAGAGCAATCCTAACACTAAGTCAAAATGGGCTTGCTGCATCGGATCGGTGTAGGAAGCGGCAGCTTTTTCCAGAATTGGGAGTGCCTCCCCGGCAGGCCAGTGAGTATGTGCCAGAAAATCACTGAAGTCGTGCAGAATTTGCAGGTTCTCCGGCTCCCGGGAAAGTTTTTCTTTGAATCGCTCGTAGGCGGCAGCGTAAAGTTGTTCCGCTTTGGCGGTATCCCCGGCGGATTGATACATTTCGCCGAGGATGATGATAACGTTGTCGGAGTAAGGATTCTGCTCCAGCATTTTCCGCAGGGCTTGTTCCGCTTCCCGGGTTTTACCGAATCTCCAGAGCGTTAGCGCGTTCACGTATTCAATGTCGGATAGCGCCATGGGATTCTGATCCCCCTCCCGAACCCGCTTGATATAAGCCAGGGAGCGGTCATAGTCCCAGAATTCCCGGTATAAACCGGCCAGGCGGGAAGCGGAATTGTTGAAAGTCGGCCACTTTTCCAGGGCGGTTTGGAATTGAACCACCGCTTCATCCAAACGCCCGGCGTTGATCAAAATTTCCCCCCGGCTGTCGTAGGGATTGGGTTCGTCGGGGGCCAACTCCTGGTAGGTATCGAGGTATTTCAAAGCCGTGGTATAATCTCCCCGCTCCGCGTAGAGATAAGCCAGGTCATTATACAGCAACTTGCGGGAGGGATCCAGCTCCAGCGCGATCTCGAAGTGTTCCAGGCCGCGGTCCAGGTCCCCGCAAGCGTGGTATAAGGTGCGCGCCAGGTCCTGGCGAATATCCACGTCCGAAGGCATGCGCAGAACCGCCTGTTCTAAAATGGCCAAAAGCCCAGAAAAATTGTCCGCTTGTTTGGCTTCCGCCACTTCCAGGCGAATACGGTCGGTTTCGGAGAGCTTGTCGCTGTACTGGCGGGCTTTTTGGAGGAGTTGTTTCCCATTGGAATTTTTGTCCATATTCGGGTCAATTTGCCCTAACCGCAAATAGGCCGCGGCAAAAGTAGAGTCGTATTTAAGCGCGTCTTTAAAGCACTTAGCTGCTTCGCTCCAGAGAAATTTATCTATGTTTTCCAGGCCCATGGAATAACAGCGGAACGCTTCCACCGAGTGGGTGATCTCTGCCAGGGTAACCCCGTTTTGAGGGCGCTCCTCCAGGTTGCCGCGCATGTTGGCCCGCAGCCGCTCGGAAAGGCTGTCCACCATGGCGAAAATGCGTTCCAGGCTGGCCCCCCGCACGGTTTCCCGGCGGAGAATCTGGGTGGTGACGGCGTCGATCATTTCCACTTCGATGCACAGGCTGTCATACTGGTGGTAGAAACGCCCGGTGAGGATGATTTCCGCGCTGGCCTGGCGGGCAATGGCGGCGGCGGTGGAGGGATCGTCCAAATCTCGCTCGCCCTTGCCGTTCTGCTGCGCCACTTCGCTCAGCCGCTGCATGGTGATCACGTTCAAATAGCGGGACTGGGCAAACTCCGTGGTCAGCATATCCGTCAACCCGCGGCGCAGCCAGTCTAAGCTGCGATCGTTGGTGAGATTTTGGAAGTTCAGGATCGCCACGGAACGTTGCTGTGCGGGAGAGACTTGCAATACGCTGGAGGCGGTTTGGGATACGGTTTGGGGAACCGTTGCCAGGCTGGCCAGCTTGATTTTGTTTTCCCGGCTGGTTTCGCAACCCGGGAAAAATGTTACCCAAAGCAGGATAAGAACCAACGCGGATGATAATTGGCGCATCATGATGAACCTTGCTCGTTGTTTTAATTAAAACACGTTTTCTGTTACGTTGAAGACCCCGGCGAGGTTGCCGGGGCGGGAAAATAAATCTCGCGTGATGCGTGAAACGTGATGCGTGATTAGCACGTGGAAGTCACGTTTCACGCATCACCCCGCCTACCCCTCCCGCTGCACCATCACCATAGTGATATCGTCGTGCGGCTGAACGTCCTCCATAAAGCCATGCAGGGATTCCAAAATGGCTTCCCGCATTTGCAGAATATTTCGCTTCTCTGCCGCGAGGCAGGAGCGCAGCAGGCCCGCCTCGCCGAATTCCAACTGCCGGGCGTTGCGGGCTTCGATGAGGCCGTCGGTATAGAGTACCAGGGTTTCGAAAGGCTTCAATTCCAGCGCCGCTTCTTCCAGGCTGCGTTCGAAAACGTCCCCGGGATCCAGCCCCAGGCCGATGCCGGCGGGGGTGAGGAACTGGTGCTCCCCGTTTGTTCCGATTTTCAGGAGCGAGTTATGCCCGGCCCGGGAGAAGACAAAGCGATGGGCGGGAATTTCCAGCACCCCATAAATCATGGTAATAAAAGATTGCCGGTCGATATTGCCGAATAATTTCCGGTTCAGCTCGCTGAGAAGCTGCCGGGGAGAGCGGTACACCGAGGTAAGCTGCACCATCATGCCCTTCAGCTCTGCCATGTAGAAGGAAGCGGAAGTACCCTTGCCGCTCACGTCCGCAATGACCACGCCTAAGTGGGTTTCATCCAGGCGGAAGAAATCGAAATAATCGCCCCCCACTTCGTAAGCGGATTGGCAGATGCCATCGAAGCAGAAGCCGTCCACCACCGGCATGTGGGCGGGCAGAAGCCGGCGCTGCATCTCGCGGGCAATTTCCAACTCCCGTTTGAGGCGTTCCTGCTCGCGCAGCTCTTCGTAGAGCAGGGAATTCTCCAGGGCCAGGGCGGCCTGCCCGGCCAGCATGGCGGCAAAGTGGCGCTCCTTGGGACTGAAACTTTCCTTGTCCGGCGGCAGGGCAAAAAACAGCAGGCCGAAAAGTTCATCTTTCACCGGCATGGGCATCAGCAGGCCGGCTTCGTCTTCCGGGGTATGGTGCAGCGCTTCCATAATGTCCGGGGGAGCGGAATGGACCATAAAGCCGTCTTTTCGCTTCAGGAGGAATTTTTCGACCTGTCCATTAAGTTCCAAAGGGGGATAGAGGTTCTTCTTCTCTTCCGAAACGGTGATTTCGTGAAAAGCGCCGTGGGAGTTCCGGCGGCGAATGTAGAGCCGGGTGGATCCCGCGCCGATGGCGCTTTTCAGGCGCTCCCGCACCAGCGGGGCCAGGCGGTCGAATTGAAAAGTGGCGCTCAGCTCGTAGCCTAAGCTTTCGATGAACTGGCGTTCCCGCAACCCCTCGATCATGGTGTTGAAGGAGTGCCCCAACTGGGCGATCTCGTCATGGGTTTGGGGGCGCACTTTCTGTTCTAAGTTGCCCTCGTTCACCGCCTTCATGGCCCGGTTCAGGCGCTCCAGTGGGCGGGTGAGCCGGCGGCTGATGAGTACCGACACGAAACTGGCCAGCAGGATAAAAAACAATCCCAGGCCGATGTTGAGCAAAATTCCCCGGTTCAATTCCCGGTTAATAGCGATCACCGAAAAGCCCACGTGAACGCTGCCCAACACCCGGTCCCCGACCTGGATATTGACCCGCTCGGTCTGCAAATCCGGTTTGCTCTCTTCCGCTACCGCCCCGTTATCCAGGCGGCGTACGATGTCGGCCTGCATTCTGCGGGTCAAGAGCGGGCGGTCGTATTCGATCAGGTCGGAGTTAAGGGTATGGGCGCGGAGCGCGCCGCGGTCGTCGAAAATGGCGATGTAAACGACGTCTTTATTGAACGCCATCAACTGGGAGATGTAATCCTGGTAGGTATTCCAATCCTGCCGGTCCAACAACTGCATGGTAGCAATGTTGCGGGCAATACGATGGATCTGGGAGGCCGCGGCGGCGCGCCGGGATTCGATTTCCCGGATGGTAAAGAAATAGGTAACGCTGACCATGATTACCGTAACCAGCACGGTGGAAAGCAGGATGAATTTTGTACGCAGGTTGATCTTCAACAAACGGCTCCCGGACAATAGCGGTGGAATTTACAAACGAACTTCAAACTATCCAACGCGATTGTTTGGAAATCGTTGCGTTTGCCAGCGAAGTGCAGCGGAGTGCAAAACTTCAGTTTTGCCAGTGAAAGCATGAATGCCGTGGAAGGAGTTGGCGTTCAGGCAGGTTCCCTCCGGTCTCTGTCCCTGCAGAACTAAAGTTTTGCACTCCGGCCCGCTTCTAAGCCGCGCCAATGCGCCGAATCTCATCCGATTCCAGAATGCGGATTCCGGGGCGGTTTTCCCGGGCCACCTGCACGATGGCCGCGGCCACACTGCGAGCGTGAACGGGTTTATAGCGCGCCGGTATGGCAAATCCGAACAGGCCGCTCAGGAATTTGGCAATATCTTCTCCCGGGCGGGATTCCCGGCGGTCGCCTAACAGCAGGGAGGGCCGGAAGATGGTCAGCGCCGGGTAGCCCAGTGTTTTCAGCGCTTCTTCCAATTCCCCTTTGACGCGGCTGTAGAAAATCCGCGAGCGGGCGTCCGCCCCGCTGGAGGAGACCAGCAGGAGGTGCTCCGCGCCGTTTTCCCGGGCGATGCGGGCCAGCTCGTAGGCGTAGGTGAAATCGACTTTGTAGAAATTTTCTTGCGACCCGGCTTTTTTGATCGTCGTTCCCAGGGCGCAGATGACCCGACCGGCGGAAATCAGTTTGCGGTTATCCCCCGCCCGGTCGAAGTCGATGGCGTGGTTTTCCACCTTGGGATGTTGCCCCTCCGCCGGGAGGGGGCGGCGGGTAAGCGTGATGACGCGCTGCCAGGAATCATCGGCGCAGAGCAATTTCAGGCATTCGCCGCCGACCAGGCCGGTGGCGCCTAACAGCAGAACGGATTGGGGGGTAGCCATGGGGTCTCCTTTAGTTTCACAAGTATGCAGTAGGCCAGTAGGCAGCCGCGTAAGCGCCACAGGGAAGTGGTGGCTTTCGTCAGTGGCTTCGCCATAAGCAGTAGCCAGGTGGGCAGTGCTGAAGCCTTGTTCCACAGGAGCCGCGTCGTGGCACTCCGGGCAATGCAAAATTCAACGCCAGTTCGTATATAAAAAACGCCGAAACGAACGGCGCCTTGCGGCAACCGCTCGTTTCGGCTGGCTGGTTTGCCGTCTAATCGGCGTTATTTGCTTAAAACCATCCGGCGGGTCAGTTTCAGCTTACCTGCCTCGAGAACATAGAAATAAATTCCCGACGCCGCCTGCTGACCGTTTTGATACTTGCCGTTCCAGATCAATTCATATTGGCCGGCCGGCAGGTTCTCGTTCACCAACTCTTTTACCGCCTGGCCGAGAATGTTATAGATCACCAGCCGGGTTTGCTGAGCCTGCGGCAGGGCAAAGCGGATGGTGGTAGCAGGGTTGAATGGATTGGGATAGTTCTGCGCCAGTTCCACGGTTGCGGGGAGACCGGCCTGCCCGCCCGGCTCCACCCCGGTGGTAACCTGGGCCAGGTCGAAATTCACCACCATGGTGTTCCCGGCGGCGGCGTTGAACTGGATCACTTCCGATTCGCTCTGGTAACTGATCTTGCTGGCCTGCACGGTATAGTCGCCGTTGACCATGCCGGCAACCTGGTAGCCTCCCTGGGCGTCGGTAAAATCATAGCCGATCACTTCCCCGGCGTCATTCAAGATGGTCAAAAACACCCCGGAAAGCGGCCCGCCGCTCATGTTCAGCACCGTTCCGGCCACCATGCCGCCGGCGGGATTGTTATTCACCGGGGTCAGCGCGGCGTCGATGCCGGTAACTGCGCCGAAAGCCGGCACTGCGATGGCCTCTTCCCAGGTAAGGGCATTGTCAAAGAATTCCGGGACGTGCCCGTTCGCGGCAAAAAGAATGATATGGGGATGGGGATCCAATCCATCCAGGGTGTAATTCCCGGAGGAATCCGCGAAGGTGAAAACGATCCGCCCGGTGAAAATATCGGAGCCGACCACGAACGCCCCGGCCAGCGCCGCGCCGTTGTCGCTGGTAACGGTTCCGCTGATAGAGTTGTTGGTGGGTGTGCCGACCGGGTCGAGGGTAAAATCAATCCCGGTAATCACCGTGTCGCCGAATACGAAGATCGGGTCGGCAAGGAAAATAGCCGGTTTCTCCTGCCAGAATTCAATCAAATATTCCTCTTTTTCCGCGGAAGCGATGAATACCCCAAAAGGAAAGCGAACCGTACTGACCTCAATGGCGTAATTTCCCTGCGCGTCGGTCAGGCCGGTAAAAATCAGCGAATCGCCGATAACTCCCCCGGCATTGGATGAAAAGATGGTCACCAGGGCGTTTTCTAAGGGCTGGGCGTTGTTGTCGGTTACCTGGCCGCTGATAGTGGCGGTGATGGGGCTGAGCGAATCGGGCACTCCAAAGTCGATTCCCCCGGTAACCTGGTTTTCAAAAACCTGCACGATGCTGGCCTCCGCGATGGAGTGCACATCGTCGTAATATTCCTGGTAGTAATAGGGGAGAGCGGGATGGCCTACTACCACGGAGACGATGTAATCTCCCACCGGCAGCTCCGCGGAATACTGCCCCTGGGCGTCGCTGATGGCAAAATGATGCGGGAAGCCGTTGACGGTGATAAATTCCAGGAACGCGCCCTCCACCGGCTCGCCGCTGCCGTCAAAGGTCACCGCGCCGGAAATCGTGCCGCGGGGCAGGGGAATGAAGGGGATCAGGAAGAAATCCAGCGTATTCGGCCCTTCTTGAATGGGATAATTGGGCAGGTGGCGGGGGTGGAATCCGTCCGCGTAACAGGAAACGTGGTAGAACCCGGGAGCAATGCCGGAAATGCTATAACTCCCGTCGGGATTGTTCATGGTGCGGTAAAAGAGGGAATCGCCGGTGGCGGGATCGTAGCGGAGCAGCTCGATAAACGCCGGAAATACCGGATCGGGGAAAGTGTTCAGGGAATCGGCGCTGAATACAAAGCCGCTCAGGGTTCCCAGCCCTCCCGCGAGGGTATCAGGGATCAGGAAAATATCCAGATCAGTGATCTGGGTATTAGGCTCTACCTGGATAGGGAAGTTGCCGAAGAAGGGGAGGTACCCCGGGGCATGGGCGGTCAGGAAATAAACCCCCGGCATGATCTCTTCGAAAAGGTAATCTCCGATGGAGTCGCTGAAGGTCTGGTAAAAAATAGCCCCGGCGTGCGCCAGTCCCACCCAGGCGCCGGAGATGGAAGCCGCGCTCTGGGCGTCGAACACCGTTCCGGCAATGTAATTATTGAGCGGCGGCCCCAGGGGCAGCAGTTGGAAATCTACGGTGATGCCCGTGGTGTTGGGAGAAATCACAAACGGTCCCTGGAGGATGCGCTGATAACCGGGGTGGTCGGCGGAAACGAAATAGGTTGCCGGCACCGCATTATTGATGAGGTAACTGCCGTTGGGCAGGGTAGTTGCCGTATAGATGATGGAATCACCCATGGCGGGATCGAACCCGAAAGCGACGATGGACGCCCCCTCCACCGGCAGGCCGGTTAGCGAATCGGTGACGGTTCCGTTTATAAATGCGGCGCGGGCCGGGAAGGCCAGGGTCGCGAAAAATACCAGCGCCGCCGTGCTGAGGAACAGTTTGGAAAATTTCATATTACCTCCTGAAGAAAAGGGTTATAAGAGCGTTTATTTTTTTCCAGCCGCCAAAATCAACAGTTTTATATATCCAAATTCGATGCCAGGCGGGGCCGATTGTACCGGGGAAGCGGTTTGAATCCCCTTTCGGCTTATTTTCAGTCGCCAGTGAGAGGGTAAGTGATGAATAATACCGGCGACGCGCCACCCACTTGCCTATCTCTCACCACTAACCCACTCACCCACTCACTATTTTGGTACGAAAATTTTTCGCAGCAGCGCAGATTCTTCGTGGTGAGATCTGCATCATCCCCCGCTTACAAAGTGAGCGCCATGCGCATTTGTATCGCGGGAGAGGTTTTCCCGGAGAAATGGAATTCCGGCAAAATTCGCCAGCGAAGCGTGTTTTGCGCCTTTGGCTGCCCGGAATTCTCCTTTTGCGAAAAATAGAGCAGGTCCACCTGGGCGTAGAGCCAGACCGCGGCGTAAGCTGCGACCAGCAAATTGCGCTTCCGGTAAGCGGAATCGTAAGCCTGGTAGCGAGTCTCGATCAGGGCCGGATCGGTTTCGTTCAGGTAGGCGTCTTCTTTTACGCGGGTTTCGCTGGTGAAGTAGATTGCCGATCCCAGAGCGCCGACCCCCAGGGCGGCAATCAACCAGCCCTTAGCGGAATGGCCGCTGGCCAGATGCCCCCAGCCGGGTAGCAGCAGGGAGCGCAGGATCGCCCCGCGGGACGGGGGACCGCCCGAAGCCGGGATTAGATTTTGCAGGGCTGGCATGTTCATGGCGCTGTCCGGAGGCGAGGGAGCCTTCTGGCCGGCCAGGAACTCCGTGCGGGTTTCCTCAAAAAAACGGATGATCTTTGGCGAGGTTTTTACCGAATCCCATTGAAAATTCGCCTGGATGTGCAGGATGGCTAAAAATTCATTGGCGCAGGCCTGCCGCCCTCCCAGGGAATAATAGGCAATCGCCCTCATGCGATGAATTTCCAACGAGTCTCGGGACGATAAATTTTCCCGCTCGGCCAGCAGTCGGGCGGAAAGCGAAATCACCTCCGGGTAGTCGAATGATTCTAATTTCTGTTGGATGGTTTCCAGCGACAGCGAATCGGGCTGCGCATGAGCGCCGGAAGAGAATCCCCACAAGAGAAGCCAGAGCCAGCAACATTTTTTCATTGCATGAGGATCATTTTTTTGACATCCGTGAAATCGCCGCTGCTCAGTTTATAGAAATAGACGCCGCTGCTCACCTGCGTTCCGCGCCGATCCCGGCCATCCCAGAGCAGCCGGTAAGTTCCCGGCTGCTGGGGGGCGTCCACTAAAGTTGCGATAAGCTGCCCTAAAACGGAGTATATTTCCAGGCGAACGTGAACGGCTCTACCGAGCCGGTATGCGATGGTGGTAGCAGAATTAAAGGGATTGGGATAGTTGGGATGAAGCTCGAAATCAACCGCGAATGCCAACGGCGGTTCCGGCAAAGCAGTGGGAAGATCCAGCTTTTCTACCCAGGGAACCAGGAATCCGAACTGATCCACTCCGCCAAAAACATAGATGGAATTCATATAGCGCACTGCGGCCAGGTCGCGCCGGCTCACGTTCAGGGAAGGCCCGGGCTGGGTGGTGTTTCCGCCGGCGGGGTTGACGGTGTAGATCGCAACTGAGTCCAACGCCGAAGGAAAGGCATTCTCGTTGTAACCCCCGATGATATAGATTTGCTGATCGTTCACCGCCACCGCCGCCCCTCCGGCGCGCTCCCGGGGCAGGCTGCTCACTTCCTGGAAGCCGTGATCGAGGGTATTAAACTTATAAACCCGCCGGGAAATCCCGAACCGCGCTCCCCCGAAGATGTAAATATCGTCGCCGAGGATGGCGGACATCTGGTGATAGGGCAGGGGCGGGGCGTTGAACAGACTGTCTTCGGTGTAAGTAATGCTGGCCTGGTCTATATTATATTCCGCAATGTAGCTCAGCGGGATGGTATCATTGCCCGCTGGTTGCCCGCCGATCAAATACATATTTCCGTTATGCAGCAGGCCGGCGGTGTTCCGGCGGTTGAACTCCGGGCTGAAGTTAAACACCACAGGGGGAGTATTGAAATCCCAGCGCTCCATGCTGAAGGCATAAGGGGGTCCGCTCAAGTTCCACACCCCCCCTGCATAATAGAGGGAATTTTCGTGGATCCCGGAAATAAATCCTGCCCGGCCGGTAATCATCAGAGTTCCCAGGCTGTCAATGCGATTGAGCCGGGGGTCGTAAACGAAGATCATGGGATTCAGAGAGGCGCCAATGGCCCCCGGATCATAATATCCTCCCAGGATATAAATGAGCGTATCTTTCGCGACCGCCTGGACCCCGGCCAGCGGAGGGATTTGTCCCACCGTAATCCAGCTTGGGTTTTGCCCTCGCACTGATAGAATTGTTAGCAGGGAAAGCAGAAAAGCTGCGGTTATGGTAAAATTCAATCTCCTCATAAAACGTACGAACCCTTTTTAAAGCTTGTGAGCAATTTGCATACCGAGTCCCCCAAAAGGCTACAAACCGCCGGGAGATTTATCATTGCGGGCTTCCAAATTCAACTGCCAGCGCAAGGTATCGCCCCGGGCAATGAAAATCGCGGTGTCAAAGCGGGAATATTGCGGGTTCACTACAGCCAGGGTGTGCCGGCCGGGGGACAACGCCAGCGGGCTGCCCAGCGGGGTCTGTCCTTTCGCCTGCCCGTCAATGTAAATTTCGCCCCAGGGATGCACCCGGCAATCCAGGTAGCCCCACAGGGTATCAAGATTGACCGCGATGGCCATGTGCTGCCCCGGCTGCAAGGAGAGGCTCCGAACATACTCCGGGTAGTGGGGATGAATGAGCCGCACGATATGATCGCCGGGAGGAAGAGAGATAGGATTCTCCAGCGGGGTGGTATCCACTTTCCGTTCGTCGATGTAGATATCCGCCCAGGGAAGGCATTCGATCCGCAAACCGGCCGGGAGGAGGTTTTCCGCCTCTCCGGAAGAGGCGAGATTTTCCATAGCGGGCGTCGAAGTCTGTTCCGGCAAACTCTTGCGAGGTTGCTGGCGCGATGAAATTTCCTTCTCCGGCTGCCCGGCGGCAGGAGGCTGCATAACGGCCAGCCGGGATTCGGTCGCATCCCCGGCGCCGGAAACGGCGGCGCTGTCCGATGGGGTAAAAGAAACCTCCCCGGTGGTCTCGATGGATTTTTGAGAGTGCAGGAAAACGATACCGCCGGCAATCAGCAGCGCCGCCAGCAGCGCAAGCCAGCGTCGGCGGAAATGACGGGGCGGGGCAGGGGCGGTTGGCAGGGGCGGACCATCCTCGATATGGAAGCCCTGCGCCGGGGAAATACCGGCCAGGCGTTTCAAAGCCTCCTTTGCGGATGCGGGACGCTGCCGGCAATCATTTTGCAGCAATGCCTGCAAAATGGCGGGAATGGCGCCCGCTAAATCCCCTCCGTCCCGCGGGGCAGCCGGAAAATACTCTTCTACCAGCTTTAGCGGCTCAGATTTCAGAATGTTGTTGATGGTTTCGGCGACGTCTTTACCGAGAAAGGGATTCCTGCCGCCGAAAAGCTCGAATACAACGATGCCGGCGGAAAAGAGATCGCTTTGCGGGGTAAGTTTCTCCCCGCGAATTTGCTCCGGCGACATGTAGGCTGGCGTGCCGACAATAGAGGATTTCTGGGTCAGTTGCTCCTCGCCGGCCGCCTGGGCCAGCCCAAAATCGGCGATTTTGAGATGGCAGCTGGCGTTGACCAGGATATTTTCCGGCTTCAGGTCGCGGTGAATGACCCCGCTTTCATGCGCCAGCGCCAGCCCCCGGAAGAGTTGTTTCGCTAACTCCAGCTTCTGGGTCGCGCTCAATTCCCCTTTTCGCAGCGCTTCCCGTAGATTGCTGCCGGGGAAATATTCGAACGAGATATAAAAATCGCGGCCCTGGGTGCCAAAATCCAGCACCTTAATGATGTTGGGGTGATCCAGTTGCGCCAGGATGCGGGCTTCCCGCTGGAAGCGACTCAAGATGGTTCTGTCGGGAAGATTTTCGGTATTCAGGGTTTTGAGGATGATTTTTTTTCCCAGATAGGCGTGATCCGCCAGGTACACGCCGGTGTGGGCGTCCTTTTTGAGGCATTCGATAACCGCGAATTTGCCGTAGAGGGGGTTGGGATCAGGAGAATTCATAGCTTATGCAGTTGTAGTCCGATTATTCTCTCACCATTCATTGCCATCCGGTGGCGGCTCAGCACCCATTTCTTTCAACTTCAACTGCACCCAGCGCACCGAGACGCCCAATGACTGCGCGGCCCGGGTGCGGTTGCCGCTGAACTTCTCCAACCGGCCCAATAAAAGCTGTTTTTCAAACTCCTTCAGCGATCCTTTGAACGATTTAGGATCGCTTTCTTCCGCGTCTTCCGGGATCAGGTGTTCCGGCAGGAGTTTATCCCCATCGCAGAGAATAAGGGCGCGCTGTAGCGTGTTCTCCAATTGGCGCACGTTGCCCGGCCAGGAATATTGGCGCAGCTTCTTCAGCGCCTCCGGGTGCAGGGCGACGTCGCGACCGGCGTATTTGCGGATGAAAAATTGCGCCAGCAGGGGAATGTCTTCCCGGCGGTCGCGCAGCGGCGGCAGGGTAATGGGGAAGACGTTCAGGCGGTAGAACAGGTCTTCCCGGAATTTCCCCTTCTGCACCAGTTGTTTCAAATCCTGATTGGTAGCGGCAACCATGCGCACGTTGACCTTCATCGCTTTGGTATCGCCCAGGCGGATAATTTCCTGGTTTTGCAGCACCCGCAGCAATTTGGCTTGCAGCGCTAAGGAGACGTCGCCAACTTCGTCAAGGAAAAATGTACCCCCGTCAGCCACCTCGAATAACCCTTTTTTATCCGCCGCCGCCCCGGTAAAAGCGCCTTTTTTGTAACCGAACAGCTCGCTTTCCAACAGGGTATCGGGGATGGAGCCGCAGAACTGCGCCAGGTAAGGATTTTTTGCCCGGGGGCTAAGTTTATGAATTGCGTGAGCGGCCAGCTCTTTGCCGGTTCCGCTTTCGCCCAGGATCAGCACCGTGGCGTCGGTGCGCGCCACCCGGTGAATGAGCGCCGCCAGCCGGCGCATCGGGGCGCTCTCGCCGATCATGTCCGGCAGAGGCTGGGCGGCCTGCAGCCGGTTGCGCAAAATTTGATTTTCCCGCTCCAGCTCTTCAAAGCGGATAATTCTATCCAGCGCCAGGGAGACCAGGTTGGAGAAGAAATCCAAAAACAGGAGGTTCTCCTCGGTGAACTCCCGGCGGTTTTCCCGGCTGTCCGCCAGGATCACGCCCCAGATTTGCCCCCGGTAAATGATCGGCACCCCCACCACCGACTGGATGCTGTGCAGCAGCACGCTCTCAAACTGCGAAAACTGCGGATCGCTTTGGACATTGTGATAGAGGCAGGGCTGCTTTTCGGCGATCACCCGCTGCAATATGCCGGAAGAAAACTCCGAGAGATCGGTGATCTTCTCCCGGTTCACATTGCGGGCGGCGATGATGGAGAAACGGTTCTCCGCTTCCTCCCAGCGCACAAACAGCCCCCGCTCCGCGTGAATGACCGCCACCACCAGGTCCAACGCTTCCTCGATCAGGTTGTCCGGGTAAGTTACCCGGTTCAGCAACTGGCTGATGCGGTAGAGCATCTCGAACTGCGTCTTGCCCAGGCTGCGAAGGTCTTGTAAGTCGGTCGGTTTCAGATCATGCATGATATGTGATGCGTGAAAGAGTTTACCCTGAGCTTGCCGAAGGGTAACGCGTGAAAAGTAATAGGGGCGATCAGGGAAATTTAAACGACGCCGGTTTGGAGCGAGTGCGGTTCAAGTACTCGTCGATGCCCCAGATGACCCAGAAATACTCCGCGGTATCCAATTCCGCCTCCAGTGTGAAGCGGGTGGAATCCTGGTGGATATTATCGCGCTGCCAGAACAGTTCCGGGTTGCTGAAATCGTCAATTTTCTTGAATACTTCCAGGCGGTAGGTATGGGAGAACCCAGGGATAAATTTCTGCCACTGCAACGTGGGCATGGAGGGAACGGAAACCCCCCCTAAGGGCGCCAGGATGGTGATCTCCTGTTTGATGACCCGCTGAACCGATTTCCCGCCCACTCGCGTGCGCCGTCCGAATTTATCTTTTACGATGATGTCAAACCCGTGCCCGACGATCGCTTCGTTATCAAGATTAAAAGGCGCAAGCGCAGTCTTGTAACTGTTCGTATAAAGGTTTTTATCGACGTCGAATTTCAAGAATCCGGTGATTTGCAAATCCGCAATCTCCCAGAACACCGTGTCGATATCCCCGTCCGGGTCCGAGACCCGCGCCTGCAAGGCCGCCTGGAAATCCGGCGGGGTGCCGTGCTGGTTGATGACGCTGCTGTAAACCTCCAAACTTTCCAGCAACGGCGCGGCGTTGAGAAAGTACTCCAGGGAGACTTTTTTCACGCCTCCCCAGGCGACTTGCAGCGAATCGCGATGGTAACCCGGTTTTTCGATTGCCAGCCAGCCGTCCTCCGGCAGAATATTTTCGAAGCGGAAGCGGCCGTCGCTTCCGGAGATGGTCTGCACTTGCGCGTTTCTCCACCAGACCGCAACACCGGCTAAATTCTGGCGGGGAATGCTGAAGGTCTGCAAGCGGCCTTCCAGCACGGCATAGGGGCTATTGGGATTGTTGGGGTCCAGGATGTTGTTGCGGGGGGCCTCGCAACCAGCCAGCCAGAGCAGGGCAACGGTGATAATGGCGGATCGGAAGCGGTTTTTCATCATAGCATATCCCGGCTTACGGAAATTCAAGCTCAAAATAGCTTTAAAACTGCCCGGAAACAATGAATTTGGGCAATAGCAGGCAAGCAGGCAGTAGGCAGAAGCAGCAGGCAAGTGGGCGGCAAGTACAACCTCTGGCATAGACTTTATTGCCTCCTGCCCCTGCCCCTGCCCCTGCCCCTTCTCCTGCCCCTTCTCCCGCCCCTGCTCCTACCCCTGCTC
>CAZFVV010000006.1:47735-78826 GCA_964522165.1 uncultured Calditrichaceae bacterium
CCTGCCCCTGCCCCTTCTCCTGCCCCTTCTCCCGCCCCTGCTCCTACCCCTGCTCCTGCCCCAAAAGCCCCGCCTGCCTTTCCAATATCTTTATCATCGCCAGGGCGTTTTCCACCGCTTTTCCCGCGGGATGGTTGTTGAAGAAGATGTAGGTTTTCAGGCTCTTTTTGATCAATTCGGCGAGGCGGCCGCTCCATTCCTCCAGTTCCGGCTGCCGGTAGTCGTAATTATAGCGGGTTTCGTTGGTTCCTTCCCACCAGTCAGTTTGATTGCGCCCGTGAAAGCGCACGTAGCCGGTATCCGTGGTGGCAATGTCCTGGGGAGGCAGCAATCCCCGCAGCGGCGGCTCATCCACGTTGACGTACCCCATTTCATGGGTTTTCAGGAAATCGAATACTTCCGGACGGTTCCAGGTCCAGTTGCGGAATTCGACAAACAGGGGGAAATCTCCGGCCAGCTCCCGGGTTTTGGCCAGGTAATCGCGGTTTTCGGGCGTATTTTTGAAGGAGTAAGGAAATTGCGCCAAAAACCCCCGGAATTTGTTCGCTTCGATGAGGGGTTTAACCGATTCGGCCAATTCCCCCATGGCGCGCCGGTTTTCTTTTCGAGTATGGGTGGTTTCCCGGTGGGTTTTGACGATGAATTCGAAATGTTCCGGCGTTTTTCGCTGCAAATGGTAGAAAACCGCGTGGTGGGGAATATTGTAATAGGTGGAATTGATCTCCACCGCCGGGAAATGCCGGGCATAGTGTACCAATTTATCGCCCGGGGGCAACCCATCGGGATAAAAAACCCCTTCCCAATCCTTGTAGCTGTACCCGCAAGTGCCAATTTTGTAGATCATTGCCGGTTTTCCCCGATTAATCGACGGCCAATTTAAACCCGAAAACAGGAGCGGCAAAATTTATTTTGCTGTTATCATAGTTCAACCTGATCCATGTCATTGTTTTTGAATCCTTCTCTATCCCAAATTACCCCCTAAATCGTTTCGTTCTTTGAATGTGACGTTATCAAATTATCCAACTTGCCGGAGGCAATTATGAAACCTTTTTACCTTTTGGGACTCATTTCATGCTTCTTTGCTACGTTTTTACTGGCCGGGGAGATTCGCGTGGCGCAAACCGTTCCGGCGGCCGGGGCTGTCAATGTAAGCCCCGGTTTGGAAGAGATCGTCATCGTCTTCAGCGCCCCGGTGAAGCAAAATAGCTGGTCGTTTGTGGAAACCGAAGCGGGCCGGTTCCCGGAAACCGCCGGCGATCCATATTTTAAAGACAACCGCACCTGCGTCCTGCCGGTAATTCTGGAACCGGAAACGGCCTACAGCCTGGGAATCAACAGCGCCGCCCGCAAAGGATTCAAAAGCGCCGCGGACGAGACCGTTGCGGTAACGCCGTACCTGCTGACCTTCTCCACCGGCCCGGCCGGCAGCGAGGAGAAAACCGCTCCGCCGCACCGGGAATCTGCCGCTCCCCAATCGAAAAGCGCGGGCGTTCCGGAAACCATGATCTTCCAGCGCGCCAACGAGCCGAAAGAAGGCGCGTTCAGCCTGCTCATTCCCCGGGGCTGGCAAACCGAGGGGGGAATTTTGCGCGTCGATCCCACCGCACAGGGCGGGCCTTCCCAATCCGTCGCCGCCAAACTGGATTTTTCAGTGAAGAAGGACCCCCAGGGTTCGGTGATGGCGCGCTGGCTGCCGGACATCTTGTATTTTGATTCCCGCATGTCCCCCGCCGGGCAGATGGGGCTGTTCCCCCAGGGCAGCAACTACATGGGAATGCCGGTGTATTACCTGATGCCGGCGCAGCAATTCCTCAGCCAGATCGTTTTCCCGTATGCCCATCCGCGCGCTTCCGGGGTAAAAATCCTGGAACAGCGCAGCCTGCCGGAGATCTCTCAGAAATACCGCCAGCGCCAGAAAGCGCTCATACCCCAACTGGATTTCAGCTACGACGCCGCTATCCTGACCGTCTCTTACCAGGAAGACGGGGTTACCTTCAAAGAAAAGCTCTTTACCGTGATCGAAAATTGGGGCCAGGCGGGAGCGGGAATGTGGGGAAACAAAGAAACCTTCTTCATCCGCGCCCCCGGCAATGGATTCGAACAGTGGGAGCCGGTGTTCAGCCTCATGCAAAATTCGGTGCTCATCAACTCCCAATGGCTGGCGGGGGAAATTCGCGGGCAAATGCAGCGCGCCGGGATCGTCGCCCAAACCATGCAGGAAATTCAGCGCATCGACCGGGAGATTGTGGAGCATCGACAAAAAACCAACGCGGAAATCCACAACGATATGTTCCTCACCCTCACCGACCAGGAAGAATACGTCAATCCTTACACCAACCAGGTAGAGACCGGCTCCAACCAGTGGCAGTATCGCTGGGTAAACGAGAGCGGCGAGGTGGTTTATACCAACCGGGAGGATTACAATCCGAACCAGGACGTCAATTTGAACCGCTCCGATTACAAAAAAACCCCGGTGCGGAAGCGGTTTCCGCAGTAGCATCATGGGGGAAGGTTAGCGGTTCTCCAGTTCCCGGGCCCGGGGTTTGAAGAAGAGCTGGAATAATAAGTGGCAATAGAGCGCCAGCCCCTGTCTTCCGGCGCCCGCCACCGAATAGCGCCAGAAACCGTACAGGGCGGTCAGGTTGAGCAGGCGTTCGCTGTAGAGCCTCCAGGTGAAATTCTCCTGCACTCTTTGGATGGCCTGTTGGGAGATTTTTTTCCACAGGGAAGCGTCTTGCTCTAATTTGTCTAAAAACTCGAGCAAGGGGCGGCTGATCAGCTCCGGGAGGGTAGGATTGATCAGGAAACCGCTTTTTCCGGGCACGATGATTTCCGAAGGCCCGCCAAACTGGGTGGCAAAAGTCGGCAGCCCGCTGGCCATCGCCTCCAAAACCGTCAATCCGAATCCCTCGAAACGGGCCGGCTGCACAAAAATTCCTTCCCGGTCGGCGATGATGCGGTAAACTTCCCCGCCGTCTTCTTTAGGAAGATGAACCCCCAGCCAGCGGATTTTGCCCGGCAATTGATATTGATCGATCAGGGAGTACATCCGTTCGATTTCGGATCTCTCTTCCGCATCATCGGTTTCGCCGGTTTTGGTCTTCCCGGCGATGAGGATGAGATTGGCCTTTTCCTGCAATTCCGGGGATTGGCCGAAGCCCTCCACCAGCCCGGTAATATTTTTGATCCGATCCAAACGCGACATGCTGAAGATTGGGCGTTTCCCGGGATCGTCCAACGTTCCGTAAACCGTCTCGTTTTGCGCTGAGAACAGCAATTCTTCCAAACGCCGGGTATGTTTGGGCAGCCGGCGGCCGGTTTCATAATAGGGGAAATATACACTTTCCTCAACGCCCGGCGGAATGACGTTAAACTTGGGGTGAAACAGGTTGATGCCATTTTCCACCTGGACCAGGCCCGGCATAGTAAAAAACTGGTAAGATTCATACTGCCCGCGGCCCTCCTGCGCACCGGAAATTTCCTGAAAAGTGCTGGTAATGATGAAATCGGACATGTTCATGGAGATCAGGTCGGCGATAAATTGCAGCGAGAAGTGATAATCCTGCTCGAAATGTTGCCAGTAGAGATCGGAAAAGAGGTACTTGGTCTTCTCCAGCGCGTGGGCAATGTTACATTGCGTCACTCCGAATTTTTTGGAGAGCAGCATGGCCACTAAGTTGCCGTCGGAGTAGTTGCCGATGATCAAATCCGGCCGCCCGTTGAACTCGCTTTGCAGTTCATGGTAACTCAATTGGGCAAAGCGTTCCAGGTAGGGCCATATTTCAAACCGGGAGATCCAGCGGGGAACGATTTGGCCCTGTTTATCGGTGAAAGGAACCCGCAGAATGAAAGAGTTTTCGGTGTAGTGAACTTTTTCCAGGCGCTGGTGGCTGTTGGTATTCTGGTGCTCCGGAATCAAGCGGGTGAGTATAATGATTTTGGGGGTGATTGAAAGGCCGTAGGAGCGAATCCGTTCCGCCAGATATTTTTCCAGGGCGCGAACCTGGTCGAGAATATACACCACCTGCCCCCCGGTATCCGGGCGGCCAAGCACATTTTCCTGCCCAAACCAGCCGTGTGGGGAAATAATGGCGATTCGGTTGATCATGGGAATGCGCGAGATAAATTGCTCCAGGCTCTGGCTGTCCGGGGCCAGGAACAACTCCCGGAGCAGATGCATGGTTTCCCGGACGCGCCCGGCGGTATCTCCCCAGCCGGGTTCAAAACCATTGCGCCGGAGCAGGGGAAAAATTTCGGCGTGAGAAGTTTGGGGGTCGTATTCCTCCAATTGGTGTATGGCTTTTTCCAGGTTTTCGGTCAATTCTTGAACGGTTCGAATATAATCGCCGTCGATTAGCAACTGCTGCTGGTCGATGGAGTGGATCTTCAGAAACTCGAACAGTTCCGTATGCCATTTATCGGGATTTTGAAACAGGCTGCTGGACATGTATTTGTTCAGGTACTCGATTCCCTTCCCAATCCTTTTGACATCTTTGATATTCGGACCGTAGTCATAGAAGGGCATAAAATCGATGCGCAGTTTTTCTCCCTGCCCGTCCGGATTCGCGCCCGCAAAACGGTCCTGGAAGCCTAACAAATCGGCTATGGAAATCTCTTCAAGGGCGCCGCTGTGAATGTTGATCTTGTAAATCCGGTAACGGGATAATTGGTAACGGTGGAGTAAAATGGCAGCCCCGTCGGAAATAATCAACTCCGGGGTCTGGCGCAGCAGGCGATAGGCTGAGGAGCTATTCTCCAGGGAGCATCGCCTTCCGGGTTCATTGCAAAATTTTTCAAACGCCAGCAGAATATCGTTCCGCAAAAGATATTTTTTCTCTCCCTGGGCCAGATCATATAAAAATGCCTGAAAATCATGCACTTCTTTTTCATCGAGAATATCATTTAGAGATTTATTCATTGGGGCAGTTTCTCCTTTCTAAGCGTGAAGGGTGGCAAGGTGTTCTGGTGTTTTAGTATTCAGGTGTTTTGGTGCACGATTGCCATTCCACCACCTAAACACTAAAACACTATAACACTGTATTGAAGCCCGGTTTACAGGTTCAGAAAATCGTAATGCTCGAAACCTTCCATAATCCCGGCGGCGTGGTTCCCGGAAGCGAAGTAGATATGGCGCAGCCCTTTTAACTTTTCCAGCTCCGGGTGATGGTTGCCCACCACAACCGCCAGCATCTCCCCTCGCAGCATATCGGCGTCATTGTCGGAATCCCCGGCCACCAGGGTGTGCCCCAGGGAAATATTCCATTTATAACAGAGGTAGCGAATGGCTTTGCCTTTGGAAGCCCGCAAGGGCAGGATATCTAAAAACCTTCCCTGGGAATACACCAGGTTATAGCGCAGGCGGTTTTCCGTGAGCGCCTGGTGAACCCTGGCGAGATGTTCCGGCGCTTCCATGAAATAGCTCAATTTGAACTCCCGTTCCGCGTCATCATCCTGTTCTTTCAAAAACGGCAGACGGCGCAAAATTTCCTTTATTTGTTCCGGCTGCCATTGGGCGGCGATATGGGTTTTCCAGCCGCGGTCCGGTAGCAGCTCTTTGGTGTAATAGATTTCCGTTCCCACGGAAGCGATGATCACTTCCGGGCGCGGAAGGGAGCTTTCCTCGAATAAGGGAACAATCGCTTCCAGGGGGCGCCCCGTGGCCACCCCGAATCCGAATTTTTTCCGGTTTTGCCGGATCAGAACACCCAGGCGCTCCAGCGCTTCCTCGTCCCCCAGGAGGGTATTGTCAATATCGGTAATGAACAACTTGTTCAGGCTCTTGAATCGCCGCCCGATGGCCGGCGCGGCGTCCGGTATTTCCGTAGCAGCGATCTTCTCGAAAGGTAATTTGGCAATTTCGGCCAGGTACTTCCGGCAATGGGCCTCCCAGGAGTAATGGTTCCTGACCCCGCGGATGCCGTTCTGGGAGTAAATCCGCCATTGATCCGCATCGACCAGGATCTTTTTCAAAGCAGCGCTGATGTCTCCCGGCTGGCGCACGTCCACCAGCAACCCGTTCTTACAATTCTTGATGATGTCCCGGGGGCCGCCGTCGTCAGTAGCGACAATCGGCAGCCCACTGGCCGCGGACTCCACCAAAGTCAGTCCAAAGGGTTCGGTAAACGCGGGATTTACGAACGCTCCCCCGGTGCGGGCGGCAATCCGGTATAATTCAGGAACCTCGTATTCGAAATCATGGCGTTTGGGAATGGCCAGTTTCCCGTAGAGGTCAAACTTGTCCATCGACAAAAGCAATTCGGTTAAAACCTCCCGTTCGTTATCATCCATTTTGTTGATGTCTTTACGAATGCCGGCAAAGATCGCTAGGTTGGCGATGGCCTGTAATTCCCTGTCCATGCCATAGGCGGTGACCAGCCCGGAGATATTTTTGCGCCAGTCCGGGCGGGAAAGCGCCAGGATCAGCGGTTTTTCCGGATGGGTCAAAAAGCGCTCTAATTCTTTGGTCATGAAAAACCGCGCTTCTTTGATTTTTTCCTGCTCTTCGGATCCCTCAAAGATGTCTTCATAAAAAGGATGGAAACGTTGGGTATCGATCCCCGGCGGAATCACCCGGAATGTTCCGGATGCAACGGAGGAATACATCCCGTATTGTTTTTCCTTTTCCTGGGTGGTGCTGGTGACGATCAGGTTGGTCCGGGTAATCACTTCTTCTTCTACCCGGATGCGCCGGTCGATGTGAAACTGCTTATTCATTTCCTCTTCCGAGAGGCCGTTCTCTCCCAACCGCTGCTGCTTGGGGCGGCCCAGGGAGTGCCCGGTGAATACGAACGGGACCCCCAGGAAAGTGGATAATTCTCTGGCCACGTACCCGCCGTCTGCATAATGGCCGTGGAAAATATCCGGGAAATCGTCGCTGTCCTTAATGAACTTCAGGGTTTTATCGACGAATTCGTCGAGGTGCGGCCATAGCAGCTCTTTACGAATGTAACGGGTACCGCCGCATTGGATGCGCACGATCCTCACCTTGTCGGTAAGATGCTCTACCGCTTGATTGTAATCCGGGGAGAAGGTTTTTCCGCGAATGCGGCGGGTAAATAAATCCACTTTACGCACTTTTTTCAGGGAGCCGAGCGCCCGGGCCAGTTCCACCACATATTTTACCTGGCCGCCGGTATCGGCGTTGCGGCCCATTTCCCAGTTGGAACCCCGTACCAGGCCGTGAATACTGAAAAGCTGAATGTAATAGTTTTTTTTAGGCATTTTGTCACCGGAGTTTTAAAGTGAATAGATCGTGAAGACATAACTGTGCCCGCAGGATAATTCAAGCGGAAGTCGAAATGGGTTTAGCGCGCCAGCCTGCCGGGCAGTTTTATCGATTAAGCGGGAATTCAAATAAAAAAGGAGATTGCGATATTTTTGTCTTTGCACGTCTTCCATCACTGATTCATTATATGCCCTTATTTTCCAGAATTCAAGCTTCGTCTGAAAAAAATGGCCCTATTTCGGGTGAGGAAGAGGAGGAGAGTGGAACCCTTAGTTGCACGCTTGCCAATTTTCTGTTATATTTATTCCGCTTTTGAAGCGAACCAAAAATTCCGGAGCGCGTTCCGCGGTGAGCTATAGAATACGCCTGAAAATATTTGCTGAATCTCTAAGGGAAAGCCTCATCATTGTCCGGGAAAGCGGGTTGCTGAAGGCGCTGGGAGGGATTCTGCTGCTTACCTTTATCGCCGCGTTTGCAGTGATGTTTTTTGAGTTGCAAAATCCCGCCAGCAACATGGTCAGCAACCGCGGGGCCGGTTTCGCCCATAAGTTCTGGGAGACTATCTGGTGGGCGTTAATCACCATGACCACGGTCGGCTACGGCGATAAATATCCCATCACCACCGGGGGACGGGTGGTGGGCATCTTCGTGGCTTTTTCCGGGGTGGCGCTGTTATCTATTTTCACCGCAACGATATCTTCGGTTTTGGTTGCCCGAAAAATCAAGGAGGGTAAAGGATTGCAGAACATCCACTGGAAAAATCACACCCTGATCTGCGGCTGGAATTTTCAGGTCGAACAACTGCTGCAAGCGTTCGAGAGTATTTCCCGGGAATCCCATCCCGGGATTGTGCTGGTGAACGACGTGCAGGAAGAGATCATTCATGATGTGATCCTGCGGTATAAGAAAATTAAACTTAAATTTGTCCGGGGGGATTTTTCCGGCGAAACAGCCCTGAACCGCGCCAATATTAAATCTGCCCGGGCGATGATTGTCCTGCCCGACCAGGTCGAAAAAACCGTTTCCCAGGCGGATGATAAAACCTTGCTGGCCGTTCTGATGGCCAAATCGCTCAACCCCCGGCTCAAAGTATATGCCCATATCCTTGATCCCGGCAGCGCCGGCCATTTCCGCCACGCCGAAGTGGATGAAATTATTCTCCGCGACGGGTACACCAGTTTTTTGCTGGCCCAGCACGTGGTTGCTCCCGGGGTGCCGCAGTTTTTTGATCAGGTGATGAATTTGAGCGCCGTCGATAAAGTGCAGCGGGTTAGCATCCCGCAGGCATTTGTCGGTAAAACCGTTGCGGAATTGCAGGAGCATTTCAGGGACGCCCGCCGGGCGATTTTCCTGGGCATTGTCTCCGAGGAAGAGCCTTTTAATGTGCGGGATATACTGGCTGAGGAGCATTCCTACTTAGACGTTTATATCGAGCGGAAATTGAAGGAATCCGGGCGGGGCGGGGGCGCGCGGCAAAAAATCCGCGTGGCCATCAACCCTCCGAATGATTATCGCATTCAAGAAAGAGATTACGCTTTAATCCTTGCTCAATAATGATTCTCCGAAAAACAAACCCGGGTGAATAGAGCCATGATCGATTTCAAATATTTGAGCAATTACGCGATCTTCAAGGATCTAACCGAGGCGGAACTGGAGCAGATCTATTCTGTCTTGCATTTTAAATCGTTCCAAAATGGGGAAAAGATCTTTGAAGAGGGGGAGAGGGGAGACGCAATGTATATTCTCCTGGAAGGAGAGATCGAAATCTCCAAGCCCTTGACCCTGTTGAAAGATAATTTGAGGAAGGTAAACCGCGACGACATGGCCCTCATTCGCCTGAAACAGGAAGACCACCCCTGCGTGGGGGAAATGGTGCTTTTCGGGGACAGCGATGTTCGCAGCGCCACCGCCATTGCCATTCAGGCCAGCAAGTTCGGGGTCATCGAGAAAGATGAGTTTTTGCAACTGGCGGGAAGTAATAACGCGCTGGGCTATAAAGTGATGAGAAACCTTGCCCGGATCATGGGCGAACGGCTAAAAAAAGCCAATCAGGACATTTTAAAATTGACTACCGCCTTCACCCTGGCGCTGGAAGAATAGAAAGGTGTGAAGGTATTTTAGAGTTTGGGATAAGATAGTGGTGTGAGTAGCCAGACGTGATGCGTGAAACGTGAAACGTGATCTTTTTACGCATCACGCATCACGTTTCACGTTTTTTTTTCATCTCCGGGGAAAACGCTTTCACTTTTTAGCTAACAGCAAGAAGTCTCCCAGGATGTGGCCGCTCTCCTTCAGGAGCAGGTCCTTCTTCAATCCCTGGTGATTGGGAGTGCGGGCGTCCGCAATGGCAGCGGAATCAGCCGCCGCCTCGTCGTGGGCCTCTCCCTCGGCGAGCAGATCCTCTTTTTCCACCTTGTTCCGTTCCGCTAGGCGTTTCGCTTCCTGTAAAGAAATCCGGGTCTGGTTCTGTTGTTCTTCCAGTTCCGCCAGGTTTTTCATTAACTTCATATATTCGTCATTCTGGCTCAGGCGGAAATCGGATTCCTGTTTCAAGCGCTTTGCCAGGGAGGAAAAATCGCTCTCCGGAGTGAATTTCACTGCATCGATGCGGTCCCACAACAGCGCGTTTCTCTGCACGCTTTCCCCGATCTCCATTTTGTCAAAGCGGGAGGGGAAAGAGATATCCGGTATCACCCCTACGTGCTGGGTGCTTCCGCCGTTCACCCGGTAGAATTTGGCGATGGTCATCTTCAACTGCCCCAGCCGCTCGGCAGGGCTGCGGTAATAGCGGTTCAGGTCGAAGGCATTTTGAACCGTTCCTTTCCCGTAAGACTGGCTCCCGATGACGATGCCGCGGCGATAATCCTGAATTGCTGCGGCAAAAATTTCCGACGCGGAAGCGCTCAGGCGATCTACCAGCACCGCCAGGGGGCCGTCATAAATTTTGCCCGGCCGGGTATCCCATTGAACGTCCACCCCGCCGCCGGCATTTCGCACTTGCACCACCGGGCCCTTGTCGATGAACAGGCCGGTCAGCTCCACCGCTTCATCCAGAAAACCTCCCCCGTTGCCGCGCAGGTCGATGACAATGCCATCGACCCCCTGCTGTTCCAATGCTTCAACGAGCTTCTTGACGTCGCCGGAAGTGCTCTTGTAATCCTTATCTCCGCGCCGGCGGGCTTCGTAATCAGAGTAGAACGAGGGAATGTTGATGATTCCCAGGGTCAATTTTTTGCCCTGGTGAATAATTTGCAAGGTATCGCTTTTGGCGGAGCGGTCTTCTAACTTGATCTTGTCGCGCACCAGGGCGATGGTGTCCGCGGGGGCATTCGCCGGGGCGCCGGAGCGCAGCACTTGCAGGCGCACCACCGTGGATTTTTTCCCCCGGATCAATTGCACCACGTCGTCGATCCGCCAGCCGATCACGTCAACAATTTCCCCGTCCATATCCTGCCCCACCCCGATAATCCGGTCGTTGGGAAATAATTGCCGGCTCTTTTCCGCGGGGCCGCCGGGTACGATCTCTACCACTTTGGTATAGTCGCTTTCCGTGGTCAGGCGCGCCCCGATCCCTTCCAGCGACTGGCTCATCTGGATTTTGAAATCGTCGAATTCCTTGGGAGAAAAATAGTTGGTATGGGGGTCGAAGGATTCCGCCAGGGAATTCATCAACAACTGGAAAACATCCTCGCTCTGGTACTGGGTAACGTTTTTTTGAATGCGCTTATAACGGTTGCGCAGGGTCTCCGCAATGCTGTTCCAGTCCTTTCCGGTCAGTTTCAGGTTCAGCGCCTCGTTTTTCAGGCGTTTCCGCCATAATTCATCTAATTCCGCCTTCGTTTTTGGCCAGGGCGCATTCTCCCGGTCCACTTCCAGGTACTCATCTATCGTAAAGTCAAATTCCCGGTTCAGCAGTTGAAACACGTGCTCCAATCGCTCCGCCACCCGGATTTCGTAGAGGTTGAAAATCTCATAGGCCTGTTCCACCTGCCCGGAGAGCAGGTAGTCGTCGAACATGTAGCGATGGGCTTCCAGGGATTTGATATCCGACGCCAGGAAATAGGTGCGATTAAAATCTAAGAATTTCAGATACTCGTCAAAAACCTGGGAAGAGAGGGAATCATCGATCTGCTTCCGCTGGTAATGATTGCGCATCAGCAACTGCGAGACCAGTTGGCTTACATTGCGATGCTGCGGCTCCGGCGCCAGGGCGGCGAAACGAACCTGGGTGGTGTCCGCCACCGCGGGGGCCGGGCGCTGCGGCTGGCCGTTTTGCGCCGCAAGATACATTCCGGCCAGTAGAATCCAGAAAACTACCGCCATTCTTCTCATGGAAATGCCTCGCTTAAACATCTTTATTTTATGGATACTATTCATCAAACTACCCCTTCCGACTTTTAAATTTACATCATTAACCGGGTTTCTCAAAATTAGTTTCTAAAATTAAAATGATTTTGTAATACTTTTTGTGTAAATTGAACACTGTTTCCGGGTATGATCGCCACTCTGGCCAGCGAGGCAGAGGGTTTTGTGAAATTAGAAATAGCGCCTTTTTAAATGAGATTTCCGGGTGCGACGGTTTAGCCGCCTGACGCTCGTTCAATATAGATAATCTCTCATCATTTAAAAAGGGAACCGTTATGAAGACCGGAGGAGAATTCTTAGTCTCCCGGGCCGGATCGGAGAAGATCTTCACCCGGGAAAGCTTTACCGATGATCAACTGCAATTCTTAGAACTGGCCAGGGAATTTGCCCTCCAGGAAATCTATCCCAATCTTGAGGCCATTGAGCAGTACAACCCGGAATTAATGCGCGGCCTGATGCGCAAAGCCGGTGAAATCGGCTTTTTGGGCATCGACGTGCCGGAAAATTACGGCGGGTTATCCCTCGACAAAACCACCTCGGCCATTTTAACCGAATCCGTTTCCTTCAGCCAGTGCGCCAGTTTCAGCGTCACCATCGCCGCGCACGTCTCCATCGGCACCCTGCCGATTGTATTTTTCGGCACACCGGAGCAAAAACAAAAGTACCTTCCCAAACTGGTCAGCGCGGAAATTCTGAGCGCCTACTGCCTCACCGAACCCACGGCCGGCTCGGACGCGCTTTCGATCCGCTCCACCGCGACCCTTTCGGAAGATAAAAAGCACTATGTTCTGAACGGAACCAAGCAATTCATCACCAATGGCCGCTGGGCAGACCTCTACATCGTCTTCGCCCGGGTGAACGGCAAGGATTTTACCGCTTTTATCGTGGAACGCAACACGCCCGGGGTGCAGCCCGGCAAGGAAGAGCACAAGTTGGGGCAAAAAGGGGCTTCTACGTGCAGCATCACGTTTGAAAACGCCAAAGTGCCGGCGGAAAACGTGCTGCACCAGGTGGGCAGGGGGGCGGAGGTGGCCTTCAACAGCCTGAACATGGGGCGCTTCAAGTTAGGGGCGGCGGATCTGGGCGGCTGCAAAGTTTGCATCAACCAGTCCATGAAATACGCCCTGGAACGCTGGCAATTCGGGCAACCAATCGCCCATTTCGACGCCATCAAAGGCAAATTCGGGGACATGATCCTGCGCACCTTCGCGTTGGACAGCATGGTCTATCGCACCGCCGGCCTGCTGGATGAATCGATCTCCCGGGTCGATCCCGATTCGCCCAATTACTTTTCCGAAGTCGCCCAGGCAATCGAGAACCACGCCATCGAATGCTCCATGTGCAAGGTTTTCGGGAGCGAGGCGCTGTGGTCCAACGCGGATTCCGGCTTGCAGGTGTACGGGGGATACGGCTTCACGGAGGATTACCCCATGGCCCGCATTATCCGGGATTCCCGGGTGGATCGCCTCTACGAGGGTACCAACGAGATCAACCGCCAGGTGATCGTGGGGTATTTCCTGAAGAGGGCGTTGATGGAAGAATTGCCGATCCGGGAGGCGATCAAGGCCAGCCTGCGCCCCGGCGGCGAAGGGTTGGAAGCTTTTAGCGGCCCCCTGGCCGCGGAAATGAACGCGCTGGAAACCGCCAAACGCCTGGCCCTGCTGACTTTTCACCACGCCCTGGTAAAACACGGCCAGGATTTGCTCAACGAGCAGCAATTGGCCGAAGCGCTGAGCGATATTTTCACGGACGTGTATGCCATGGATAGCACGATTTCCCGGGTAAACCAGTACCTCGAGGCCCACGGGAATGAGGAAATGCGCTTAACCATCGCCGGAGCCTTCTGCGCGGAAAGAATCTTCGCCATCGGCGCGGCGGCGGAGAAGATCATTTACAGCCTGCTTTCCGGGGAGGGGTTGAAAATGGCGCTCGAGCGCATTCACGCCCTGCGCGAAAAGATGGCGCTTCCTTACGATGTCTTCAAAATGAAGCGCGCGCTGGCGGAGGATTTGTATTCCCACGGGGAATACCGGTTTTAAACGTGCGGGGAATCGAGGTGCATGATCTTTTTACTCAGAATCCGAAAAAAAGGAGTAAACTAGCCATGAAGCAAGAACGTTTTAGCGTCATTATCGACGCAGTGCGCAGCCCCATGGGCGTCAAAAACGGGCAGATGGTGGGAATGCGAATGGATGACCTCACCGCCCAGGTGATTCAAGGTCTCCTGAAACGCGTTTCCAAATTGCCGGTGGAAAAAATCGATGACGTGATCCTGGGATGCGCCTTCCCGGAAGGTCCCCAGGGAATGCTGTTAGCGCGTTCCGCGGCGGTTTTAGCGGGAATTCCCAAAGAAGCCGGCGGTAAAGTGGTGAACCGTTTCTGCGGCTCCTCCATGGACGCGGTTCACCAGGCCGATTATGCCATTACGGCCGGCGACGCCGAAGCGGTGATCGCCGCCGGGGTGGAGGACATGATCTCGGTGCCCATGGGCGGGTTCAATCCCAGCTTTCACCCCGACCTGGTGAAGCAGAATTTCTACATCGGCATGGGTGAAACCGCGGAAATTTTAGCCAAAGAGGGCGAAATCAGCCGGGAAGCACAGGAAGCCTTCGCCGTTGCTTCTCATCGAAAAGCGCTCGAGGCCATGAAGAACGGGCGCTTCGATAATGAAATCATTCCCGTGATCCATAACGGCATGGTGATCAAGCATGACGAGGGCCCCCGGGAACCGGACCTGGAAAAGATCAAATCCCTGAAACCGGCGTTCGACAAGAGCGGAACCATTACCGCCGCCACCAGCAGCCCCATCTCCCTCGGCGCGGCGGCGCTGCTGCTCACCAGCAATACCATTGCCAATGAATACGGGCTGAAACCGCGCGCCCGGATTCTTTCCCGCGCCATCGCCGGGGTGGATTGGGAACGCATGGGCATGGGGCCGCTGCCCGCCACCAAAAAAGCCTTGCGGAGAGCAAGACTCAATCTCGGCGACATCGAGGTCATCGAGTTGAACGAAGCGTTTGCAGCCCAGTCGCTCTATGTCATCAACAACGGCGGCTGGCCGATGGAAAAGATTAATTTGAACGGCGGCGCGATCGCCCTCGGGCATCCCTTAGGCTGCTCCGGCGCGCGCATCCTCACCACCCTGCTGAACGTGATGGAGCAGAAAAATGCCCGCCTCGGCCTGGCGACCATGTGTATCGGCAGCGGGCAGGGCATTGCCACCATCATCGAGCGGATGTGAGGAGGTGAAAAATGACAAACCCGATCAATAAAGTTGCCATATTGGGAACCGGGGTAATGGGGAGCCAGATTGCCGCCCATTTTGCCAACGCCGGCATCCCCGCCCTGGCCTATGACGTTTCCCGGGAAGTGGCCGAGAAAGGCCTGCAAATGGCTGCATCCATAAAACCCGCGGCCTTTTATAATCCCAAATCCGCCAGGTTGATTACCCCCTGCAATTACCAGGAGCACCTGCCCCTGCTGCACGAGGTGGACTGGGTGATCGAAGCGGTGGTGGAGCGTTTGGATATCAAACACGAGCTCTTCCACAAAATTATTCCGCACCTGAAGCAGAAAACCATCATCAGCACCAACACTTCCGGGCTGTCGCTGGCGGAGATGGCCCGCGACCTGCCGGAGCAATTCCGCAAGCACTTCCTGGTCACTCACTTCTTCAATCCCCCGCGCTACATGCACCTGCTGGAGATCGTCTCCACGGAAGAAACCCTCCCGAAGGTGGTTCACACCGTGGTAGAATTCTGCGAGAACGTGTTGGGCAAGGGGATTGTGTACGCCAAAGATACCCCGAATTTCATTGCCAACCGCATCGGGGTGTACGGAATGATGAAAACCCTGGAGATTGCCCGGCAAATGAAGTTAGGGGTGGATGAGGTTGACGCCCTCAGCGGCCCGCTGATCGGCCGCCCGCAAAGCGCCACCTTCCGCACCGCGGACCTGGTGGGACTGGATACCCTGGCGCACGTGGCGAATACGGCGTACGAGAAATGCCCCAACGACGAAGCGCGGGAAATCTTCCGCATCCCGGATTACTTGCGGAAAATGCTCGAAAATCGCTGGTTAGGGCAGAAAACCGGCCAGGGGTTCTATCAAAAAGCCGGTAAGGAGATTCTCGCGCTGGATCTGGAGACCTTCGAATACCGGCCGCTCCGGAAACCCAAATTCGATGGGATCCGCGCGGCGAAACGCTATCATCGCAGCGAAGCCAAGATTCAGGCGCTGGCTTATAATCCCGACGCCGCCGGCAAGTTCGTGTGGGAAATCCTGGCGAGCACCCTGATTTACAGCGCCAACCGCATTCCCGAAATCGCCGACGACGTGGTCAACATCGACAACGCCCTCAAGTGGGGATTCGGCTGGGAATCCGGCCCCTTCGAAATCTGGGACGCCCTGGGATTGGGAAGATCGCTGGAGCGCATGAACGCGGAGAACAAGAAAGTTCCCGCGTGGGTGGAAGAGATGTACCGCAACGGCCATCGGGCATTTTACCAAACCGAGAAAGGACATCGTTCTTACTACGACTTGCACCGCAAAGAACCGCAGCCGCAAGCGGAGAGCCATAAAGTGGTCAGCCTGGCTTTGGAGAAAGAGAAACGGCGGGTTCTCCGCGAAAACTGGAGCGCCAGCCTGCTGGATTTGGGAAGCGGGGTGCTCTGCGCGGAATTCCACAGCGTCGCCCAGCCGGATTTGAATCCCCTCGACCCGGGTATGTTCGATATTCTGGCGGAAGCGCTGGAAATCATCCCCAAAGAGGGCTACAAAGGGCTGGTGGTCGCCAACCAGGCGAAGCATTTTTCCGCGGGCGCCAACCTGGCCTTGGTGCTGGATTTGTGCAAGAAGAAAGAGTGGTCGGCCATCGATGCGGTGAGCAAGAATTTCCAGGACATCGGGCAGAAATTGAAATTCGCCCCCTTCCCGGTGGTTAGCGCCCCGTTCAGCATGACCTTGGGCGGCGGGTTCGAGGTCGCCGCCGCCGCGGACCGCATGGTTGCCGCCGCAGAACTATATATCGGCGCGGTGGAGGTCGGGGTAGGGCTGATTCCCGGCGGCGGAGGAACCCTGCGGGTGCTGTTGAATTTCATCAAAATGATGGAAAAGAAGCGCCCCGGCCCCTTCCCCCCGGCGCAGAAAGCGTTCGAGACCATCGGCTACGCCAAAGTGTCCACCTCCGCGGCGGAAGCGATCATGTTAGGATACCTGACGCCCCGGGATCGCATCGTGATCAACCCCCGCCACCTGGTTTACGAGGCCAAACAGGCGGTTTTGGAGATGGCCGACGGTTACCATCCCCCCCAACCCGCCACAGAGATTTACCTTCCCGGGGAAGGTGGGCGGCTGGCCATCGAATCGTTCCTGGAAGGTTTTATGAGGCAGGGAATTCTCAGCGAGCACGACCGCCTGATCGGGCAGAAATTAGCTTACGTGCTCACCGGGGGCAGCAAGGCAGCCTTTAACGTAGCGGTAGATGAGCAGTATATTCTGGACCTGGAACGAGAGGTCTTTGTGAATCTTTGCCAGGAAAAGAAGTCCCAGGAGCGCATGGAACACATGCTGAAAACCGGCAAGCCGCTGCGGAATTAACTATACTGCGCAAGGGCGTAAAGGGATTTGGGTATAGGGATATAAGGTATAGGGAATCAGGAAAACACGCCTTATCCCTTATACCCTATACCCTAAAAAAGTGCAGTTTATACCCCCACGGTACAGCCGACCCGCGTTTAACCGCCCTGCGCATTCTCCATGATCCATTCGATGGGGTCTTTCCCCGCGGGGCGGGGGCGGCGCAGCCCTGCATCAAGACGCGGGCGGGGAAATTGGTAGCCGTTCAGGGGCGCCAGGAAAGGTTTGGGCTTGCTTTCCCGCAAGTCCGAACCTTCCGACCGGTAGGGTAGCAGCTGGTAGGAGGCGCGGTAAAGGTGCTGAAAAGCGGGGGAATTTCTTCCCAGCTTTGAATATTCTTCGATGACGTTCTTTAACGGAGAGGGGGAATCTCCGGCTTTTTCAGCAGCGCCGGCTGCGCGGCGGATTTCTTCCGCCAGGTCCCATATCCGGATGCTGCCGTCGCGGGAGCCGGAGAAGAGCCGCTCTCCCGGGGAATCGAAAACCGCGCTCCATACTTCCCGGCCATGCCCGCGCAACACCGCCAGCTCCCGGCCCGCGGCGGCGTCCCACAGGCGGATGGTTTTATCCTCGGACCCGGAAGCGAGGTATTTCCCGTCGGCGCTGAAGGCTGCACCGAACAGCACTGCGGTATGCCCGGAGAGGGCGGCGATTTCCCTGCCGTTGCGGGCGTTCCAGAGAAAGACGCGGTAATCCCGCGTTCCGGTGGCCAAAAGCTGCCCCCCGGGGCTGAAGGCAGCCACCCAGAAATCGTTGCCCGGTTTGGAAAAAGCGTGCAGCGTCCGCCCGCTTTCCAGGTCCCAGATTCGCCAGCTATTATCACCGGAAACCGACAGCAATTCCCGTCCGCCGGCGGCAAAGGCCAGCGCCACCACGTCGCCCTTATGCCCGGGGAAAACCCGGATTTCCCGCCCGGTTGCGGCGTCCCACAGCCGCACGGTCTGGTCGCGGGAGCCGGAAGCGAAGCGGGTTCCGTCGGGGCTGAAGGCGAGGCTGTACACGTCGCTGCTGTGCCCGGCCAGCTTTGCCAGCAGTTTGCCGCTTTGAGCGTCCCACAGGCGCAGGGTCTGGTCGCGGGAGGCCGAAGCCAGGCGTTTTCCGTCCGGGCTGAAGGTTAGCGCCAGCACCGAGCTGGTATGGCCGGTCAGCACCGCGGTTTCGCTGCCGCCGGAAAGTTCCCAGAGGCGGATGGCGGAGTCCCGCGATCCCGAAGCTAACCAGCGATTGTCCGGGCTGAGCGCCAGGCAGAGAACGTCACGGCTGTGCCCCGCGGAGACCGCCTGGCAAACCCCGCGCTCCACATCCCACAGCCGGACGGTATAATCCAGCGAGCTGCTCGCCAGCCGTTTGCCCTCGGGGGAGAAGGCTACCCCGGTAATCTCATTATCGTGGCCGCGAAATTCTGCTAACATGCTCCCGGATTGCACCTCCCACAGGCGTGCGACCCCATCTTTTGCGCCGGAAATCAGCCGGCGGCCGTCGGGGCTGAAGGCGAGGCTCAACACCGCGCTTTCCTGGCCGGATAAAACTGCGATTTCCGCGCCGGTTTTGGGATTCCAGAGGCGGATTTTCCCGTCCGCCCCGCCGGCGGCCAGCTCATTTTCCCCGAACGCCAGGGCCTGAACCATTCCGCCGGGCGCGGTTTCCCCTATCTTGTGAATCTCGCGGCGGGTCTTTGCGTCCCATAACCGCACGCCGCCGTTTTGCAGGCCCGCGGCCAGCAGCCTGCCGTCGCGGCTGAAGGCCACCGCCAGCGCCGCCGCGGGGTGTTCCGGCAGCGTTGCTACCAGCTCCTTTTTTCGAACATCCCACAAACGCACGGTTTTATCCATCCCCGCGGAAGCGATCCGGCGGCCGTCGGGGCTGAAGGCTACGCTGAATACCGCGCCGGCGTGCCCGGAGAGCGCGGCAATCTCCTTCCCGTTGTCGCCGTCCCACAGGCGCAGGGTGTTATCGGCGGAGCCGGAGACAATTAACTTGCCGTCGGGGCTGTAGGCCACGCTGTAGGCGGCGCTGGTATGCCCGAAAAGCGGTTCGATCTCCTCCCCGCTGGCCAGGTCCCAGCGGCGAATTTTCCCCTCGATGCTGGCGCAGGCCAGAACCTTGCCGCCGGGATGAAAAGCCAGCCCGTAAAGAGCGTTTTTGGATCCGACGGGGGAAATCCAGAGTTCCCGGAAGGCCGGGGTGTAGAACTGCGGGGAGTTCAGGCGATTCAAAACCTCCGGCGACAGTTGGTGGGGGCCGGTATCGCGGTTCAGGGCTTCCAGGGTGTAGAGCCAGGCTTTTTGGTAACTTTCCGCGGTTTTATTCTTTTCGGCTTCGGAAAGGGCGGCGCGGGCTTTTTCGTCCAGCGTCTGCGCCTGGCGGTAATTTTCCAGGAAGGCCCTTTCCCGGGCCTCCCGGTTCAATTTGAAAATAATTCCCCCGGCCAGCAGCAACATCACCGCGATGGCAAATAGCGCTTTGCCGGGAAGTTTTTTTCGGGGTGGTTCAGGGGGATTTCCGGTCGATGATGGCATACGATTCTCCGGGTGGAGGAATGATGGGTGAACGATACGGATAATTTAAAATTGCCAATTGCCAATTAAATATGGCGGTTAGCCGAGTTACAGAAACAACATATTCGGCCGGCATCCGCCGAACTTTCAGCGCCAAAGTAGAAAAATTTAGCGCGGGTGCGCAACCGAAATTGTGCCGGATCGCAAGGGATACGGCAGGTTTTTGTTCAGAACTATAGAAATCAATCGCTTAAGCGTGTGAGATGTCACACTAATTCGGCTCCGGTGGATCATAAATTTGGCCTTTAATTTACAGGGTGCTCCCCCGGAGAAGACGAAGGAAACTTTAACTGACGATACAAATCTAAAATGGGTAGTTCGAGTTCTAAGCGACATTATGAAGCGCAATTGGCGTACCCGGTCATTGCCCTGGGAAAATCTTCCACCAATCTTTTGGGAGTAATCCGCGCTTTCGGCAGAAGAGGCATACCGGTCTATACCCTCAGCAATTCCCACCCGAAAACTTCCTGCATTCGCAGCCGCTACATCCGGGAGCGGCGCTTCATCCCGCAATGGAAAGAGGATGATTTGCGACAAAGTTTGCTGCAATTAGGTGAAGCGCTGCCGGAATCCGCAAAAATCGTGGTTTTTCCCAGCAACGACGTCTCCCTCCTGGCCTACAGCAGCGTTCGGGATGCGCTGCCGGATAAATTTGCCGATAGCGTCCCCTCCCGCCGCCTGGTGGAATTGAGCCTGTTCAAGGATAAATTCTACGAGTATGCGAGCGCCCGGAATCTTCCTCATCCCAAAAGTTACCGGATGGAATTTTTGCGGGAGCGGGAAGATCGCTTAGAAGAGTACCTGCCCTTTCCGTTCGTACTGAAACCGGTTTTATCGCACACTTTTGTGGAGCGATTTCAGAAAAAATTGTTCGAAGTGAGGAACCGCGAGGATTTCCGGCTCTATTCCCGAATGCTCGCGGATTGGGGAATAGAAATGCTGGCCCAGGAGCTGATTCCGGGGGATTATTATTACATGGTATATTTTTATATCAGCAAGGATCGCCAGACCTCCGCAGTGGCGGGGTTCCACAAGGTGCGGCAGACGCCCGCGGATTACGGGGTAGGTTCTTTAGTGGAGAATTATTGGGATGAAGCGCTGGTCTCCCGAACCATGGAACTGGTTCGCAGCCTGGAATACACCGGCATCGGGGAGGTGGAATACAAGTACGATACGGTTGAGAAGCAGTATAAAATATTGGAGATCAACGCCCGCTCCATTACCTTCAACCGCCTTTCCGCCTATATCGGCATGGATTTGGAGTATCTCGCCTACCTGGACGCCATCGGGGCGCTGGTTTCCCCGCAAAAGCTGACTCCCCGCCCGGTAACCGCCCGCTGGATGGATTTCACCCAGGATTTCATCTCCCTGCTGCAATTGAAAAAGGAGCGGAAAATTACCCTGCCGCAAATCCTGCGCTCTTATAAAAATCTAAAGTTGGACGGCTATTTTGCCTGGGATGACTGGTCGCCCTTTCTCCACGAAAGCTGCCAGTTCGTCAAAGCCGGGTTCAATAAAATCTGGCGGAATTCGCGGTAGAAGTTAGAAGTTGCAAGTTAGAAGTAATTCTTCACCCCACTTCTCACTTCCCACTCTCAAAATGCGGTCATTTCCCGCACTTCGTTGAAGCGGGATTCAATATCCTGCCGGGTGATGGATTTCAGGCGGTTGAAGCTGAAATCTTCCACGGTGAAGGAGGCGGCCACGGTTCCGTACACCACCGCTCGCCGGATGTTCAGTTCGTCGATCTCCTCGCAGGCGGCCAGGTATCCCAAAAATCCCCCCGCGAAGCTGTCCCCCGCGCCGGTGGGATCGACCACCCTGGGAACCGGGTAAGCGGGGGCTAAAAAATACCCCTTCCGGCTCACCAGCACCGATCCGTGCTCACCTTTTTTGATCACCACCGCCCGGGGTCCCTGCTCTAACAACAGGTTGGCGCTTTCTAACATGTTGAACTTGTTGGTCAGCTCGCGCAATTCCTCATCGTTCAGGATCAACACGTCCACTTTTTCGATAAGCTGCATCAGCAGTTCCCGCGCCCCGCTGATCCAGAAATTCATGGTATCCAGCACCGAGAGGGCCGGTTTCTCGATCTGCGCCAGCACGTCCAATTGCAGCTCCGGGGCGATGTTGGCCAGGAAAATCAGCTTATCCTTGCGGTATTTTTCGGGGATGGCGGGGCGGAAATTCTGGAACACGTTCAGGTGGGTAAACAGGGTGTCGCGCTGGTTCATGTTCTCTTTATAGCGCCCGCCCCAGCGAAAGGTCTTGCCCTCGGTGATTTTCAACCCTGTAAAATCCACCTCCCGCTCTTTCAAAAATTCGATGGTGGAGAAGTCGAAATCTTTTCCCACCACCCCCACCATATCCACCGGGGAGAAAAGACTGGCTGCGGCGCTGAAGTACAACGCCGACCCGCCGGGCGAATCCTGGGCTTTGCCCCGGGAAGTTTCCACGGTATCCAGGGCAATGGAACCGACCACTAATACCGGCATGGCGTTCTCTCCGTTTTGTTAAGCATTACGAATTACGCATTACGTTTCACATCCGCTCCGGCGCGGATACGCCCACGATGCGGAAGCCATTCGCCAGCACGGTTTTGACCGCCAGGCAGAGCCCCAGCCGCGCCCGGGTGAGGGCTTCGTCTTCCGTAATCACCCGGCATTCGGTGTAGAATTTGTGGAAAGCGGTGGAGACCTCGGACAAGTAGAGCGGCAGCAGGTGCGGCTCGTAATCGAGGGCGCATTTGTAAACTGTTTTGGGAAATTCGATCAGTTTTTTGATCAATTCCAACTCGCTCTTTTCCCGCAATGGAGCAAACTGCGACTCCGAAAGCCCGGTTTTACCTTCATAGCGAATGCCCTTTTCCTCCGCGTTGCGCAGAATGCTGCAGATCCGCGCGTGGGCGTACTGGTTGTAATAGACCGGGTTTTCATCGGAGTGGGTTTTGGCTAACTTCAAATCGAAATTCAGGTGGCTCTGCATGCTGCGCATCAGGAAAAACCAGCGGGTCACATCCCCGCCCGCCTCGGCGATCAGCTCGTCGAGGGTAACGAAATTGGCCTTGCGGGTGGACATCTTCACCTTTTCGGCCCCTTCCATGAGGGTGACGAACTGGTGGATGAGCACTTTGACTTTCGAGGAATCGTAGCCTGACGCCCGCAGCCCCGCCAGCACGTCCGGGTAGGTGGCGATGTGGTCGGCGCCGAAGATATCCACCATAATTTCGAACTGGCGCTGGAATTTGACGATATGGTAGGCGATATCCGGCAACCGGTAAGTCGGTTCCCCGCTGCTTTTGACGATCACGCGGTCTTTTTCCAGCCCGAACTGGCTGGCTTTGAACCACAAAGCCCCGTCCTGCTCGTAGGCCAGGCTCTTTTGTTTCAAATTCTCGATTACCCGGTCGATGTCGCCGTTGCGGTAGAGGTCCATTTCGTTGAAATAACTGTCGAAGCGCACGTTCATGCTCTCCAGGGTGCGGTTGATGTCCGCGAAAATCTCCCTGACCGCGGTCTCTTTGAAAATATCCGCATCCGCGCTCTCTTTCAGGGCGCTGCCGTGCGCTTCCAACACTTTCGCGGCGATGTCTTTGATGTATTCTCCCTGGTAGTAATCTTCCGGAAAATCGATCTTTTCTCCTGACAGTTCTAAGTAGCGCAGCCGCACCGAATCCCCCAGCACCCGCATTTGCCGCCCGGCGTCGTTGAAATAATACTCCCGGGTGACCCGGTAGCCTAACCATTCTAACAGGTTGGCGACCGTGTCCCCCACGACCGCGCCGCGCCCGTGCCCCACGGTCAGCGGGCCGGTGGGGTTGGCGCTCACGAATTCCACCATCGCCGGGCGCGCTTCCCCGACGGTAAACCGGCCGTAATTTTCCCCGCCCTGCAAAATTTCCGGCACACGCGCCTGAAGCCCCGCTTCGGCCAAAAAAAAGTTGATGAAGCCGGGGCCGGCGATCTCGACTTTGGCGATCTGCCGGGAGTCCAACGACATGGCGCTTACGATTTGCTGGGCGATCTGGCGGGGATTCTGTTTCAGCGATTTTGCCAGCAGCATCGCCAGGTTGACGCTGATATCCCCGTGCGCCTCGGCCTTGGGGCGGTCGAACTGGTACTCGATTTCGGGGTAATTGAGCGCCTTCAGGGCGGTTTTAAGTTGTTGATCCAGGTACGCTTCGAATTGGAGCATGGTCTTCAACTACGGTTATGTTGGCGTCGGCCCACAATTTTTCCAGGGCGTAATAGGCGCGGGTCTCCCGGCGGAAAATATGCACGATCACGTCGATAAAATCCAGCAGCACCCAGTTTAAATTACTGTATCCCTCTTTGTGCCAGACCCGGATTTTCACTTCTTTCAATTCCGTTTCGATGTAATCGGCAATGGCTTTTACGTGCAAATCCGATTCGCAGGTGACCAGAACGAAGAAATCCGCCACGTCGGAGAGTTTCTTCAAATTCATAATTGTGATATCATGGCCCTTTTTCTCCAGGGCCAGTTGGGAAATTTTATTCGCTAATTGCTGTGAATCCATACACCTCTCTAACGGTTGAAAGGCTTCAATGATCTGTAATCTGCTCCTAAAACCACGGTTACATCTAATTGCAGGGTATTATCCTTTTGAAGCTGGATTTGATCGGAGGAAATCCCCAACAGCCGCGCCACTTTCTGGGCGCGGCTGCGCTCCCCGGAGCGGTCGATCACAAAGGATTTGGCGACGTTGAAATTGGTATAATTGCCCTGGGAAACCACGTCGATGTCGTTTTGGCGCAGAAAATCCGTGGCCCTTTTCGCTATCCCGGATCTGCCGCAGCCGTTCAGCACCTCGGTTTGAATTCCCCGCTCCACCGGCTCGGGAATAGGTTCGCGAACCGGCTGCTTCTCTTCCGGGGGCGGCTGAGGGCTGGTTCGGCTTTCAACCGGGGGCTGTTTCGAGGTTGCCGGGGAAGGCCGGGAAGGAGACCCCCATAATTTTTCGATTTCAGACCAGTTGAGATAAATTAATATCGCGCTGGTAGCGACGACTAACAGCAGGGCCAGTATCAAAAAATTAGTAAAAGGATTGCCGCGGCCGGGGGGGAGCTTATGCTTTGAGGAATGGTAAATTTTCCCGAGTTGGGTTTGGATAATTTTTTTTATTCTGGGATCGGACAGATTTCGTCTCGTGCGTTTAACCACCTTCGCTGCTTCTCCTGTTTGGCCTTGCCTTACCTCCCGAAAAGATAGGGGGAATAGCGGTAATCATAATAAGGAGGCGGAACCGCAACGCCAAATTGAACCGTCATGTTATCGGTCGGGCGATATTGGAATTCCGCGCTTCCGAAAAACCGGGTATTATTCAGCGCGGGATTGTTGGTAAAGGAATTATAGGGTGAATACATCAATCCTAAGTTGAGGCGCATGAACAGAAGGTTGCTGAACCGGTAGTCCATGGTATTCATATAGGAATTTACCATCATGCCGTTTCCCCCGCCGGTCAGGTAAGACGCGGAAAAAGTATGGCGCATGTGAAAGCGTTCGGGATTGAACAAGCCGAAGAAGATGCCGGAAGCGGGTTTGGCAATCGCCTCGCTGATATTGGGCAATTCCGCCTGGCTTTTGAGTTGAGAAAAAGCCAGCCCCGGGAGCATGAATATCAAGAAGAATATGCTGAAACGGTTCATGTTTTTCCTCCGAATACCTTCGTTACCGCATATCATACATTGCTTTCGATCTATTGGTTCCGCCGATAATATTAAACAATTTAAAACAGAAAATAAAGGGATTTTTCGGAGTGCAAAATTTATTTTGCAGCGGGTTAATTTGCTTGATCCGCTCCATCCAATCGCGTAGTTTTGTGAAAACCGAAGGTCTCAAAGGTTTCCAAAACCTTTGAGGTCTAACCGTTTGAACAAAGCGACGGAGAAAAAATATGAAGATCAGCCTGCAAGATTCATATTCAGAGGTAGAGAGCCTGGTGCTCCCGGTAGCCCAATCCGCCCGGGAGGAAATTCTGGCGCAATGGGCTGCAAAAACCGGCCTGCCGGCGGAGCTCCTGCTGCAAGATTTTAAAGCGGAGCACAAAGAAATCGCCGTTCTGTATCCCCGGGATGGATCCCTTCCCGCCCGGCGCCTGGTGTTGTTAGGGGTAGGGGAGAAGCCTTCCCCGGAAAGGCTGCGCCAGGCCATGCGCGCCCTGGTACACCAGAAAAAGACCCGCTTCAGCGGCTCCCTGGGAATTGATTTTCTGAGCCGCTCCCTGCTGGCGGAAAGCGGGGATACCATCGGCGGGTACGTTCAGGCGGCCTGCGAGGGAGCGCTGTTGGGGCAATATGACATCGGGCGTTTGAAAACCGCGCACTTCCAAAAAGAGCAAACGGCCCCCGGCCCGGCGGAAATGGTTTGTTTTGCGCCGGCGGAGTGGAAACCGGCAGGGGAAGCGGCCATCCAACGGGCGCAAGCTATCGCTGCGGCGCAGGTGCGGGCGCTCGACCTGGTCAACGCGCCCGGAAACCACCTCACCCCGGAGATGTTAGGCCGGGCGGCGCAGGAAGCGGGGAAAAGCGCGGGTTTCTCCGTGGCGGTGTTATCGAAAAAAGAGATCGAAGCCGCGGGGATGGGCGGGCTGCTGGCGGTGAACCGGGGCAGCGTTCTGCCCCCGGCGTTTATCATTATGGAATACCGGCCGGGCGGGAAAACCGGCCAAAAATATCCCCAAATCGGGCTGGTGGGCAAGGGCGTGACCTTTGACAGCGGGGGAATTTCCCTGAAAACCATCCCGACCCTGCACTACCTGAAAAGCGACATGGCCGGGGGCGCGGCGGTGATCGGCGCGCTGGAAGCGGCGGCGCAGCTGCAACTGCCGGTGCACCTGATCGGCGTGGTTCCGGCCACGGACAACATGCCCGACGGCGCGGCGCTCAATCCCGGGGACGTCATCACCACCTATTCCGGCATCACCGTGGAGGTGGAGGATACCGACGCGGAGGGGCGGCTGATCTTAGCCGACGGGCTGGCCTACCTGAGGCGCAATTTCAGCCCGGATGCCATCATCGACCTGGCCACCCTCACCGGCGCGGCAACAATTTCCCTGGGCAACGCCGCTGCGGCGCTGTTCACCCAAAACGACGATTTGGCGGCGCGATTAAGCCTTGCCGGAGAGCAAACCGGGGAGCGAGTCTGGCGTTTGCCGCTGTGGGATGATTACAACAAGCAGATCGAATCCGCCATAGCGGATGTGAAAAACTACGGCGGGCCGCCCGCCGGCGCCATCACCGCGGCTAAATTCCTGGAAAAATTTGTGGAGGGCCATCCCGCCTGGGCGCACCTCGACATCGCCCCGGTGGCCTTCACCGATTCGGAGTTCTCCGCCGGGAAGAGCAGCACCGGCTACGGGGTGCGGCTCTTAATCGAATACCTTTATGGGCTTCTAACCGGGCAGGGAAATTGAAGAATGAAGATTGAAAAATTGAAGCAGATAATGGGATGATTGCCGCGCTTTAGCGCGCCATTCAGAGCATTGAGAATTCCCAATCTATTCGCTTCCGCAATACTTCAAGGCGGTTTGCGCCAGAATTTCCGCCATGGTTTCCACGGAGCGGAGATCTACCCACTCCTCGCGGGAATGCGCCCCGGCGCCGGAGGGGCCCATCACCACGGTTTCGACGCCGGCGGCGGCCAACAGGGCGGAATCCATCCAGGGCGTGTCGCCGAAAAATTCCGGGGTGCGCCCGGTGACCGTTTCCGCGGCCTGTTTGAGGGTTTGCACGATTTCCGCTTCTTTTTCCACTTCAAACGCTTCCCGCGCGCAGGTTATCCGCACGTTGGCCTTGAAGGTGGGATCGGTAGCGGAAAGTTGATCGATCATACCGCGAATTTGCCTCAGCGCCGTCTCCTCGCTCTCCCCGGGGATGGTGCGCCGTTCGATGGAGAGGGTGCACTTTTCCGCGTAGGTGCTCCACCCGCTGCCCCCTTTCAGCATCGCCGCGTGGAGGGAGGGGGGACCCACTAAGGGATGCGCTTTTCCGCTGCGCAGCAACTGTTCCAGTACGTCCAATTGCGCCAGGAAGCGCCCCATGCGCATGTTTGCATCCACGCCCTCTTCAAAGCGGCTGCCGTGCGCCGCCCGCCCCAGGGTCTCCACTTCTAACCAGATGAACCCCTTGTGCGCCAGGCAGATATTCAACTGCGTCGGCTCGGTGACGATGGCGGCGTCGGGGCGGTAGTGTTGGAGGATTTCTCGGGTGCCCAGGCTCTCGTATTCTTCGTCGGCCACTAAGGCGATGAGCAGATCCCCGCGCAGGGCGACGCCGGCGTCGCGCAGCGCTTTGGCGGCGGCTAAGCAGGCGGCGGCGCTGCCCTTCATATCGTACGCGCCCCGGCCGTACAATTTACCGTTGCGAATGGCCGCGGAGAACGGCTCCGGCATTCCCTCGATCCCCACGGTGTCAAGGTGGGCGTTGAGCATCAGGGATTTGCCCCCGCCGCTGCCGCGCAGGATGCCCACCACGCTGGCGCGCCCGGGCAGCGGCTCGTGCACCTGCACCGCGGCGTTCAGCTTACTCAGCGCCTCCGCCGCGTAGGCGGCGATTTCCGCCTCCCCCGGCGCGCCGGGCGCCAAGGAAGGGTTGATGGAGTTGATTTGCACCAGCTCGCGGAGAGCCTGGTGTAGATATTCTTGATCGATGGTGATTTTCATGGTGAATCTTTGGTTTGGTAATATGGTACTCATCCGTTTGTGAGCTTTCGAGCACGGAATAATATAAATATGCAGAATTTGAGATAAAAGTTAAACCTTTACGAACATACCCAACTGCCCATAATTCGGGTGGAGTAAAAAGCTCCTGAAGAATGAGGAGTTGGAGAAAGAATTAAAGAATATCTCAAAAGATCTATTCCAGGCAAGCGACAGAGCAAAGATTAAACATCTCAATTTTACCGGCTTAGTATATGACCATATTCTCCTATGGAACCCTTCCGCTGGCTCCCGAATCGCTAAACTAAGTGCCTAACGCGATGTTGAACCGTGCAGCCATTTCACCACCGAGTTAATTAAACACCGCTGACCATGATTTTCCACTTAATTTTTATAAACACTAAAAATGGCTGCATCGGTTCCAACGAAAGTGTGCGACCCGTTCGCCCGAAACCCCGACAAGCTTGTCGGGGGGGGGATGAGCGGCGAAGACAAGTTCTTTGACAACTGTATGTTCATATCGGTGAAACTCCGATCTCCCTGGTGAATGGGAGACAGCATTTTCCCCATGCGCAGAGGTGGCAACTCTGGGTGTGAAGCGGGAATAAAAGCCGGTAAATGCCGAGTCAGACGGTGGGACTCCGGCAAGCAAGTGGCTATGGATAACACAAGTTCACCCCGTGAGATAATTTTATTTCAAGGGGTGAATCCCAAGAGATAAACCTTATCTCACGGGGTGAAGGTGTGGTTGAAGCGTTCGTCATGGAAAACCTGCCAACGCTGACTATGGTGTTCTTTGAACATTGTCGGGAAATACCATACCCGAACCTATCGCGGAAAACCGGGGTTTAAGACCCTGATCAAACCGGGCAAGAAAGCTCAACAGCTTCATCTCCGGCAAATCAGGCAAATCATCCGTAACACCGGGGCAGTAACCAGGCAGCACTTATAGCGAGCTTGAATCCAGTGATACGCGGGTGGTCAGCCTATCTTTCTACCGTGATTTCAAAAAGGATATTTGACCGGATGGATAAAGAGATGATACGAATGCTTCTTCAATGGGCTAAATGGCGACACCGGAATAAAAGCGCTCAATGGTGGTATCACAAATATTGGCAAAAAGAAGATACGCGAATGGTCTTCAGTGACGGAAAAAACAAACTCATCTTCCATCGGGATCGACAAATCCAAAGGCACACTAAAATCATTGCCACCAAAAGCCCCCTCGATGGAGATTGGATTTATTGGGCAACTCGAATCGGCAAAGACCCCAATAAGCCCCTAAAAGTGACCAAACTGCTGAAAATACAGCAAGGTCGATGTAATGGTTGTGCATTGCTTTTTATGGTAGATGACATTATGGAGGTTCATCATATTGACGGAAATCGGTATGATAACCGGTATATCAATCTGGAATTACTTCACGGTCATTGCCATGACCAACTCCACGCAAGACAGTGCTCATAACAGGAGCCATTATGCTGAGGAGCCGGATGAGGCGAAAGTCTCATGTCCGGTTCTGAAGTGGCAGTGGGCGGGACGACCCGCCTGCTGACCATAATTAGGCCTTATTGCGTCTAAATCGCGTGCATAAAACACACTCTGCCAAACGGTAACAAAGGTAAATAATTATGCATTGCCACGTTCCGCATCAACCGTGCGTCATCTCCTTCCACTTCGACATATCAATGCCTTTCACTATTAGCCACAGGCAGAGTCCTGATTCTGCAACAAACGCGAGCATTATGATCCAGTCAAACAGGAACCTTGCAGCAAACACCGGTGCCAGTATCTGTGCAACGCTGAAGATGACATAGCCATAACCCGCAATTGCCAGCAGGATGCCGATGCTCCGGGGCAAGTATCCTGACCTTTGAATGAGATTGCCGAACAGAATGCAGCATAATCCGAAAAATAGCAGGCTGGCACCATAGCCAAGGCTATGGACTCTGAGCGACAGGTACGCCGCGTCGTACAATTGCTGTGGTTCGAGGGCCTTCAGATAGTCACTACCCTGCAGCGCGACGAGGGCCGCGATCTCAAAAAGTTTGGTGACTGCGTAGATGGCGACGAACGTCAGCCTGAAAAACGCCGCAAGCAAAGCGATGTTCTTGCTCACCGGCTTGAGCAGTACATAAAGGATCAATGCCAGCGCAACATCGCACGCGCAAGTAAGTATTTCGCCAGCCAAACCGACGCGGAAAAGCGTCTCGGAAGCCAAGATTTTGCTGGCAGTTGCAGCGACGTCGCCCCACACTATGAGCTTACCCCGGACGAAGAGCTCTCCGAATCCGGCGGCCACAATAATAAACAAATAGAGTAGCCCACCGATCCGTGCATATGTCTGCGGTGATGATTCATTGGAATAACTCGTCATATCCTCTCCTATTTGACTTGGCATCATTACCGAACACTGACCGTGGTCAACGCAATCTGTGCCTAATTCTTGAGCCGCTTTTCTACCGGTTGTCGAGCATAACCGGCGCCAAAAACGTGCCGAAAGCTCCGTATCATTTACAAAATTAAATTTGTTAGACCTATTTATTTATGACAAATTACCATAGTCGAATTGATTAGACCTTATTCTCTAACAAGTTGTTAATAATCTCAGTATTACGTAAATTCTCTG